>JANPFX010000075.1:0-4762 GCA_031423635.1 Acidimicrobiia bacterium | reverse complement strand
TGCCCTCGGGCACTGACTCGGGCATCCCGGATTGGTCGATTTCTTCTGACTTCGGCGCGAGATCGGGGGGTCTGGGATGCTGTCGTCAGCGTTCTGGGATGTTGCTCGTGAGTCAAGAGGAGGGGCAACGTGTTTCCCCCGGGTGCGGGGTTGCCACTTCACGGCCGCGTGATTGGCTGTGGATGTGACATCGGAGCAAGAACTCTCGAATCGGTTGATGCTCAAGGCGCGCGATGCCATGGACCGCTCGTACCGCGACGTGCTCAACGTCGACGCGCTTGCCGATATTGCTTTGGTGTCGCCGGCGCATTTCATTCGACGATTCAAGGCGACGTTCGGCGAGACACCGCACCGGTACCTGCAACGCCGACGCGTCGAACGGGCCATGTACCTGTTGCGAAACACCGATTGCTCGGTGACGGAAATCTGTATGGAGGTCGGCTTCTCCAGCCTGGGGACGTTCAGTCGCACGTTCACGTTGATCGTCGGTGAGGCCCCGTCGACGTACCGGACCCGGGAGCCGTTCCCAGCGGTGCCGGGATGCTTCGTGAAGAGTTGGATCAGACCGAGCAGTTTCGGAGAAGCAACGACGCCTGGCGATCCGTAGCCTCAAAGCCATGTACAACTCGATCAGCCGCTCTCAGATCTTCGTCCTCGACCAGGACGAAGCCTTGAACTTCTACGTCAACACACTCGGGCTCGAGGTCGCCTCCGATGTGGACCTCGGGTTCATGCGATGGCTCACCGTCCGTGTCCCGGGTGACCCGGACCGGGAAATCCTCCTGGAGCGTCCGGGCGCCCCGGCAATGGATGAAGCGACGGCCGCCCAGGTCCGCGAGCTCGTTGCCAAGGGCGCCATGGGGGGCTGGCTGTGCCTTACCACCGACGACGCCAAGGCCACGTTCGAAACGCTTCGCCAACGTGGAGTCGACATCACCGATGAACCGTCGACCAAGCCCTACGGGATCGACTTCGGTATCCGCGATCCCTTCGGCAACGCCATCCGCATCGGCCAGATGTTTGAAGGGACACCCCGATGAACGCCACGACATCACTCGGTTCCGCAACATGAGTTCCTCATCGAAGACGGACGCACGAGGCCCGGTCACGTTCACGACAACGTTGACCGGTTTCGGGAACAACACCGGAATCGTCGTCCCCGACGAAGTCGTCTCGGCCCTGCAAGCCGGATCCCGCCCGGCCGTGATCGTCTCGGTCAACGGCTACGAGTACCGCAACACTGTTGGTGTCATGGCAGGCAAACATCTGATCAGCGTCAGCGCCGCGGTGCGCAAGACAACCGGCCTGGGCGCTGGCGACCCGATCACCGTCACCATTGCCGTCGCCGACAGTCCGAGGAACGTCGAGCTTCCCGAGGACTTCCTCGACGCACTCAACAAGCAACCGGTATCGAAGACATTCTTCGATGCGCTGTCGAACAGCGTGCAGCGTTACCACGTCGACAACATCAACGCGGCGAAGACTTCCGAGACCCGCGAACGGCGAATCGTGAAAGCCATCGAGCTCTTCCTCGCCGGCCGACAACGCTGAGCCCAAACGCACTCGCAATCACGCGCACCGCCACCTCAAGACAGCCGGCCCGAACCAGTCAGGAAACCGATCATGACAACGAGCAAGACAGCCACCGCCAAGACCTCCGCTACGACCTCCGCTCCGAAGACTCCCCGCGCCAAACCGGAGAAGAGTGTTGCCGCGGCGCCTGCAGCGGCGAAGGTACAGGGGCCAGCATCGTATTTTCCCTCCATCGAACGCACCTACGGCAAGACGATCGCCGAATGGACGCAGCTCATCCGCGAGCAGGGTTCTACGAAGCACATGGAAGTTGTCGCCTGGCTCAAGACCACACACGGCATGGGCCACGGACACGCCAACGCGCTCGTCGCCCACACCCTCGCCGAGAAACCGTGACGTCCTAGTCGGGACCGATGATCGGTACGACGCCCCTACGGTGCCGGTAATCGAGAACTTCCGGAACGACCGACACCGATCCCGAGTGATAGCGAGCCCACGCAATGACCGACAGCTCCAGCGACCCGATCGTGACATCCGTTCGCACGTTCGTCCTTGTCCCCGGGGCTGGCGGTAGCGCCTGGTACTGGCACCGCGTCGTTCCGTTGCTTGAAGCAGCTGGGCACCGAGTCATTCCGGTCGAGCTCCCAGCGGCGGACGACTCGGCGACTTTGGGCGACTACGCCGCAACGATCGTTGCTGCAGGGCAGGGTTCGAGCAACATCGTGATGGTGGCCCAGTCGCTGGGAGGTTTCTCGGCGCCAATGGCCGTCGACGAACTCGGCGCACAGGAACTGATCTTCGTCAATGCCATGATCCCCGCGCCGGGTGAGTCGCCCGGACAATGGTTCTCGAACACCGGCCAGAGTGATGCGGCGCGAGAGATGGCCGATCGTGACGGCCGGTCACCCGAATTCGACTTCATCGAGGACTTCTTCCACGACGTTCCCGACGACGTCCGCACAGCAGCGTTCGATCGAGGCGAACCCGTTCAATCCGACACACCGATGGGGTCTGTCTTCGCGCTCGAACGACTCCCTGACATCCCGACCCGGGTCATCAGCGGTCGAGACGATCGGCTGTTCCCGATCGAATTCCAACGCAGACTGGCAACACAGCGCCTCGGGCTCAACATCGAGGAGACCCCAGGCGGCCACCTCATCGCACTCAGCCACCCAACCCAACTGGCCGATCGCCTCCTCGCCCGCAACGACTGAAACCACTCGTCGCGTCAGCCGAACAAGGGATTGTGGCGGTCGAGACGCGATCACTAGAGCGAACCAGAGCGTTTCGGCCCGATCGCTACGCAACGAGCAATGAAATGCGCAGTCCGCCAAACCCTGGTGGCGCCCGCAATGTGATCGCGCCGCTTCGCTCGTGCCGCCCCGAAGCCCGGTGTGACCGCCCCGGGTTGGCCGGGGTTGCGGGCGGCGGTTGGTGTTTATGCACGGCAGCGCCTGGGTAACGGCTACGCACATTCCTCGATGCACATTGAGAGAGGCTCCCATGAGTGAGTACACCGCCGAAGTGTCAACCACAGTCTCGGCGTCCAAGAAGCAAGTTTGGGCGGCGTTGATCGATCCGAAGGCGATCGAGAAGTACTTCATGGGTGCAACAGTGAAGACTGACTGGAAGGTGGGTAGTCCGATCACGTGGTCGGGTGATTGGAAAGGCAAACCGTTTCAGGACAAGGGCGAGATCCTCGTGTACGAACCGAACAAGCAGGTGAGCTTTTCGCATTGGAGCCCACTCGGGGGTGGCGACGATCGGCCCGAGAACTATCACGCCGTGACCATGACACTCCATGCGGCCGGGTCAGGTACGCGAGTCGATCTGACGCAGTCGAACATGAATGGCGAGGTGACTGAAGCAGATCGGAAAAATCGGGCCGATTACGAAAAGAACTGGGCGGGCGTGCTTCAGGGACTGAAAGCCGTCGTGGAAGATGCGGCATCCGACGTGGGCACGAAGTCCGATGCGCCGACAAGTGCCGGCCCGGCGAGCGGTCTCACGGGAAAGGAAACCGAGCGCGCCACCGCGTCCGCCACAATCGAGGCGTCCCGGGAAGCGGTGTTCTCGGTACTGGCTGACCCGTCGGCCCACGCCGACATCGACGGCACCGGATGGGTCCGCGAGTCCCTCGACGGGGATCGCATAACCGCCGCCGGACAGGTGTTTCGAATGGCGATGTTCCACGAGAACCACCCGGACAAGGACTACAAGATGGCCAACCGGGTCGAGGTGTTCGACGAGCCGCGGGCCATCGCGTGGAAGCCGGGGACGGAGTCGCCCGAGACCGGAGAGCTGAGCTTCGGCGGCTGGATCTGGCGCTACGACCTCGAGGCGAACGGACCGTCGCAGACCACGGTGACCCTGACCTATGACTGGTCAGCGGTCCCAGCCGGCATTCGCGAGCACATCGGCTTCCCGCCATTCCCGCCGGACCACCTCCAAAACTCGCTGCATCACCTCCCCAATCTCGTCGCAGCACGCGCGTGAATGATTGGACGCCGAGCCGGGATGCGTTACTTGGACACGTCGCAGTGGTCGCCGGGGCGACCAAGGGGCCGGGCGTGGTATCGCGGCGGCGTTGGGCGAAGCGGGTGCCACGGTGGTGTGCACCGGGCGAAGCAGCGTCACGGGTCGGGGCGGATCGGACTATGACCGTCCCGAGACCATCGAAGAGACCGCGGACCTCGTCACGCAGCTCGGCGGGATCGGAATTGCCATACAGGTCGATCATCTCTACACCGTACAGGTAGGGGCCTTGGCCGCACGTGTTCGGAAGGATCACGGTCACGTCGATGTGATGGTCAACGACATTTGGGGTGCCGAGAACCTCAAGGGTGGGCCGGCAGATTGGAACACTCCGATCTGGGAGCACGATCTCGAAAAGGGCCTGCGGATTCTTCGCCTGGCCATCGATACCCACCTGATCACTTCTCATCACCTTCTGCCGTTGCTGATCGATGAACCGGGCGGTCTCCTCGTCGAGGTCACCGACGGAACGACCGACTACAACGCGTCGAACTATCGGATCTCGGTTTACTGGCTCTTCGGATTTCAGCGGGGTGTGATGGTTGCGAGTAGATCCCAGTTTGGTCGGCCGGCGTAGAGCAGGGCACGAACCCGGTAGTAGGTGAACTTACGGAATCCGAAGCCGACTCGCTTGATTCGCTTGATGAGGTTGTTCATCGCTTCGGTCGGCGCGTTCGTGACGTGAGCCCGATGC
>JANPFX010000074.1:0-7030 GCA_031423635.1 Acidimicrobiia bacterium | reverse complement strand
GCCCTTTACGGACAACGCAGTCATCTTCCCCCAACTGACCGATCGCGAACGCGCCGTGCTCGAGTTGCTCGCAGACGGTTTGGCGAACCGGGAGATCGCGTTGCGGCTCCACCTCGGGTACAAGACCGTTCGCAACTACGTCTCGAACATCTTCACCAAGCTCGGCGTGGCTGACCGGCACGAAGCGGCCACCGCAGCACGAGATGCCGGGCTGCGACCACGCCCGCGTTGACCTCGCAGGCAAAGGCCCAGGTCCAGTGCAGGTGATGTCCCAAGGTTTCACGACAGCTGTCTCTGTTCGGCGGGACAACTGGCCTGGTCTCATCGAATCATGACACCTCCAACGTCTCGTTCCCGCCGCCCCTTCTGTGTTGCCACGCTCGCCGTAGTCCTGCTCGCACCCGGCATACTCGCTGTTCCCGGTCCGGCCGTCGCCGCTGGCAACGCCCGACCGACAAAAGTCGCCGTGGTTTTCGACGGCAAGACGCTCACCGGCTTTCCCAAGACAACGGCCGGCGGCATCACCGAGGTCACCCTGAAGAACACCGGGGCGTTCGCCGTCGATGTTGAGTTCGTCCGAGTGTCGGGTATACGCACCGACGCTGCCATCTCCAAGGCGGTGAACGGTGACGAGCCCCCGCCCGCATGGATCGAGGTGTTCGGCGGCACGACCAAAGCTGGGGGCGGTTCAAGCACGACCGCCACCGTGAACCTCGACAAAGGTTCCTACGTATGGATTGTTTTCGCCGGAGGCTCCGAACTCGACGGCAAGACACCCTTCGGTCGCTTCACGACAACCGGTGCGAAGTCAGTGACCCCACCGAGCGGCTCGGCGTCGATCGTCGCCAAGGAATACGGGTACGACATCACGGGCCTCAAGGCGGGACCGAATAAGGTCGCCTTCAGTAACGCCGGCCAGGAACGCCATCACGCCGTCATGTTCCGGATCAAACCCGGCAAGACCATCCAAGATGTCAGGAAAGAGATCGCGTCCGACCTCCAGGGACCACCGAAGACGGTGGAGGAAACCGGAACGCAAGAACTGCCCTTGATCGACGGCGGCATCACGATGGTCGCCGACCTCACGCTCGTCCGCGGCTCGTACGCGTTCGTCTGTTTCATGCCCGACCCCAAGGGCCGACCACACGCCCAACTCGGCATGGTCACTGAGGTCAAGATCAGCTGACTATCTCGCGACTTTTCGGCGGTCCCGCCGCGCAGCGGGCCGGAGGCGGGTTCAGGAGCCCATGTCGTCCACACCGTCGTACGCTTCGACAACAATCACGGGAAGGGATCAACGGCGACGCGCTCCGAGCGCCCGTCATTGACCCGAATTTGCTAACGGATTGCTAACGGAACTGCGCAAAACAGGCCGAAACTCGCCATCACCCGCCGACACAGCGTTTCACGAAATCCCAGCTCAGACACCATTTCCCGTCACCCGACAACACCAGAAAAAGCGGCAAATGAGGGTTTTAGGTCCTGGTGTCGAAAGACGTGCAGGTTCAAGTCCTGTCGCCCGCACAAGCTTGTGACGTCCTCCGTCGCTCAGTCGTTCGTTGGGCGATCACCCAAGACGTGGCGCGATGGCAGTCGAAAAGTTCTGCTGACTAGAGCTTGCGCCATTGTGATGAGGTCGCCCTCGACGGCTCGATCGTCCGCGCTGCTGGCCTTCTTTGTGGTCAGTCAAAGACCGCGGACTTCGTTGACGCCGCGGTGGTGTTCGTGGTGCAGGTCTAGCCCGCCGAGGCAGCGTGTCGGTCTTGACATCAGACTCCGGCGATATCGAGCCGACGGCACCCTCGATAATCTTACGCCGCCCGATTCCTCAGACCGTCGGGCTACCAGGCGTACGCTTCGGGCGCAGTACCGCCAGGACCGGGGAACGTGGCGTCGATCGCGGCCAGCGTGTCCGGGGCAAGGGTGATCTCGAGGGAGCGCAGCGAGGCGCCATCGAGCTGACCGAGTGTGCGCGGGCCGATGATCGGGCAGGCGATCCCGTCCTGGGCGAGGAGCCACGCCAAGGCCACCGCTGCAGGCTCCTCTCCGAGATCGGCACACAGCTGCTCCCACTGCTCCAGCTGAGGACGCAGTTTGTTGATCCGCTTCAGCGATTGCGGCGACTGGCGACGGCTGCGGTCGGAATCACCGAGGACGCCGCCAAGCAGCCCGCCCGACAGCGGGCTCCACGGGATCACGCCGACGCCGTACTCGCGACATGCCGGGAGCACCTCGAGTTCGACGGTCCGCACCAAGAGGTTGTAGTGGCTCTGCTCGCTGACGAGACCGAGCGTGTTCCGTCGGGCGGCGACTTCGTTCGCTCGAGCGATGTGCCATCCGGCGAAGTTGCTGCTGCCGACATACGTGATCTTGCCCTGCTGGATCAGCGTGTCCATCGCTTGCCAGACCTCGTCCCACGGCGCGGTCCGGTCGATGTGGTGCATCTGGTAGAGATCGATGTGGTCGGTCTGCATCCGCCGAAGGCTGTCCTCACACGCCATCCGGATGTGGCGTGCCGACAGCCGGCCGTCGTTCGGCCACGCAGACATCGCTCCGAAGAGCTTCGTGGCCAGGACGATCTTGTCCCGCCTCCCGCCGCCCCGGGCGAACCAGCGTCCGATGATCGACTCAGTGGCGCCAGCGCCCTGGTCGCCGCCGTAGCGATTCGCTGTGTCGAAGAAGTTGATCCCGAGCTCGAGCGCGCGGTCCATGATCGCGAACGATTCGTCCTCGGGCGTCTGCGGCCCGAAATTCATCGTGCCGAGACACAACTCGCTGACCTGGAGGGCGGTGCGGCCCAGTCGTCGATAACGCATGGCCTCAGCCTCGCAGATCGACGTGCCCGTGCCTTCTTCGCCCCGATCAACGCCGTGGTGCGGAGCTTCGACGCCCGGCACAGTTGAGCGTCCTTTGGCTCGGTGGTCTCGGGCATGTGACACTCGGACGGACTCGCCGGACCACGACCTGAGGGGGCCACCATGGCATGGGACTTCGAGACCGACCCCCAGTTCACGCAGGACCTCCACTGGATCGAACTCGACGGAGAGCACGGATGAGCGAGGCGACGCCTCCGGAGCTGGCGCAGGTTCGCCCAGGCGAGGAGCTCGACTGGGACGCGCTGGAGGCCGAACTCCGCAGAACCATCGACGACCTTGCGACCGATCACTCCCGGATGGACGTGCTCCAGTTCCCCAACGGCTCGGCGAATCTCACCTATCTGCTCCGCTTCGGCGATCGTGAGCTCGTGATGCGCCGCCCGCCGTTCGGCGTCGTCGCTCCCGGGGCTCACGACATGAAACGCGAGTACCGCGTCCTGTCGAGACTGTGGCGGGTGTTCGACCGTGCACCTCGAGCGTTCGTGCTGTGCACCGATCACGGAGTCATCGGGTCGGACTTCGTGGTCATGGAACGAAGAGTCGGTGAGGTGATCAGCGGAGAGCTCCCCGCATCGATCGCCGGGTTGGCGGACGTCGCGAGGAGAGTGTCGTTCGCACTCGTCGACGCGATGGCCGATCTTCACCTGGTCGATGTCGCTGCGGCCGAGATGAGTGACCTCGGCAAGCCCAATGGCTTCGCCGCCCGCCAGGTCGCGGGCTGGTCGACGCGGTGGAGCCTGGTCCGGCCCGACGACGGCCCACGCCAGATGGATGAGATCCCGGAGCGACTCGCAACCTCCGTGCCCGCGCCGACCAGGGTCTCGCTCGTGCACAACGACCTAAAGCTCGACAACTGCCAGTTCCGTGCGGGCGAGCCCGATCGGGTCGCGGCGATCTTCGACTGGGACATGACGACGGTCGGCGAGCCCCTCGTCGATCTGGGGACGCTCCTCAACTATTGGCCCGACCCGTCCGACGCGCCGGGCCAACGCCGCATCAGCCACGAGGGCTTGCTCTCCATGGGGCTTCCGGCCAGGGCGGAGATCACGGCGCACTATGCGAGACGAACCGGAATCGACGTGTCGGGCGTCGCATGGTTCGAGGCGTTCGCGCTCTGGAAGACAGGAGTCGTGATCCAACAGTTACACCGACGCTGGAAGCGCGGCGAGAGCACCGACCCTCGAATGGCGACGATCGCGGATCGCCTCCCGATGCTCGCGGCGAGCGCATCCGCGCTGCTCGATCGGCTGGCCTGACGCCCGGAGCTGGTCGAGTCGAACCCACTCAGGACACTCCGTAACGACGCTCGAAGGCCGGAAAACGTCAACACATTTCTTGCTCTTTTTGCCTCGCAGGACGTCGGCGTTCCGGCACGCGCCCAACGACCTCGGACGCGACGTGAGGTACCCCGCGGGCATCCGCTCTCAACTGCAAGCCCGCATGCGGTACCTTGCAGAAATGGACGCCGTATCCGACCGGGGAGGGGTGGTCTGCGCGTCGGTCCTGCAGGCGATCGGCGGCACCCCGCTTGTGGACCTGGGCCGCGTGTCGGCTGGGATCGACGGTCGGGTGTTGGCGAAGCTGGAGTACCTGAACCCCGGCGGTTCGAAGAAGGACAGGATCGCACTGCGGATCATCGAAGATGCAGAGCGGTCGGGCGCGCTTCGACCAGGGCAGACGGTCGTGGAGCTGACGAGCGGGAACACCGGGACCGGCTTGGCGATGGTCTGCGCCGTCAAGGGGTATCCCTTTGTCGCCGTGATGTCGTCCGGGAATTCGACCGAACGGTCCGTGATGATGCGGGCAATGGGGGCTGAGGTGATCCTCGTCTGCCAGGGCGACGGATCTCGCCCGGGACACGTGACCGGGGATGACCTGGCACTCGTGGAGACGGTGGCCGCGTCGATCGCGACCGAGCGAAGCGCGTTTCGCGCAGACCAATTCACGCTGTCCGGGAACCCAGCAGCTCATGGCGACGGGACCGGAGCCGAGCTATGGCGTCAGAGCGACGGGCAGGTAGACCTGTTCTGCGAGTTCGTCGGGACCGGCGGAACCTTCGCCGGTGTCGCTGCGTTCCTCAAGGCGCAACGGCCGTCCATCAGCTGTTACGTCGTCGAGCCGGAAGGCGCAGAAATTCTCGCCGGACAGCCTGTATCGGATCCGTCGCATCGGATACAGGGAGGGGGCTACGCCATGTCGACGCTGCCGCAGCTGTCTGCTGAGCTCATCGACGGCTACGTCGCCGTGAACGACGACGCAGCCGTGGACGCTGCTCGCCGACTCGCCCGACAGGAGGGGATCTTTGCGGGCTTCTCCGGAGGTGCGGTTCTTGCCGCCGCAGAGCAACTGCTCCGCGGTGCGCACGTCGGCCAGACCGCCGTCATAGTGCTCGCCGACTCGGGCATGAAGTACCTCAGTACCGATTTGTGGCTGCACTGACAAATTCAACCGGAGGTGACGCGCAAGATGATGACCATTCGGCTCGCTACGGTGGACGACGTACCGAGCCTCGTTCCACTGGTGAACGCGGCGATCGAGCACCTGCAGAAGGAATTCCTCGACCAGGGCCAGATCGAGTCCAGCAAGGCGATCATGGGCATCGATCAGCAGCTGATCGACGATGGGACGTACTTCGTCGTGGAGATCGACGGAACAGTCGCCGGCTGCGGGGGCTGGAGTCGTCGCTCGACGCTGTACGGCGGCGACCACTCGGAAGGACGGGATTCGGCGTTGCTCGATCCGACCACCGATCCGGCGCGGGTTCGCGCCATGTACACGCACCCCGATTTCGCTCGGCGAGGTGTCGGTCGACGGGTGCTCGAGGAGTGCGAGGCGGCCGCGGCGAACGAGGGCTTCGTGCGCCTCGAGCTCATGGCAACCAGGTCTGGTCGCCCGCTGTAGGAGGCAGCCGGGTTTGTCGCGATTGAGGACGTCGTTGACGCATCGGGTGGCGCACCTGTACCGCTCACCCGGATGGGCAAGCCGGTCGCTGCCGCCACCGCCGATCAGCAGGAGATGGAGTGACCCTGAATCGTGGGAGCAAACCCAAAAGCTGAGATATCACGCCAACGGGATTCCACCCGTTCGACACCGAGCTGACTGATGAGGATTTCGGGAGGGTGTCGGTCCCGTGCCGGTCATGGCCGGCGACGACGACACGATCCCTCCGAGCCACACCGCTGGCCCGTCAATCGTTGGACTGCCCCACCACCGTTATCGTCGCCGCGTGTCGCGACGTCACGCTCGACTGACGGCGACTGTCGGATCGCGGGAGCTCCGACGCCGGTCATGGTACGGTTCCGCTAGTCAGTACTTCGGGAGGGCGTCATGGCCGGTGTGTCGACGGACGACGCGGCCCGCGCCGGTGGCGAGCCCGTCAGGCGCGGCGAACCACCTCGGACGAATCGGTCGACGGATGCGGGATTGCCTGGGCTGGTGAACCCGATAGTCGGCCGTGGCGCGGAGCTGGAGGAGCTGAACACGTTCATCAACTCCCTCGACCGCGGTCCAGCGATGTTGGTGCTCGAGGGTGAGCCGGGCCTCGGCAAGACGACGCTCTGGCGGGAGGGTCTCCGGGCCGCAGAACGGCGCTCGTTCCATGTCCTCGAGTGTCGGCCGGTTCAGGCGGAGGCGCAACTGGCGTTCACCGCGCTCTCGGATCTGCTCACCGACGTGCCAGAGGTCGTTCTCGACGAACTCCCAGTGCCCCAGCGACGGGCGTTGGAGGTGGCACTGCTCCGGGCGGAGCCGGACGATGACGAGCACTTTCCGCGCGCCGTCGCCCTGGGGTTCCTCGGCGTGCTCGCCGCGCTCGCTCGCTCCGGCCCGCTCGTCGTAGGGGTCGACGATGTGCAGTGGCTGGACCAGGCGTCGCAACGTGTGCTGACCTTCGCCGTTCGCCGCCTGCGCGAGGAGCGGATCGGGCTGCTGCTTGCTCGCCGGACTGACACCGGCTCCGTCTTCCCGGGCGACACCGAGGGTGATGGACGGATGCCGATCACCCGGCTGCGACTGTCCGCGCTCGACGCCGATGAGCTCGAGCGCCTGCTTCGCCGCCACCTCGGTGGGCGGTTGGAACGGCGGTCGATAGCCCGCCTCCACCGCAGCTCGGGCGGCAACCCTCTGTTTGCGCTGCAGCTCGGCCGGGCGATGCT
>JANPFX010000073.1:0-19641 GCA_031423635.1 Acidimicrobiia bacterium | reverse complement strand
GTGGGTCGACAACCTCAAGCGCGCGTATCTTCGAGATGGCACGCTGAGCAGGCTCGTCGAGCGCGGCGTCCGCGGCGTTACCAGCAATCCCACCATCTTCCAGAAGGCGATCGCCGGTTCCGCCGACTACGACGAGCAGCTCAGCGTGTTGTTCGGAAAGGGGACGTCTCCGGCAGCAGCGTTCTGGGCGCTGGCCGACGACGACGTGAGCGATGCCTGCGACGTACTGGCCGAGGTACATCGTTCGAGCCGGGGGGTCGACGGCTACGTCTCGCTCGAGGTCTCCCCGGAGCTCGCCCACGACGGACCGGGTACGACGGCCGCAGCACGCGACATCCATGAGCGGGTCGCCAAGGCGAACTTGATGGTGAAGATTCCGGCCACGTCGGCGTGCGTCTCGTCGATCCAGGCGATGATCTCCGAGGCCCGCAACATCAACGTGACGCTCATCTTCAGCCTGGCCCGCTACGACGCTGTCATCGAGGCCTACATCAACGGCCTCGAGGCCCTCGCCGACGCCGGGTCCGAGGATCTTTCCGGCGTGGCGTCCGTCGCGTCGTTCTTCATCTCCCGAGTCGATTCCGAGGTGGACAAGCGCCTCGACGCGATCGGCACCGAGGCCGCGCTCGCCCTTCGCGGCCGCGCCGCCATCGCCCAAGGCGTGCTCGCCTACCAGTTGGCCCGCCGAAGTTTCAGCGGGCCACGCTGGAACCGGCTGGCTGCCCTCGGCGCCCGAGTGCAGCGCCCGCTCTGGGCCAGCACATCAACGAAGAATCCCGCGTATCCCGACACGCTCTACGTCGACACGCTCATCGGCCCCGACACGGTCAACACGCTCCCCGAGCCCACGCTGGAGGCGTTCGCCGATCACGGGACCCTCGCCCGCACCGTCGACACGGTGGAGGCCGTTGTCGACGCCCATCACGTGTGGACCGAACTGGCCGCGGTCGGCGTCGACATGGACGACGTTGCCGAAGTGCTCGAACGCGAGGGCGTCGCCTCGTTCGCGAAGAGCTTCGATGATCTCCTCGCCACCCTGGCGGCGCGGGTCGGGGATTTCGCCAGGGGATGAGCGCTCCGGCCGCCGTCATCGTCGAACCGACCGTTCTCGTCATCTTCGGCGCGTCGGGTGACCTCACCTCACGCAAGCTCATGCCGGCGCTCGCCGACCTCGAGAAGCAGGGCTTTCTCGACACCCGCTTCACGGTGGTCGGCGTCGCCCGCACGGAGATGAGCGACGACGACTTCCGTACCCGGATGTCCACTGCCGTCTCCGACGTCGCCGGACCGTGGCATGACCGAACCTCGCACTTTCGCTACGTCCAGGGCGAGTACGGCGATCCGGCGCTCTACGCCCGATTGCGCACTGTGCTGGCCGAGGTCGACGAAGGGTTCGGCATTCCTCCCGGCACCGGCAATCGACTCTTCTACTTCTCGGCACCCCCGAGCACGTTCCCGCTTCTGGTGCAAGGGCTGACCGCAGCGGGCTTGAATCACCCGGGAAGCCCGACATCGTATGCGCGCATAATTGTCGAGAAGCCGTTCGGTCGCGATGGCGCTTCGGCGAAGGCGCTCGATGAGGAAATCCATGCCGGATTCGCCGAGTCACAGGTGTTCCGCATCGACCATTACCTCGGCAAGGAGACCGTGCAGAACCTCCTCGCCCTCCGGTTCTCGAACACGATCTTCGAGCCGCTGTGGAACCGCACGTACGTCGACTATCTCGAAGTCACCGTGGCCGAATCCATTGGCGTCGGGCATCGCGGCGGGTTCTACGAAGAAGCTGGCGCGATGCGCGACATCGTTCAGAACCATGTGATGCAGGTGCTCTCGCTGATCCTGATGGAACCGCCCGTCCGCATCGACGCCACCTCGATTCGGGATGAGAAGGTCAAAGCGCTGCAGGCGATCAAGACGTTCAACGTGTCCCAGGTCGTCCGTCAGGTCGTCCGTGGGCAGTACACCGCGGGAGTCGTCGACGGCGCGCCTGCGGTCGGCTATCGCGGGGAGGAGGGCGTGAGTCCCACCAGCACCACCGAGACCTTCATCGCCATGCGCCTTGCCTGCGAGAACTGGCGATGGGCCGGAGTGCCCATCTTCGTCCGCACCGGCAAGTGCATGCCCAAGCGAATCACTGAGGTCACCGCCCATTTCCGAGAGGCTCCGCTGCAGCCGTTCGCCGAAGCGATGGGCTCACGTCACGAACCGAATTCGCTGACCGTGCGCATCCAGCCGATGCCGGGCATCTCCCTTCGGTTCGGGGCCAAGGTCCCCGGGCAGTCGTTCCGTGTCCGAACCGCGCACATGGACTTCGATTACGACGACCAGTTCCCTGAAGAAGACCTCGACGGCTATGAGCGCCTCCTCCTCGACGCCATGCTCGGCGACGCCACGCTGTTCATCCGCAGCGATGAGGTCCGCACCGCCTGGGAGATCGTCGATCCGATTCTTCAAGGCTTCGCCGCCGGGGACGTGCCGGTCTCGATGTACCCGGCCGGATCCTGGGGTCCGTCCGAGGCCGACGTGTTGATGGACCTCGAAGGACATCGCTGGCGTACGCCCTGACAAACCGCCGTCGGCCGACAACCGAACGCCGCCGACCGAACCACCGTGGGCCAGCTCATTCGCTTGGGCTGGCAATGACGGGGAAGACGGCAGCCGGCTGTCCCGAGCGAGCCTGCTGGCCCACATGACCTTGGTGTTGAACGTGCTTGGACCGGGCTCGAGCGCTACAGATGAACGGCCGGTCCGCCGATCGAAGGACGGAACGCTTTACGATCCGCCCACGTCGTTTCTCTCTCCCCTTGGACCGCCTGTGCTCTCGCTTCCCGGACCTGTCATCTCTGCAGAATGGCTCGCCGACCATCTCGACGACCCCACGCTCGTCATCGCCGACGTGCGCTGGTACATCGACGGGAAATCGGGTGAGGCGGCCTACGACGCCGGCCATTTGCCGGGTGCGGTGTGGGTGGACCTCGACCGAGATCTCGCCAGCCCCTCGGGGACCGGGCCGGGCCGGCATCCGCTCCCCTCCCCCGAACATTTCGCCGCCGCGATGAACCGGCTGGCGATCGGCGATGGCGACGTCGTGGTCGCGTATGACGACGCCGGCGGATCGATCGCCGCTCGCCTCTGGTGGATGCTCACGGCTCTGGGCCACGATGCCGCAGTGCTCGACGGCGGCATCTCCGCCTGGACCGGTGAGTTGAGCAACGACCTCCCCTCAGAGCGCCCGGACTCCCTGTTCACCGAGAAACCGTGGCCTCTCGGATCGACCGTGGATGTCGTCGCCGTTGACACACTCCGCCGCGGCGATGATGCAGTCATCCTCGATGCCCGGAGCGCGGACCGCTACCGCGGCGAGCCGAATCCGATCGACAAGCGCCTCGGGCACATACCAGGGGCGGTTTCCGCGCCCTGGAACGAGAATCTCGACGAGGACACCGGTCGTTTCCGACCGGTGAACGCCCTTCGAGAGCGCTTCACGTCGCTGGGGGTCCGTCATGATCGGCCTGCGGTCTGCCATTGCGGCTCGGGCATCACTGCGTGCCATAACCTCCTCGCCCTGCAACTCGCCCATCTTCCGGCCGGTCGGCTCTATCCCGGCTCGTGGTCCGACTGGGCCGCTGATCCGGGCCGGCCCGTCCGCGTCGGCGATGGGCCGTAGGCGCCACGTCCCGCCGCACACCGTGGCACTGCCCCGAACGCGAAAGTGCAAGAGGGTGTGGGCCGACGGAATACCCGCACCCCCTTGCACCGTCAACGCTAGATCACGGCGGGGCGTTCCGACAACCAATCCGGTGTGGCCACTGCTTTGAGCCGACCGGTTGCGTTACGCGTGACCCGACAGAAGCCTGAGGTCGCGGATCGGACGACGCGCCGAATCTGCGCTGGCGTCGTCTTCCTTGCTCTGCGCCAGACGCTCAGCGTCGATCCGCGCCAGGTAGTGGTCGGTCTGTCGTTCAACGGTCGCTTCGTCCCACCCGAGCACCTTCCCCATCGCCTTGGCCACCACGGGCGCGGCCGCCACGCCGCGGTCGTCGACCTCGATCGACAGGCGTGTACGCCGGGTCAGAACATCGTCGACGTGGCGGGCACCTTCGTGGGTGGTGGCATGGACCGCCTCGGCGACGAGGTATCGACCGCCGGTGGTGAGCGCCCGGTGTCCGGTGTCGAACTCGTCGGCGTCGGGTTTCTGTTGCGGTTCGGCACCGCGATCAGCTCCGGGAAGCGGCGCAGCGAGGGAGGGATCGTCGGCGATCACGTCGAGCACCTCTGACGCGGTCGACCCGTAGCGGGCGACGAGATGGGCGAGCACATCAGGGGCGATGAATGCAGCGCCCGCGTGCTTGGCCAGAGTAACGAGGGCTGTGTCATGGCCTGCCGCGCCGAGCAGACCGATTTCGTGGGTCGGACTCGGCGGCAGGGTCCGACCGAGTTCGACGGCCGCAGCGTCGACCGCGTCGCGACCCATGAGGCGATACGTCGTGTACTTGCCCCCGGCGATGCTCACGAGCCCGGGCATGGCGTGGTTGATCGCATGCTCACGGCTCAGTTGCGTCGTGGCTGATTCACCGCCGGAGATCAGCGGACGCAGGCCGGCGTAGACCCCGACCACGTCGTCTTCGGTGAGCGGTTCCTTCAGAACGGAGTTGGCCCACTTGAGGACGTAGCGGACGTCGCTGGCGCTGGCCGACGGATGGTCGAGGTCGTAGTTCCAGTCGGTGTCAGTCGTGCCGATGATCCACCGGTCCCCCCAGGGAATGAGGAAGAGCACCGACTTCTCGGTGCGCAGGATCATCGCCGTGCCGGACCGCACGCGGTCGCGTGGCACCAACACGTGGATGCCTTTGGAGGCGCGGACGTTCAGCGGCTTGGTCACGCCGGCGGAACGTTCGAGGTCCGACGTCCACACCCCGGTTGCGTTCACGATGCAGCGGCCACGCACGACGAACGAGTCGTCGGCTTCCGTCTCCCGGTCGGTCACGAGCACACCGACGGCACGGCCGTTCTCGACGACGATCTTCTCGACGGCGAGGCCGGCCAGGCACACTGCCCCGTAGGAGGCGGCGGTACGGGCAACGACGACGGTATGTCGGGCATCGTCGATCTGGGCGTCGTAATAGCTGATCCCGCCGACCAGCGCAGTCGGGTCGAGTGAGGGCACCAGTTCGAGACACGCTCGATGCGACAAGTGTCGGTGGTGCGGCACGGCGGCCTTGCGTCCGGCGAGGATGTCGTACATCAGCACGCCGGCACCGATGTACGGACGTTCGTAGTGCTTGCGCAGCGGAAGGAGAAAGGGTGCCGGCCGGACGAGATGCGGGGCGACCGTCTCGAGGAGCACCCGACGCTCGCGCAGCGCCTCGCGGACGAGGGCGAAGTTGAACTGCTCGAGATACCGGAGTCCCCCGTGCACGAGCTTCGACGAGCGGCTCGACGTTCCCGAGGCGAAGTCGCGCTTCTCGACAAGGCAAACGCTCAGTCCCCGCGACGCCGCATCGAGAGCGACCCCGGCGCCCGTCACACCACCGCCGATCACTACGACGTCGAAGGTCTCCGCCTGGGCCCGGCGCAACCCGGCCTCCCGTTGGTCGGGACCGAGTCGTCCGGAAGTCTCACTCACGCCAATGAGCGTAGGGCCGTGGCGGTGGTGTCGGCGCGCCCAATTCCGCACACGCTGACCCCGGTGGGCGTTCAGCCCTTCACGGCTCCGCTGGTCAGGCCGGCGACGAACCATCGCTGGAGGAACACGTAGGCGGCGACCATCGGTGCGCTGGCGATGACCACGCCGGCAAAGAGCGCGGAGAAGTCGGTGCTGAACTCGCCGCGAAGCGAGGCCAACGTGCGCGGAATCGTCCACTTGCTCTCGTCGGTGATGAAGAGGAGCGGGTAGTAGAGGTCGTTCCAGTGCGCGACGAGAAGGAAGATCGCCACGGCGGCCAACGACGGGGTGGACAGCGGAATGACCACCCGTCGATACAGCTTCCACGGGCCGGCACCGTCGACCACCGCCGCTTCGAAGAGCTCCCGCGGAAGTGTGCGCATGAAGCCGGTGAGGATGAACACGGCCACCGGCATCGTGACCGCAATGTTCACCATGACCAGTCCGTGGAGTGAATTGGTGAGACCGAGCTGCTTGAAGAGCGCATATTGCTGGATGCCGTTCACCTGGGCCGGAACGGCCATGCCGACGGTGAAGAACCCGAAGAGCACCTTGGCCCGCCAACCACCGAGACGGGTGATCGCATACGCCGTCCACGAAGCGAAGAGAAGCGTGAGCGAAACGGAGGAGCCGACGACCACCGCGCTGTTGCGCATCGACCGCAGGATGTTGATGTCGAGCACCTCGCGGTACCCGTTGACGTTCGGTCGGCCCGGGGGTCCGATCGGGTTGGTGATGATCTGACGCTGCGTCTTGAACGACCCGAACGCCACCACGGCGATGGGTACCGACACGAGCAACGCATAGAAGACGAGCAGCATGCGGCTGCCGATGCGACGGCCGGTGATCGGGTTCATGAGTGATCCGCCCGCACGTCGGCATTGGTGAGTCGCAACGCGCGGCGCAGGAAGAACGTCACGCTCAGGATCAGCGCCATGAAGAGCACCGACTCGGTCGCCGCCTCGCCGAAGCTGAACGCCTCGAACGCGGTGCGGTAGATGTGGAATCCGAGCACGCGCGTGGAGTTCAACGGGCCACCTTCGGTCATCACGTAGACCAGGTCGAACACCCGGAACGACTGGAGCGTGGTGTAGGCGACCACGATCCCGGTGGCGGGCGCGAGGAGGGGCCAGGTCACCTTGCGAAACGTTTGTCCGCGAGTGGCGCCGTCGATGGACGCAGCTTCCATGTAGTCACGGGGAATCTGCTGAAGGCCGGCAACGAAGACAACCATCATCTGGCCCGCGTGGAACCAGATCTGCACGAGTGCGAGGAAGAAGATCGCCGTCTTCGGGCTCCCCAGGAGCGCCGGCCGATAGTCGGTGCCGAGGGCCTTGAGCACCGTGGTGATCAAGCCGCCCGATGGGTCGTAGACGAAGTTCCAGATGAACCCGACGGCCGCCGACGCGATGATCGTCGGCAGGAAGTAGAGCGCCCGGAGGAACACCGTCGTTCGGTTGTTGCGCACGAGCATCACCGAGTAACCAAGGCCGATGAGCGTCTGGAAGATGACGACGATCATCATGAACTTGAGACTGACCCACACGCTGTTGTGGAACGTGGTGTCGTCGAAGAACTTCGTCTTGTAGTTCTCGAGGCCGACGTAGGCCGGAGAGGTGCCCGGTCCTTCCCAGTTGAAGAACGAGTAGTACAACGCCTGCACCGTCGGCCACGCAAAGAACAGCCCGTACATCCCCACGGAGGGAACCGCGAACAGATAGAGCGGTTTACGCGCGATCAACGGGCGCCGCCGCGCCCGAGTGATCGTCTCCATTCCTACGATGTCCTTTCGGACCGTCGACGTGTGGTTACTTGCCGAGCTTCTGGTCGATGACTGACTGGGCAGCTTCAGCGGCAGCCTTGGCGTCCTTACCCCCGACGACGGCGAAGAAGGCGTCCTCGACGGCATTGCGAACGTCGAGGTTCAGGAACTGGAACCGGGGGGCGAGGAAGACCCGCTTGTCCGCCCATACCCCTGTGTCCTTCAGTTCGGTCGTCGAGTACGGGACCCCGAGAACAGTCGAGTGCTGGGAGGTGCCATTGGCGTACTTCGCCGCGTTCTCCGGCTGGCTCAACCAGTCGACGAACTTGATCGCAGCAGCCTGCTTCTTGGCGTCCTTCTGGCGGGCATTGACACCGACGATGAATGTGGCGTTGTAGATGCCTTCCCACTTCGGGGTCTGGCCGACCGGCGTGGTGATCGGCACGTAGAGGCCGAACTTCAGGGCCGGGTTGAGCTTGAGCGCCGGGCCCATCGAGAAGGTGCCGGTGGCGAGCATGAGCGCTTTGCCGGTGGCGAAGTCGGCGAGGGCGCCGTTGTCATTCACGGCGAGCGGGTTGTCACCGAAGCAGTCCGCGGCGAGATCTTTGAAGTCCTGGAGCGCCTTGACCATCCAGAAGTCGGTCACCTTGGCGGCACCGGTGTCGATCTTGCCGAACGCGTCGTCGGTCGGGAAGGCGTTCATCACGAGACCGTTCATCGACAGCTGCCCGGCGTTGCCGCGCGACGCTCCCGGCCAGGCGATCGGGGTGATGCCCTTGGCCTTGACGCTCTGGCAGAACCGCTGGAGGTCGTTGATGTTTCCGGGAAGCGTCAGGTTCAGCGACTTCAGCAGATCGGTGTTGACGATCGGCATGTTGAACACGAGCTGGTACGGCAGACCCAGTTGCTTTCCGTCAAACTGGCCGGGCAGGATCAGGTTCTTGTTGTAGTTCTTCACGAACGGCTGGTTGCTGAGGTCGAGCCACACGCTGCCGCCGTTGGCCTTGGCCATGTTGAAGAACTGGGCGCCGCGGAAGGCGGTGAACACGTCGGCCGGCTTGCCGTCGAGGATGTCCTGGAGCGCTTGGGACTGGTAGTCGTTCGAGGGTTTGATCGACTGCTCGACCTCGATCCCGGTCTTCGCGGTGAAGTCCTTGATGATGGCGGTGAGCACGTCCTTGTCCTCGGCGCGCCAGTGGAAGAACGTGATCTTCGTTCCCTTGAGATCGTCGGCGGCGGCGCCGGAGTTCGAGGCACCGGAAGCGGCAACCGGAGCGACGGTCACCGCGGTGACTGCCACGGCCCGGTAGACGTACTTGCCGCCTTCCTTCTTGCACACGAGGGTGCCGACGGTCTTGTTGACCTGCTTGCGGGCGCACGCGCTGCCCACCTTCGGTGCCGATGCGGCGTTGGCGAACGGCACGGCGAGCGACGCGCTCAACACGGTACCGGCCGCAAGAGCGGTCCAAATGCGCTTCATGGTGTTTCCCCCTGTGTGGATGCTGGCTCTGGTCCGAATGCGTCCGAGCGGGGCCAGAGTATTGCAGACATCTCCTGTTTGCGCTCCGGACAGCGGAGATTTGCTTCTTGTCCGCACGGAACGGTCGTACCCTGGCGGGTCCGCTCGCCTGACCGGAGGATGCTGCGATGACGCTCTGGACGACCCCGTATGCACTTCTTCGTGAAGAGATGCTCCAGCGACGAGACGAAGGCGTCGAGGTCCCGCAGGCCCTGCGCTCGCGCATCGATGCTCTCGACCCCGCGGAGGATGCCTGGAACGAGAGCGTGATCTGGGGGCTCTATGACGAACTCGCCGCGCTTCCGGCCGATGCCGCCTTGGCCGCCCGTGAGCCGGACGACCTCGAATCGATCCGTCGGCTGCGTCCACCGGGACCCCGCGACCTCCATTGGACGCCCAGCGAAGCCGAGCTCGTCGATCGGCTTCACGGGGCGCTCACCGGACGCGCCACCGGCTGTGCGCTGGGAAAGCCGGTGGAGTTCCTCGGCTTCGGCGTCGACGATGGCCACTTGACCGGGCGGGCCGACATCAAGAGCTATCTCGTGGCCCGAGGCGATTGGCCGCTGCGCGATTACTTCTCGTCGGCCGACATCGGCGACGGAATCACCCTGCGCTGTCCGCAGTCGATGAGGAAGGACATCGCCTTCATGGAGGCCGACGACGACATCCACTACACGCTGGCGGGCCTCGCCATCGTCGAGGAGCACGGCCCGGAGTTCGCCTGGGAGGACGTTGCCCAGTGGTGGGCCTCGCACATCCCTCTGTCCGACATCTGCACCGCTGAACTGCAGGCGTTCAACAACTGGACGTCGCGCACGGCCCGAGCATGGTTCGCTCCGGGCGCGCGTTCGGTGGCGACTCCCGAGTTCTGCCGTACCCATCGCAACCCCTACCGCGAGTGGATCGGCGCCCAGATCCGCGCCGACGGTTGGGCCTGGGTCTGCGCCGGGAAACCGGAGTTGGCGGCCGAATTCGCCTACCGCGACGCCTGCTGGACCCACACGCGCAATGGCATCTACGGCGAGATGTTCTTCGCCGCGATCCAAGCCGCCGCATTCGTCGAGCACGACGCTCGGACACTGGTCGAGATCGGACTCTCGGAGATCCCCGCCGACTGCCGCCTGGCCCGAGCGGTGAGGTCAACGCTCGACATCTGCGCGCATACGGACGATTGGGAGGTTGCGATGAGCGAGGTCGAGTCGATGACGAACGCAATGTCACCGCCGGTGATGAACGCGATCCACACCATCAACAACGCGGCCCTTTGTGTCATGGCACTCGTCTTCGGCCGGATGGACAGCGTCGATGCCGTCACCACCGCGGTGATGGGGGGCCTCGACACGGATTGCAACGGAGCGACCGTCGGGTCGATCGTCGGCGCCGCCTCCGGCCGCTCGGCGCTGCGAGGTGACCTCGCCGACCGCCTCAACGACACGATCCGTCCCAATCTGATCGGTTTCCCCGAGGTCTCCATGCGGGCGATCGCCGAGCGGACGGCCGTCCAGTGGGCGCGCGTCGACGAGTACGCCCGCCGCGTACTGCTACCGCGACCCTGACTCGGCGGGCACACTCGAGGAATGGGCTGTGGTCGACGGTCACGCGGCGGGCGGTACCGTCGGTGGCATGACTGGATCCGGACCGACCGCCGACCCGACGGATGATGCCGGGAGCCGTCAGAGCCCGAGTCCCGTGACCGCGCCGAGCAGCAGACGACGGGTCGGCGACCCCGATCTCGATGCCACGATCGACCGCGTGCTCGAACTCGTCGGTGGACGGGTCCGAGACAACGACGGGCGGCTCGACAACCGCGATCAGTTACGGGAGATCCTCGTGTCGGGCGTACGGATGGCGCTCGACTCGGCCGGCGGCCGCGCCGATCGACTCGACCTGAAGATCGCCAACGCCGCGTTGACCGAGATGCGCGACGCCTACCTCACCTTCGGCCCGTATCGGGGGGTACGCAAGGTGACGATCTTCGGGTCGGCGCGTACCGAAGTCGGCTCTCCACTCTACGAACAGACCAAGATGCTGGCGGCCGCGATGGCCGCCCAGGGTTGGATGGTCGTGACCGGAGCCGGACCGGGGATCATGGCGGCCGGGCTCGAGGGCGCAGGACGCGAGAGCGCGCTCGGCGCAGCGATCCGCCTTCCCTTCGAGAGCGAGGCCAGCGACCTTCTCGATCCGGACCGGCTCGTCGACATGCGGTACTTCTTCACCCGGAAGCTGGCACTGATCCGCGAGAGCGACGCGTTCGTCTGCATGCCCGGTGGGTTCGGGACGCTCGACGAGACGTTCGAGCTCCTCACCCTGTTGCAGACAGGCAAGGCGACGCCGGTTCCCATCGTGATGCTCGGACTGGGCCAGGGCTTCTGGCACGCGCTCGATCGCTTCATCGACGTGATGATCGAGCAGGGATGGGTGGGCGCGTCGGACCGCGCGCTGTACCGGGTGACCAACTCCGTCGACGAGGCCGTTCAGGAGCTCATGGGGTTCTACGCGAACCATCACTCGATCCGCTGGGTCGGCGAGCAGCTCGTTCTCCGCATGCACCGTCCGCCGTCCGACGACCAACTCGTCGACCTCGTCGAGCGGTTCGGTTCCTACGCGACAGACGGCGCGATCGTTCGCGCCGATCCGTCGTCGGTCGAGAGGTCCGAACGTGACCAACTCGACCTCTCCCGGCTTTCGATGCGCTTCAACCGACGCCAGCCGGGGAGGCTCCGCCAGCTCATCGACGCGGTCAACGGGTGGTGACCGGCGGTTGACCGTGGCCGCTACGGCGGCGCGGCGGTCACGACCGATCCCGTGTCCACGACGTCGAACCAGGAGCCGGGGACGGTCTTCAGTTGCGCGAGGTCGTCGTCGTCCCACCGCGTGTCGGACGCACCGGTGATGAACCAGCTCGAGCCGTTGTCGGCAACGATCATCCCGTAGCGCTGAAGTGCCCGAAGGATCACGAGGGCATGCCCTCGGTATCGGGAGAGGTCGACGTCGCGCCGCAGGCGGAACCGGGCCCCCATCGGCGGGACGCGGTCATCGGGGATGCCGGCGAAGTGACGGGCCGGCGAGATGTACGCACGTTGCGTCGTACGCACCGTGAACCGGAGCGCATGTCGGATCTCACCGGACGCGACCTCGTCGTAGCGAAGCAATCCGGGGGTGATGGGGAGACCGGCGGCATCGGCCGAGGTCCACCCGGCGGGCCGAAGTGCGTTCGACCGGAGATCGAACATGGCGCCCGAGCTCGCTTCCCATCCGCTGTCGGTTCGGCGGGCGTTGAAGAGCTCGTAAAGCCGGCACGTTCCGCTCTGCACAACGATCACGTGACGATCGCTCCCGGCCTCGACGGGCGCGTCTGCGGGGATCGGGAACGGGCCGGGATCGCTCTCGTCCCCGTAGTCGGTGTAACGGACCGGGACGAGGGGTTGGCTCGGTGGTACGACCACATACGGAATCCCGTATTCCGGGTTGGACCCGGTGTCGGGGTGCAGTGTTGTCCGCGTGCTGTTGACCGACGCGACCCATTGCGCCGACCGGGGATGCAACGGTTGGTTCGAGATATCGAGGTTCCATGGGTTGTCGGACGGGAACACGGGGCACCCGCCGATCATCGGAACAGCGCCCGACGACGAGGACGGGCGGATCGGTCCAGCCGGCATGGCCGGCGTGTTCGATGTCTTCGCCTTGGCCTTGGCCTTGGTTGTCTTCGCTTTCGCCTTGGCAGCCTTCGCCGCCGACGTGGAGTGCTTCGCGGTGGTCTTCGCGGTCGTTCGTTGGGTCGCCTCGGCCAGGTCACTGACGACCAACGCCCCCACCATGACAACGGCGCTCATCGCTGCGGTGATCGATCGTCGGTGCATCGCGGGTCCCTTCCTTCGCTGTCGCAGCTCACGTGGTCTATCGACACACGGCGACGCTCACAAGAGGAGCGTGACCGTCCATCCCCATCGATAGGTCCCGGGACCTATGCGATAGGGCACGAGCGTGTCGGGTCCGCACGAGCCGGTACCCACGCCGCGAAGGAGATGGTCGATGTGGACGAACGCTTCGGTGCGGCGGGGCAGCTCCGGTGGAATCGGGGCCCCCGCGAGGTCTTCGTCGCTGTGTCGGCGCACGGCGAAGGAGAAGCGCTGACCGGGATCGGCGCGGACCGCGAGGAGCGGTTGGTCGCCGCTGTGGACGCTGAACGTCGACGTGTCGGCGTGGTGCCCGTGATCCTGCGGACGCATGTAGGGCACATACTGCGCGTCGATGGTCGAGCTCCAGTCGCCCAGTGGCGTACTGGCGATCCGGTCGGCGTAGGACTCGTGCGGTCCGCGTCCTCGCCACGAGATCCATTCGGCGCCGGGCGGGAGCGTGAACCGATGGCCCAGACGGGGAAGGTCGCCACGTGCCTCGGGCACGTCGGCGACGCAGGCCACGCGGATCTCCCGACCCGCAACGTCGAATCGCTGCTGGAACCGCACCCCGTCGATCAGCGAGTCGGTCGTGATGACCTCACGACCGCCCCTACGGACCCGCGTCGACGGCCGGACCGTCCGCAGCGGGGCGCGGAGGTGCCAGGTGAGCCACCGCGTGTGCACTCCGGCGATGCCGAGGGTGCCTGGCTCGACACCGTCGTTGTCGATCCGGGAACGCCAAATCGTCGGACGAACCGGAGCGGCGAGCATGTTGCGGCCACGCCACACGATCGACGTCATGTCACCGGCGTCGGTGATCTCGACCTGCAGGTCGTCGTCATCCGGCTTCGCCGATGCGGAGTGGTGCGCTGACACGCCGGCGCGAACCTTCGCGGGAATCACCACCTGGCCGACGGCAACCTCGTGGCCGGCCGGTGCCCACGGTGTCGCGGATCGCAGCTGGGCGCGAACGGTGATCCAGGCTGCGTCGGGACCGGCCCGGAGCTCGACCGGCAAACGGACTTCGACCGACTCTCCTGCCGGTGTCCGCAGCTGGCGGAGCTCGCCCTCGATCCCGGTCGCGGTCGACCACGTGAACCGCACGTTGGAGAAGTCGAGTACTTCGAAGTCGTTCACGATCCGGATCCGGCCGGTACCCGGGTCAACGGGCTCGATCCGGATCGGCGCGAACACGGCTTTGGCCTCGAGCAGGCCGGGATGCGCGACACGGTCCGGCCAAACGAGACCGTCGGCGATGAACGCTCCGTCGTTGGGCTCGTCACCGAAGTGGCCGCCGTAGGCCCAGTACGGGCGTCCGTCGATCGTGGTCGCAGCGATGCCGTGGTCGGTCCATTCCCAGATGAAGCCACCCTGCAGTCCATGATGGGTCGAGATGGCACGCCAGTAGTCCGACAGGCTGCCGTTGGAGTTCCCCATGGCGTGGGAGAACTCGCACATGATCAGCGGGCGGCGGTCGGAGCCGCGGTTCGACCAGTCGACGATCGCTTCGATGCTCGGGTACATCGGCGCGGTGACGTCCGTCGTCGACCGATCCTCGTCGGTGAGCCCGTAGCGATGAGCACCCTCGTACTGGACGAAACGGGCGGGGTCCGCGGCGCGCGCCCATGCGTGCATGGCGGCGTGGATCGGCCCGATACCGGCTTCGTTCCCGAGGGACCAGCCGATGACGCACGCATGGTTGCGGTCGCGCCGAATCATCCGCGTGAACCGTTCGAGACACGCGCTCTGTACCTCGGGAAGGTGAATGAGCTGGCGGTAGCGGCCGTGCGTCTCGAGGTTCGCCTCGTCGATGACGTAGAGGCCGAACTCATCGCAGAGGTCGAGGAACTCGGGGTCGGGCGGGTAGTGAGAAGTACGGACCGCGTTGATGTTGTGGCGTTTCATCGTCAGCACATCGAGGCGATGGGTTGCCGGTGAGACAACGCAGCCGGTTCGATCGTCGTGGTCGTGGCGGTTCACACCGCAGATCACCACGACACGGCCGTTGATGAGGAGCTCACGGTCCACGATCTCGACGCGGCGGAACCCGACGAGTTGGCGGACGACCTCAACGACTTCTCCGGTCGGTGATCGAAGTGCGGCGTGGAGCGCGTAGCGGGTCGGCACCTCCGCGTTCCACTGTTCGACGCCGTCGACCGTCGCCGTGAAGCGAACGCGATGGCCGGCGAAGTCGTCCATGTCGGCAGCCTGGTGCAGCCAGGACCGCCGATCGAAGGTCGGCACCGACATCCGCAGCGCGCTTACCTTCTTGGCCTCGATCGTCTTCCGATGGCGTGGCGGCGGCGATTCGTCACCGCCGGTGACCATCATCGCCACTGCGCGCCCGTCGAGGCGCTCGAGACCGGTTTCCACGGTCCAGCCACGCTCGGGTGCCGACGTGAATCGCACATGGGCGGCAACGGTCAGGGTACCGGTCCGGAGATCCTCGGCAAGACCGGCGTCGACCTCCAGCTGCTCGATGTGGACGACGGGCACCGACAGCAGCTCGACGGACCGCGTGATCCCGGAGAGCCACCACTGGTCCTGGTCCTCGAGCCACGTGGCGTCTGACCACTTCACGACGACGATCGCGAGATGGTTCACACCGAGGTGGACGAACGGCGTGATGTCGTAGTCGCTCGTGAGTCGGGTGTCCTTGCCCATCCCGACCGGCGTGCCGTTCACGAACACGTGGTGGATGGAGTCGGCGCCGCCGAGTCGCAGGATCGTGCAACGCGCGTCCCATGGCCCGTCGAGAGAGAACGACGTCCGGTACACACCGGTCGGATTGTCGGTCTCGGGCACCTCGCACGGCTCTTCCGGGAACGGGTAGAGCACGTTCGTGTAGTGCGGCTTACCGTAACCCTGGGTCTGCCAGGTACCCGGAACCGTGATCGACGGCCACGAGTCGTCTCGTGTCGCGGGCGCGACGTGACTGGCCGTGACAAGGGTCGGCGAGGTCAGATAGGCGAACTTCCACGAACCGTCGAGCGACTTCGCCCAGGGTGTCCGGCCCCGCCGGGCGTCACCGACCGAATCGAACGAAGCCCGTACCGTGCGCGACGGCATGCGGCCGATCGACACGATCCCGGGGGACGACCACGAGCGCGGCCCGAATGCATGGAGCGGGTTCGCCAGGTCCCCAACGTTCGGCCGATTCACATCGTGCCCCATGGACGGAGACGCTTCGCCGGCATGGCTGGCGCCGTGAGGCCACTTTGCTTCTGTTGCATGCAGCGACCCTACAAGCGGGTTCGCGGATCCCAGCGAACCCGTGGACGGGACGATTCGATGGTGGTGCGCGAGAAGTTCGTGGGTATCAGGAGCCGAGGCCGAACTCGGCGAGTTCGACCGGCCGGCGCTCCTCGATGGAACGATGCGCGGCGGCGCCCAGGGCCACCGACCAGAGGCCATCGTCGAGCGTCACCAGGGCCGGGGTTCCCTTGCGGATCGCATCGGCGAAATCGACGTGCTCGAGGTAGCTCGCGCCGTGGTGGAAACCGACGTGAGCAACGCGATCGTCGTGCCCGGCATCGATCACGCGGATCTCCTTCGACGTCCACTCCCCGTTGGGCCGGGGAACGCCGCCTCGGAGCCCGATACGCAGCTCACCGCTGGGGATGAAGGCCTCGACCTTGCCGAGTGTGCCGGTGCCGACCAACTCCTGTTCGTGGGGTCCTCCCTCGGCAAACATGCACAGGTCGAGCATCGCCCGAACGCCGTTGCTGTATTCCACGATGACGTAGGCGTTGTCGAGGATGTCCGCGCGCTTACGGCCGTCGGCAGTGTCGTACTCCTCGTCGAGGTGATTGTGGTCCTGCCCACCGCTCGCCATGACCCGCACGGGTCGAGTTCCCACGGCGAGGTTCATGAGGTCGAAGAAGTGACAGCACTTCTCGACCAGCGTCCCGCCGGTGTTGGCGCTGAACCGATTCCAGTTCCCGACTTTCACGAGAAAGGGGAACCGGTGCTCGCGGATGGCGAGCATCCGAAGGTCACCGATCACGCCACTTCGGATCTCGGCGAGGAACCGGGCCACCGGCGGCATGTAGCGGTACTCGAGCCCGACCCACACGATGCCTCGGTGGGTCTTCGCTCCCTCCGCCAGCGACTTGCAGTCGTCGACGGTGGTGCACAGCGGCTTCTCGACGAGCACGTGAAGGTCGGGACGCGACGCGTAGATGTCGTGAACGACGTCGACGTGGGTGTTGTTGGGTGTGACGATGACGACAGCATCGATGTCGTCACGCTGGAGAAGCTCGCGGTGGTCGCTGTGTGATGCATGGGCGGGTTGACCGCTGAGCGTGACCTCGGCCCACTCGAGCGATTTCGGGACGGGGTCGGCGACCGCCGTGACCCGTGCGCCCGGAAGCGCCACCAGGTTGCGCAGATGCTCGCATCCCATCATCCCGGTCCCGATGACGCCGTAGCGGATCTCCTGCATGGCCGAGACGATACCCGGATCGTCCCCGCGGGACCTGGTCGGCTGGACGGCTATGGCTCAGCTGGTGCCGTCTGGGTCAGCTGGTGCCGTCTGGGTCAGCTTCCGTTCACTGGGTCGGCTGGGACGCCATCTCCGAGACGCCCTCTCCGAGCGAATCCCGACCCAGCGTTCACCGGCTGACCCAGGACGCGTCAGGTCGCTGGGTTTTTTCGATCGCTGGGCAGGCGGCTCGCCAGGGCCGAGCCGATGAACCACATCGCTGCCGCCAGGACGAAGACCCACCTGAAGCTGCCGAACCGATCGGCCATCCAGCCACCCAAGCGAGGGCCGATCATTTGGGCCACACCGAAGCATGCCGTGATCACCCCGAAGGCGGCGGAGAAGTCCTGCGGTCGAACGTGGTCGCCGAGGTACGAAGCGATTGACACGACCCCTCCCGCCATACCGAACCCGAATCCGATCGTGGCGATCGACACGAGCGGATCGGCCCCGGCGAGGACAGCCAGGCAACCGACACCGGCGAGGGCGAAACAGGTGAACATGGTGATGCGACGGCCGACCCGGTCCGAAAGGCGACCGATCGTCAATGCGCCGAGCGCGTTGCCCACTCCCATGAGCGCGAAGACCCGCGACGCCTGCCCGGAGCCGAACCCGGCATCCTGCTCGAGCGCCGCCACGACGTACGTCGCGAACAGCACGTACCCCAGGCCGAAGCAGGTGTACGCGGTGGTCGGCGCCCACCACGCCGGAACGCGGCGCAGGACGGAGAGCCGTGGTGGCGATCCGGGCACGATGGGGACCGGACGGAGAAGGGTGAACGCGAGAACGGTGGCGATCACCCCGACAACTGCCTCGCCGAGCCAGATCGGACGCCACAGCGCGGGGTTGTCGACGACGTCCCTGGTCACCGTGGTGATGACGGTGACGACGACGATGCCCGTGCCGATGCCGGCCGACGACAGCCCCATGGCGAAGCCGCGACGCTCGGGCGGAAAGACGCTCGCCGCCACGACCGGCGCCGGGATCCATGCCGAGGCCCCGCCGATGCCGCCGAGCGCCATTCCGACAAGCAGAAGCGGGGTGTTGCGGGTGGCCGAGAGGAGGGCGATTCCCAGCGTCGACACCACCACGCCGAACTGCATCAACCGATGCGGCGGGACGCGGACCGACGCCGAGGTCGCGAATACCGTTCCGACGAGATAGCCCAAGAGGTTGATTGTTCCGAGCCAGCCGGCCAGACCATAGGAGATCCCAAGGTCGCTCTTCATCGCCGGCAGGAGAAGCCCGAAGCTGAAGCGGGCGAAGCTCTGACCGACCCAGACGGAGAGCACAACCGTCATCACGTTGGCCCATCGCTGTCGACTGGTGGGCACGAGGGCAAGGTAGCGCACGTCGGGCCGCGACCTGGGTCGGCAGGGAGTCACTGGGTCGGCGGGTTCACGGTTTCTGCACGGATCCGGACCCGGTGACGCTGAGCCGACCCAGTGGCTCTGAGCCGACCCGGTGACGCTGAGCCGACCCGAAACGGTCAGGACCTTCGGTTCTCGGCGATCCTCCGCACGGCGATCCGAACCAGGGCCTCGGCGGTGTCGTATTTCGTCGTTTCCAGCAGGACGCGGTTCTCGCCGTCGGTCAGGCCGTTGCGGAGGACAGCGAGTGAGCTGAATTGGGCGAGCATCGTCGCGCAGTCCACTCCGGGCGAACCGTCGGTGAGCGGCGGAGGCTCGATGAAGTGTTCGACCCATTCGGCCACGTCGGCAGGATCGAGCTTTCCGAGCAGCGCATCGGCGATCATCTGACTGGCGCCACCGAAACCGCCGATCACGAGCAACGGCTTTCCCATGCGCAGGGTGATGTACGCCTCCTCCAGCACTCCGGGCGCAAGGCGTGTCTTGGGACCTTCTCCGGGCGGCAGCCGATCGCCGCCGAAGACGATGCGGACGTCGAGGTCGCGGGTCTGGCGCTCACGCATCCCGGTCAGGTTGCGGATGGCGTGGAGCGTCGCGGTCTCATCCGGACGCTTCGCACACTTCATCCGGAGGTAGCGGATGGCGCTGTCGTCGTGCACGGGACCATCCCCGAACTCCGGCTTCCAGTAGGCCTCAGCGAGGTACCCGAAGATATGGGTCGAGACGTTCGGATTCTGATGGCGCTGTCGGGCGACGTCGGCGAGTTGTTCGGTGAACCCGAAGCTGGGCTTCCCGCCGTAGAGCAAGGAATGACCGCCCTCCAGAAAGCCCCGGCAAAGTCGCTCGAACATCTCACTGGCGGCACCGTTCGCCGCGAGGTGTCGAGCTTGCTCCTCCTCGGTGGCGTCCTGCAGCAGTCGTGTCGGATCGGAGACCGACAGCG
>JANPFX010000072.1:0-7782 GCA_031423635.1 Acidimicrobiia bacterium | reverse complement strand
GGCGTCGTCGGCGACAGGGACGAATTCGATCCTCGCCGCCCCACTGGCGATCGCCCCCGTGAAGGCCGTCCGCGGCGGCGCTCTCGGGCGCGACCTGATCTCCGTGCTTGGCGGAACCGGAAAGTTGCAACTGGCCGTTGGTGTCCTTCTCACGTGCGGGATCCTGCTGTGAGTCCCATTCCGGCGGTCGGGACCGCGTGATCCAACGCAGTCGGCGCATCGCCCATCCCGATGATGCGCTTCGTCGGCTGGCCCGCACCGGACGCCCGGCGCTCGGGCAGACGACCGATCCCGGGAGGAAGCCGAAGCCGCCTTCGGCGATGCGTCAGTTCAACGTGGCCGCGATCGCCGTGCTCGCTGTCTGCACGGCGATCGCGCTTGCACCCTTTGTCATCCCGCAGCACCAGCTCAAGGTCTCGGGACTGCGCTCCGGCTCCTATCTCAACGCTGCTGGGGTGAAGAAGCTCGAGGCGGTCATCGCGGTGACGCCCGCGGCTGCGGTCGAACGCCTCGACGTGCGCCTCGATGGTGAGACGGTTCCGATCGTCCGCAACCTCCGGTCGGCGGTGTGGACGTCACGGGCCGACCTCCCTGACGGAGAGCACCGCCTGGTCATTCGTTCTGGCGCGTCGGTGCTCTGGCGGGGACCGGCCCGGCGCGAGATCAGGTTCGTCGTCGACCGAGCCCGTCCCGCGCTGAAAGTCCGCAGCGAGGCCAATGTCGACGGGCAGGCACTCGTACTCTCCGGGACGACTGAGCCAGGTGTCACCCTTCTCGTCAACGGGGTTGTCGTGCCGGTCAAGGGGACCGGGGCGGAGAAGGGAGCGTTCCGGGCGACGTTTCGTCAGGCGCCGGTGGGGACCGTCGAGATCGTCGCCGTCGATGAGGCAAACAACCGCAGCCGTCGGCTCGTCCGGACCGGCGTGGAGAAGCCCAAGATGCGTGGTGTGCACGTGACCCCGCGTGGCTGGCGGATCGCATCCGTGCGGAACCCCGTGTTCCGGATGGTCGAGTCGAAGCAGATCAACACCGTGATGCTCACGCTCAAGGACGAAGCCGGGGGTCTGGCCTATCGCTCCTCCGTGCCGAAAGCCCTCGAGATCGGAGCCAGCCAGGACCTTGTCGATCCGCGCAAGGTGATCGACGAACTCCACGCGCGGGGCGTCCGGGTCGTCGGTCGCATCGTCTGCTTCCGCGATCCGCTCTTCGTTGCCGACGCCGTGCGGAGCGGGCATCTCGACCGCGTGGTCACCGACGCGACCGGCCTACCCTTCGTCGGGAACGACGGCGTCTTCGCCAACCCGGTCAACCTCGAAGCGCAGCGTTACGTGCTCGACATCATCGCCGAGGCGGCGAGCATGGGGTTCGACGACCTGATCCTTGACGAGGTCCGGCGTCCGGGTGGGGAGCCGAGCTCTATGGTGCTCGCCGGGCTGCGCCCGGACCTGCGTGGGCTCGACACCGAGCTGGTCTCCTTCATCCGGAAGGCCGGGGAGCAGCTGCGCGGGCTCAATGTCGGATTCGGGGTGACGGTGCTCGGCGCGTCGATCAATGACCCCAAGGCCTACGGGCAGAGTGTCGCCAGGTTCGCGCCGCTGGTCGATTACCTGTCGCCGAAGATCTTCCCTTCACGGTTCCCACCCGGATCCTTCGGGATCGACACTCCGGCGGAACGTCCCCACGCGTTGGTCGCCGCGGCGGTCAAGGTGGTGTTCCGTCAGGTGGCGAACACCGATGCCGCCGTCCTCCCGTGGTTGCAGGACTTCTCCGAGGGCCGCCCCAACGGTCCGGCCGATGTACGCGCGCAGATCGATGCCGTCGATGAGCTGGGGGTGGGCCGCTGGATGCTCGTCGACCCGAAGATGTCCTACAACACGGGTGGCATCCCGTTCCGGGCGGAGTCGGTGATGCGGGGCCAGACGCCGTCGTCGGTTCCGGCGACCACTGCCGTCCCGGCCCCGGAGGACACCGTCACTCCCTGAGTCGCCGCTGACCGTTCCGGAGCGCCGTTGCGAATGCCTGTGGCTGTTCGAGGTGACAGGCGTGGCCGGCGCGTGCCAGTTCCTGGTGGACCGCGTTCGGCAGGGCGGCGGCGAGGCGACGGCCGAGCGCGGTGAACTTCGTGTCGAGCTCACCGGTGATGACCACCGTCGGCATCGTGAGCTCTCCGAGGCGGTGCCACAGTGGTGTCTGGGTGCCGGTGCCGCAGGAGCGCAGCGACGCGGCGAGGCCTTCGGCGGTGTTGCGGAGCCGCTCGGTCCGATCGTCGTCGCTGACGGTGAGGGTTGCGAACAGGGGCTGGCTGGTCCACCGGTCGAGGAACCGTGCGGTCCCGTCGCGCAGGATTTCGTCGGCGAGAGCCTCGTCCGAGGCCACCCGAGTCGCCCGCTCCGCGGCGTCGTCGATTCCTGCGGTGGTGGAGACGAGCACGAGTCCGGCGACGAGCTCCGGACGCGCCAGGGCGAGGTGGACCAGCACGCGTCCGCCGAGTGAGTACCCGATCCACCAGGCCGAACGACCCTCGAGGAGCGGCGCGGTGTGCTCGGCGACGAGTGCAGCTGCCTCGTTGAGGTCCTCGGGTCGTTCGTTCGAAGCAGAGCCGTGCCCGGGGAGATCCGGGGCGAGTATCGTCTCGCCGAGCGTCCGCTCGACGGCGGACCACGACCGTCCCGTCTGGGTGAACCCGTGGAGCGCGACCAGCGCTGCCCGCGACTCGGGCGGGTGTCCCGCCAGCGGCATGCTCGGCGGTAGTGGCGTAGGCACGGCATGATCGTTGCATGTCCTCGGACCCATCGTCTGCTCCCACCGCAGCTGACCTGCAGGCGACGTTCTGCGCGACGTTGGTCGACGAGTGGGTCCGCGCCGGCGTCCGTGACGCCGTCGTCAGTCCGGGCTCCCGTTCCACGCCCCTGGCCCTCGCGATCGCCGCCGACTCGCGGATCCGTCTCACGGTCGTACTCGACGAGCGGAGCGGGTCGTTCCGGGCGCTCGGACTCGCTCGCGCGACGGGCCGGCCGAGCGTGCTGCTGTGCACCAGCGGCACGGCGGCCGTTGAGTACCACGCCGCCGTCGTCGAAGCCGACCTCGACCACGTGCCGCTGCTTGTGTGCACGGCGGACCGACCGCCCGAGCTCCACGGGATCGGCGCGCCGCAGACGGTGAACCAGCAGGGCCTCTTCGGGGTCTCCGTCCGGTGGTTCGCCCAGCTCGGTGTGCCCGAGGCGGCCAACCAGCACACGTGGCGATCCTTTGCCGCACGAACCGTGGCCGAGGCCGTGGGGTCACCTCGCGGGCCCGGCCCGGTCCACGTCAACCTGCCGTTCCGCGAGCCGCTCGTCGGGGTGCCGATGCCCCTGCCCGTGGGTCGCGACGGCGGGGAACCGTGGCATCGGATCATCGCCGGCGGCTCCGTCGCCCTGGCTTCAGGACGGCTCGAGGCTGTGCGCTCACTCGTGCATCGGCGACGCGGAGTCATCGTCGCCGGCGCCGGCGCCGTTCATGCCGGTGATCGGGACGGAGCGGAGGATCCATCGTCTGGCGTCGGCACTCGGTTGGCCGGTGCTCGCCGACCCGCGTTCCGGTCTGCGGACGAAAGCGCCGAATCTCGTCGCTGCTGCTGATTCCATCCTGCGATGGCCGCGGGCGGCCGAGGCACTCCATCCCGAAGTGGTTCTGCGGCTCGGCGCTCCGTGGGCGTCGAAAGTCCTCGGTCAATGGCTCGGGTCCCTTGGCGCCGACGATGTGCTGGTCGATCCGTATGGTTCCTGGCTCGATCCGCACCGCACGGCCACCCTCGTCGTGGCCGCCGACCCGGTCGAGGTGGCACGTGGCCTTCTTGATCTGCGGGTGGAGGCAGCGCAGCCGTCGTGGACTTCTCGCTGGCGGTCGGTCGCGGCAGCCGCCGATGCGGTGTTCGCCGACGCACTCGACGGCCCGCCCCGCGCAGCTGACGCCGCCGACGCCCTCTCCGAGCCGTGGATCGCGCGGTCGCTCCTCCGTCATCTTCCGCACGCATCTCGCCTCGTCGTGGCATCGTCCATGCCGATCCGCGACGTCGAGTGGTTCGCTCCGCCCCTGCTCAGTGTCGAGGTCCATGCCAACCGAGGCGCCAACGGGATCGACGGCGTCGTGTCGACCGTTCTCGGTGTCGCCGGTGCCGGCGACGGTAGCGCGGGCGTCGGCCTGCTCGGCGATCTGGCGTTCCTCCACGATGCCGGCGCGCTCGCGTCCGCGGCAGGTCGTCCGGCGACGATCGTCGTCGTTGACAACGGCGGCGGCGGCATCTTCGAGTTCCTTCCGCAGGCGACGTCGTTGACGCGGGAGCGGTTCGAGCTGTTGTTCGGCACGCCGCAGGGAGTGGACGTCGCCGCCGTGGCCCGTGGCTACGGCGTGGGCGTGGCGGAGGTGGCGAGCGAGGCCGGGTTCCTCGATGCACTGTCGGTCGTCGGGACGACGGGCACGCACGTGATCGTCGTGCGCACGGATCGCCAGGCCAACGTCGGCGTCCACGATCGTCTCAACGCCGCGGTCGCCCATGCGGTGGAGGCAGTCCTCCCTCGGTAGCGGGGTTGGGGCAGCGGGCGATTGTAGGCCCGGAGCCCGTCGGGGGAGCGTGTACTGTGGACCGGGCCACGGGCTGTGGCGCAGCTTGGTAGCGCGCTTGACTGGGGGTCAAGAGGTCGTGGGTTCGAGTCCCGCCAGCCCGACAAAAGTCCCCGTTCAGAGGCTAAGAGTAATCGTCAGTGTACATAAGGTCGAGCGCGCCGATCGCGGAGCCGACCCGACTTCAACACGACGGACGGCAAGACCGCCACGGCGGCGCCGAACTCGTTGAGGGCCCTTCCCTGCGTTCGGTCCGCCGTGGTTCATCGCCTTCGAGTCGGGGCACGCTCCGACGATTCCGACGGCTTCGGCGAGGTCGCTGAGCGCCGCGACGGCGAGCGGGCGAACGAGGTCGAGCACCTCGGCGCCGACGGCACGGAGGGCGTCGCGTTCCGCGCGTCGTGAAGCTCCGGTCAATATCATGAAACACGGCGAGCGGCGAGGGTTTCGTCATCCGGATGCGGTGCCACCACAGCCAGGTTTCGGGCACCGATCGGCAGGTGCAGCGGCCGTTCGCGCGTGGTTGACCGCCGGCCCAGGACCAGGCGACGTCACCGGCAGAACACGGAGACAGGCACACGGTCTCGGCGAGCAACGCCACGGAGAGCGACAATGTCCATCGCTACCCACCCCAGTCGTCCGTAAACCGTTCTCGTCACGAGGTTCGCGTCGTTCCTCCCCCGCAGCGGAGTGACCACACGACCGGTCCCAGTGTCGACAAGAACCCACTCGTGACGTGGATGCGAGAAAGACGTGGATGACAAGAAAAAGCCACGTTTGTGCACGAGCGAAAGGGGTAATGCGGGGAGACGGCGCCGCATGGGCGTCGTGCAAACAGAGAGTAGGCATCAATGATTGGTTTCATCCTCGGCATGATCGTCGTCGGCCTCATCGCTGGCCTCATTGCGCGAGCGCTCGTTCCAGGACGAGATCCCATGTCGATCGCCGCCACGATCGTGCTCGGCATCGTCGGCTCGTTCATCGGAGGTTTCCTTGCCGATGTGCTGTTTCGAAACGATGCGCAGGACCGGGGCCTCAATGCCGCCGGACTTGTCGGGTCGGTGATCGGTGCGGTGATCGCGCTCTTGGTCTATCGCTCCATGAACAGCCGGCAAGCGCACCGCTAGCCCGGCGACGTCCGCCACGGCTACCGCGCTACCCCCTACAAAGGACACACAACCCATGACCTACAACGTTCACCACCGACGAGTTCGCCGGTTTCTCGGAACCGCTGCCCTTGTGATCGCCCTCCCTCTCTCACTCGTTGCTTGTAGCAGCGACGACAACGCCGACCTCAGCGCAGCTGTCTCCGACGCGGCGTCAGACGCCGGCAATGCCGTCGAATCCGCGGCGGCCGATGTTTCCGCCGCCGCTGACTCGGCAGTCGACTCGTTGGCCGACAACAACGCTGATGAGGGTCCCGCAAAGGACCTCGCTTTGCAGGTGAAGGCCAAGCTCGATTCCATGGAGAGTCCCGGGGAGCCCCTGATAACCAACATCAATGAAGCGACAGCCGGCATCGTCACGGCTCCCAACAAGGTCACTGGAGTCGATGACGGTGACAACGATGGCAAGGACGACGACGCCAAGTTCACCATCGAGAGCGACGGCGGCGACGACAAGGCATGCGTGCAGAGTCAGGACGGCGTCTGGGAAGTAACCGACGACGAATGTTGAGTAGGGCTGAGAACCAGGTCCTCGCAACCGCTAGGTCCTGTTGAAGGAACGAGCCGTCACTTCTCTCCCCGGGTGGCGGCTCGCTTCTCTTCCAAAAGAATGGGAGGGCCGGTCGGGGAGTAGGAGATGTCATGACTCTCTTTTCGCCTCGCTCGTTCGGTGCGCGGACGGACTTCCTACGTCCACCATGCGACGGTTCCGCCGCGTGAGAGCGTCTCGGTACCCAAGGACTCACAGACTGTCCGGTTACCGTGCTGAGGACGGGTGCTTCTGGGCGGCGTGGTGTGAGGGTCATGTTGGCGAGGTCGACGAGTGACTCTGCTCCGTATGTGGGTAGGCGAGCGTCATCACATCGGTCAAGCGTTGCGCTTGCTCTTCGTCGAGCAGCCCTTCTCGCACGGCTAATTCGGCCACGGGAACTCCCGAGAGGACGCTGTCCTCCACAAGCTTCTTTGCTCGTTCGTACCCGATGATCTCGTTGAGCGCCGTCGCCACCATCGGACTTCGCTCCACCCGGGAGCGCATCGCAGCTTCGTTGGCCACGAGACCGTGAATGCACTGATGGGCGAGAGCTTGCATTGCTTGGGCCAGAAGGTTGACCGATGCGAGGACGTTGCGCGCCATGACGGGAATCATCACGTTCAGTTCAAAAGAACCCGACGTTCCGGCAAAGGCGACGGCGGCGTCGTGGCCGATCACCTGAGCCGCCACCTGGCACACCACCTCGGGGATTACCGGATTCACTTTTCCGGGCATGATCGATGAGCCAGCCTGCAGTGCCGGAAGCGTGATCTCGCCGAGTCCACCTATGGGCCCCGACGCCATCCATCGCAGATCATTGGCGATTTTGAACAGTGAAATGCCAAGTCCACGGCACGCCGCCGATACGGTGACGAGCGCATCTCGACCGCTTTGCGCTTCGAAGTGATCTGTCGCTTCCACCCACGGGAACCCGGTGCGGTTCCGAAGGGCGCGAATCATCGCTTCGGCGTACCCAGCGGGTGCATTCAGTCCGGTCCCGGTCGCTGTACCGCCCAGGGGGAGTTCCATCAGTCGAGTCAAGGCCACGTCCATTGATCCTCGGGCGAGATCGATCGTGCGGGCCATTCCACCAAATTCTTGGCCGAGGGTGACTGGGACTGCGTCCATCAGATGAGTGCGGCCGATTTTCACTACGCGGTGAAATTTTGTCGCCGACGAACGCAATTCCGACGCAAGCAGAAGCATCGCCGGAAACAGTGTGTCTCGCATGGCACGGGCGACCGCCAGGTGCACGGCAGACGGAACGGTGTCGTTCGAGGACTGGGCAGCGTTGACGTGGTCGTTCGGATGTATGGCGTTGCCCGTGTTCGCTAGTTCCATGGCGAGAGAGGACACGACCTCGTTGACATTCATGTTCGACGATGTTCCCGACCCTGTTTGAAAAACGTCGACGGGAAATTGGTCGTCGTGCTCACCGCGTGCCACGGCGTCGGCGGCCCGGATGATTGCTTCGACATCGCT
>JANPFX010000071.1:0-12347 GCA_031423635.1 Acidimicrobiia bacterium | reverse complement strand
GTGCGACCGACGTGCGCTCCTGCGGGACCGCCGACGCGGCGAAGGGGCCGCTGAGGACCCCTTCGCGTGACAAATGGAACTTGTCCGGGCGGCACTAGGCCGCCGCGGTACTCAGATGCCGATGCGCTGGGCGAGCAGTTCGCGGTGATAGGTCGGGTCGCCGAGCAGGAGCTCGGAGGTCTTCGCCCGCTTGAAGTACAGGTGGGCGTCGTGCTCCCAGGTGAAGCCGATGCCACCGTGGATCTGGATGTTCTCCGCGGCTGCATGGAAGTAGGCGTCGGAGCAGTACGCCTTCGCCAACGACGCCACGACGGGAACCTCGTCGTTGTCCTCGGAGGCCGCCCACATGGCGTAGTAGGCCGCCGACTTGGCCGACTCGACCTCGAGCAGCATGTCGGCGCACTTGTGCTTGATGGCCTGAAAGGAGCCGATCGGGCGCCCGAACTGGACCCGGACCTTCGCGTACTCGACGCTCATGTCCAGGACCTTCTGGGCTCCGCCGACCTGCTCGGCGGCAAGAGCGATCGCCGCCTTGTCGAGCATCTTGGTCAGGGTGGCCCAGCCGGTGCCCGCCGCGCCCACGAGGGTGCCCGGGGTGCTGCTGAGGCTGACCTTGGCCTGCTTGCGCGTCTGATCCATGGTCGAGAGCGCTTCCACCGTGAGTCCTGCGGCGCCCCTGTCGACGGCGTAGAGGCTCACGCCTTCAGCCGACCGGGCGGCGACGAGCAGGAGACCTGCGACGTGGCCGTCGAGGACGAACATCTTCTCGCCGGTGATCTTGCCATCGGCCGTCGCCGTGGCGCCGATCCCGTCTTCGCTCCACTTGCCGTTGGCTTCGGTGAAGGCAACCGTGGCGATGGTCGATCCGTCGGCGATGCCCGGGAGGTACTTCGCCTGCGCGGCCTTGTCACCGGAGGCGAGCAACGCGTTCGCGGCGAGGGCGACCGTGGAGAAGAAGGGAGCGCAGAGCAGGGCGCGGCCCATCTCCTCGAAGATCACGCCGAGCTCGACGTAGCCGTAGCCCGAGCCGCCGAATTCCTCGGGGATCGCCAGGCCTTGGAGACCGAGCTGCTCGCCCATCTGCTTCCACACCGCGGCGTCGTAGCCCTCGGTCGTCTCCATCAGACGACGGACCTCGGCGACAGGTGATTTCTCGTCGAGGAACCGGCGGACGGACTTGCGGAGCTCATCCTGCTCTTCGCTGAAGGCGAAATTCACGTACTACCCCTTGCTAAAGATGGGCGCGGTTCCCTGGGGAGGCGTCGCATCGAGATGATCTGGTGGGACACACTTTTATCCGACCGCCGAGTCAAGTCCCAATCCAAGCCGAACCCGACCGCCAACACCACGGCAACCAACCAGCACAGGCAGGTCCCAATCCAAGCCGAACGCAGCTGCGAGACCACGGCATCCAGGCGGGGACGTCCGTGCAGCGGCGACCTAACGTGTCGTCATGGCAACCACTCCCGTCGTCCACTATCGCGACACCCAGGTCGAGATCACCAAGACCATCGTCGGGCCCTACGACAACAACGTGTTCGTCGTCCGCTGCCGGGCTTCCGGCGACGCACTCCTCATCGACGCCGCGAACGAACACGAGATGCTGTTGGATCTCTGTCGGTCGCTCGGCGTGCGCAAGGTCGTCGAGACTCACGGGCACTGGGACCACATCCAAGCGGTCACCCAGATACGCGATGCCGGCTACTCCGTCGCCGTCACGCAGGCGGATGCAGCAATGCTGCCCAGCTACGACGAGATTCTCGAAGACGACGAAGTCCTCACTGTCGGCCGCCTCAGACTTCGCACGATCGCCACGCCGGGACACACACCGGGCTCCATCTGCTTCCAACTCGAAGGCTCACCGGTGGTGTTCTCGGGCGACACCTTGTTCCCCGGTGGCCCCGGAGCGACCCGGTTCGAGGGAAGCAGCTTCCCCAAGATCATCGAGTCGATCGATCGTCGGCTGTTCACCCTGCCTGCTGACACCCTCGTGATGCCTGGCCACGGTGTCGACACGACGATCGCCACCGAACGGCCGAGCCTGCAGTCGTGGGTCGACCGGGGCTGGTGACGAGCGCTCCGACGCGCTCGCCTACCGTCGGGAACTAGCTGGCAACACGCTGACGACGGACTTCCGCCCGCTCCGCCTACCGTCCGGAACTAGCTGGCAACACGCTGACGACGGACTTCCGCCCGCCATTGCCGACGAAGGACCCGCCGCTCGTCCTCGGTCGTCGCGCCCCACACGCCGTATTCCTGGTTCGTCGTGATGGCGAACTCCAGGCAGGCCTGCTGCGAGGAACACGCCCGGCAGAACTGCTTCGCTGCTTCGATCTGCTCAACGGCTGCGCCCGTAACGCCGATCGGGAAGAAGATCTCCGGATCGAGGTCGCGGCAGGTGGCGTCATCACGCCATTTGAGGTCGTTCCAGTGGTGTCGGGCAGTGAACATGATCGACCTTTCGCTGTGGCTCGAAGGGGGTGATGCCACGCAGGGCGACGGTGCTGGCTGCACCCGAGGGCGCAGTTTCTTGCCATCGGCTCTGAGGTTTTGCCGAGTCGAAACACCGGCGTAACACGAAGCAGCATAGAGAGGCCGACTGGGCGAGACTAGACCAACCGGTCAATTTTTTTATGCATAACAGAGATGGCCCCCATCTCTCCTAGCGAACGAAATCCTGGAGCACTTTCCGTGACCGACGTCTCTCCCTCCGCGCCTCTCCCCGCCGACGAACGGCCGATATCCGACACGCCGTTCCATACCGCCGACCTCCCGGCCACGCCGCAACGCGATCGCCGCCTCTCGGCCCGGCTGTGGGTCGAATGTCCACCACACCTGCTTGCCTTGGGCGACGGCATCGAGGCCGAGGTGATCGCTTACAAGCGCCGGATCGGCTCGCGCTGGCTGCTCTGGCGCGCCGGCCCGGCGGTCCACGCCGACGCCCGCTACGGCGCCGTACCGATGGATGCCATCGACGACCCCACCAAGTTCGTCACCTACCGGCTGTACCCCGACGGCAGCGGTGAAGGCGTCGGCGCCGACGGCATCGTCCACACCCGCTTCCGTTCCTGGAAGGAATCCCTCCGCGACAACTGACGTCGAGCGAAGGAGCGCGGTTGCCCCTCCGCTCCTTTGGCGCTGCGCCGCTCGTTTTCGCTCGAGTGCTCGCAACACCAGTCACCCGTCCACTCGGAGAGAGGTTGCCCCTCCGCACCTTGGCGCTGCGCCGCTCGCTTCGCTCGACTGCTCGCAACCCCAGTCACCCGTCCACTGGGAGAGAGGTTGCCCCCATATCTGGGGGCTGAACACCTCCGAACAGCGCACGGAGGTGTTCTGCCGCATCCCGGCCAGGTGCGCCCGTAGAGCCGGAGGCCTCCGTAGGGTGGTGCCATGAACGCAGATCCCCAAGTGCCGGCCGAAGGTGTTTCCTGGCGGTTGGCCGACATCACCGGATCGGACGATTCGGCCTCGATGCACATCCTTCTCGAGTCCGCCGCCGACCGAGCAGAAGAACTCCAGCCCTATCGCGGGAGGCTCGCCACCATGAGCCCGGCCGAGCTCGGCGAATTCTGGCGAAAGGTGGAAGAAGCGTCGACTCCCCTGGCGCTCGCCGGGAACTTCGCCCAGTTGCGATTCAGCACCGACACGGCCGACCCGGCGAATGGGGCGCTCATGATGGCCATGCAGGAGAAAGCGACCGCGATCGAGACGACGCTCGTCTGGATCGAGTTGGAGTGGGCATCGCTCGACGACTCGATCGTCGAAACCGCGCTGCGCGACCCGGCCCTGGGTCGCTGGAAGCATCACCTGCGCGTCCTACGGTCGCAACGCCCCCACCTGCTCACCGAGTCCGAGGAGAAGGTCCTCGCGGAGAAGATGCTCACCGGATCGTCTGCATGGTCGAGGCTGTTCGACGAACTGGTGTCGGGTATCCAGGTGAGCCTGCCGTCGGGAGAGATCGCGTTCGAGGAAGCGGGCAGTCGACTGCAGTCCTCTGATCGGGCGACGAGGGCCGAGGCCGCGGCCGGGATCACCGAATCCCTTGCTCCGGGACTCCGTACGCGCGCCTACATCTACAACACGCTGCTCGCCGACAAGGCGACCGACGACCGTCTGCGCGCTTACAGCTCGTGGATCTCATCGAGGAATCTTGCGAACCAGGCCTCGGACGAATCCATTCGTGCGCTGATCGAAGCCGTCGTCTCGAGGTTCGGTTTGGTGCAGCGGTGGTACCGCCTCAAGGCCCAAATGCTCGGCCTCGACCAGCTGGCCCACTATGACCGGAACGCGTCCTTGTCGACCGGGGACACCGACGAGACGATTCCCTGGGAGCAGGCAAAGGCCATCGTGCTCGACGCCTATGCGTCCTACTCACCGGTTCTCGCGTCGGGCGCGGCCCGCTTCTTCGACGAGAACTGGATCGATGCTCCGCTGCGTCCGGCCAAGCAGGGCGGGGCGTTCTGCGCGCCGATGACCCCGGGACTGCACCCGTACGTGCTCGTGAACTACACCGGCACCAGGCGCGACGTGCTTACCCTGGCTCACGAGCTCGGGCATGGCCTTCACTTCCTCCTCGCGAAGGACCAGAGCCTGTTCGAACACGTGACCCCGCTCACCCTTGCCGAAACCGCATCGGTGTTCGGCGAGGCTGTCACCTTCGGCAGGCTCCTCGATGCCGAAACCGACCCTCGGCGGAGGATGTCGCTGCTCGCCGGCAGCGTCGACGACTCCGTCGCAACGGTCTTCCGTCAGGTGTCGATGTGGCGCTTCGAGGACAGCGCCCACAATGCCCGACGCAACGAAGGCGAATTGTCGGTCGACCGTCTGAACGAGTTGTGGATGCAGTCGCAAGGCGAGCTCTTCGGCGACACCGTGGATACGACCGGCTACGAGGCATGGTGGAGCTACATTCCGCACTTCGTCCACGTGCCGGGCTACGTCTACGCGTACGCGTACGGACAACTGCTCGCGCTCTCCGTGTACCAACGGTCCCTCGACGGAGGGCCGTCCTTCGCAGAGAAGTACCTCCGCATGCTGGGCGCGGGCGGTTCACGTTCACCGGAAGAGCTGACCGCCATGGTCGACTGCAATCTCAACGATCCCGAGTTCTGGAACGCCGGCCTCGACCTGGTCGAGCGCCGGTTGACCGAAGCGGAGAACGCGGCTGCCGCGCTCGCCGTCTGACGCTTCAGAGCCCGGGGTGGAAGCGCCTCGTCCCCCGGATTCGTCAGTTGAACGTGATGTCGTCGGGCATCAGACGCAGGGCCGGATCGGCCCGGTCGGCCCGGCGCAGCGCCCGACCCCATAGCGTGTCGATGCGCCGATCGAACGCGTCACTCGGAAGACCGGGAACGACCACCCAGCCACCGAGCCTCACTTCGCCATCGAGCTGACCCGGCCCCCAGCCGGTGTACCCGGCGAACAAACGGACGTCGAGCAGGGCGTTCGTCGGCTCGCCGTGCAGGTCGATGAGGCCGATGGGGCCGAGGGTGGTCGTCTCGATCGCCTGGTACCCCGATGGCGTGCTGCCCGGCGCCGGACGCCCGATGCCGATGAGTGCGCCTGTCTCGACCGGACCCCCGCACCGGACCGGCAGACCGGCGACCGCTGTCCAACTCGGCACTGCGTGGTCGACGTCGAGGTCCGTCGGTTGGTTCAGCACGAGGCCGAACGCACCGCTTTCGTTGTGGAGGAGAACAACGACCACGCTTTCGACGAAGTTCGGGTCGGTCAGCGGCGCCGGTGCGACGAGAAGCATGCCGGCGAGGGATTCCACCCCTCGATCGTGCCAGGCCGGGAACCACCGCTGCACCATTTCCCGGTCCGGATGGAACGGTGCGGCAGAACACCTCCGAGCAGCGTTTGGAGGTGTTCAGCCCCCATACATGGGGGCAACCTCTCTCCTATGCGCTCAGCGGCGCGGCTGGACAGCGAACGTCGCGACGAAGCCGCGGTGATCACTGCCCGGCACGTTCAGGTCGCGCACGGAACGCGCCGCGAAGCCTCTGGTGTACAACGCGTGGTCGAGCCGGAAGAGCGGGAAGCCATCGGGCCACGAGCGACTGAGACCCCGGCCGACTGCTTCGTGCCCATCGGTGAGCCCACGCCGCAACAAGGCTCCGAAGGCCGGTTGCCAGCGGCCGGCGTTAAAGTCCCCGACAAGCAGCACCGGCTCCTCGCTGGCCTCCACGAGACGGCCCAGGCGAGCGAGGTCCGATGCCCAACGACCGACCCGACCAGCCGTCGACGGCGATTCCGCATGCACTGGGAGGACTCGGATGCCCTGCCCGTCGGGAAGAACCACCCGAGTGAAGGGCGCCCGATCACGGCCGACCCGGACGATGTCGTCGAACGGGAACTTCGAGTACAGGCCCAACCCGCCCGTCGGAGAGTTCCCCCCGACCGGCTCTTGGGCGTCGAGAAGGCGATAGGGGTAGCGCTCATCGAAACCGACGGTCGTCGCCGCCGACACGAACCCGGGAGTGAGCTCCGACAGGGCGATGATGTCGGCGTCCGTCGCGATCAGCACCTTCGCGGCGTCGATCGGTGTGCCGTTGCGGAAGTACAGGTTCGCCGAGGCGATTCGGAACTCGGTCGCACCATTGGCCCAGAACGGAACGGGATCCCGTCCGATCGCCGGCGCCACGGCGAGCCACGACGTGACCACCAGCACCAGGGCCGCGAGGGCCTGGATCCATCGTCGGCTGGCGAGTCCGACCAGCAGGACGAGGGGGGTCCCGGCCACGACGACCGGGAACCCCGCCTGAAGCGCTTGGAGCACCGGTGTCGGTTGGCTGCTGATCGGCCGCGAGATCGTCACGACGAAGACGAGAAAGACATAAGCCCAGGCCAGGACATCCCAGCCGCCCCCGAACACGGCCAGAACGCGCTGACGACGCGAGCGTTCGTGTGCTGGGATTCGTCGACGCCGCCACTGCATGAGCGACCAGTCTCGTCGCCTGACCGGCCCACCGAAGGGATCGACCCGCTCGGGGCGACCATGGCGACGTGGTGCAACGGCGCGAGGTTTCCCCTATGGCCATAGGAGAAACTATCGTTGCCCGTGGGGACGGTCGCACCTCACCGCCGCCGACCGCCGAAGTACTCCTCCCACGAACACCAGCGAACCGAGACGTCAACCGTGGACACGCCCCTCCTCCAGCTAGAGAACCTCCACGTGCACGTGGCGGCGACGGAATCCACCGACCCGAAACCGATTCTGCGCGGCGTCGATCTCACCGTGCGCGCCGGTGAGGTGCACGCCGTCATGGGTCCGAACGGCTCGGGGAAGTCGACGCTCGCCAACACGCTGCTCGGAAACGAAGAATACGCGGTGACCTCCGGCCGCATCCTGTTCCGCGGAGACGACATCGGTGGATGGGAAACCGACACCCGGGCGAAGGCCGGCATGTTCCTCGCGTTCCAGCACCCGGAGGAGATCCCGGGCGTCACGATGGTGAACTTCCTACGCCAGGCGTTGTCCGCCCGCAAGGGGATCGACCTGTCGATCCTCGAGTTGCGACTTTCGATCATGGAGTGGATGCAACGTCTCGGGATGGACGCCGAGTTCGCCAACCGCTACCTCAACGAAGGGTTCTCCGGCGGAGAGAAGAAGCGCAACGAGATCCTGCAGATGGCCATCTTGGAGCCCGACCTCGCGATCCTCGACGAGACGGACTCCGGCCTCGACATCGACGCTCTGCGCGTCGTCGCCGGTGGCGTACAGGAGGTGCGCAGAGCGCGGCCGAACCTCGGTGTCGTCGTCATCACCCACTACCAGCGCCTGCTCGAACTGCTGCAGCCCGATGTGGTCCACATCCTGATCGACGGCCGCATCGTCGAATCGGGTGGGCCGGACCTCGCCATCCGACTCGAGGCCGAGGGCTTCGACGCTTGGAGAGAGATGGCGATCCAATGAGCGTTCTCCGAGCGGCCGACGTTCGACGTGACTTCCCGGTGTTCGAGCGACAGATCGATGGGCAGCGCATCGTCTATCTCGACTCGGCGAACTCGTCGTTCAAACCACGACCGGTGATCGACGCGATGGCGTCGTTCATGGCCTACGACTACGCTCCGATCAATCGATCGTCCTACAAGTTGGCGGCCGCAGCGACCGACCACTACGAGGGTGCCCGTTCCAAGGTTGCGTCGTTCATCGGAGCGGCGAAGCCCCACGAGGTGATCTTCACGAAAAACGCCACGGAGAGCTTGAACCTGTTCGTGCGGTCATGGGGGGGCGACAACCTGCGCTCCGGCGATGTCGTCGTGCTCACCGAGATGGAGCACCACGCCAACATCGTGCCGTGGCACCAACTCGCCGCAGAACGAGGGATCGAGATCCGGTGGATCCCCGTCTCGGCCGATGGGACTCTCGACCTGGCGAACCTGAGCACCCTGTTGGATGGGGCGAAGGTGCTTTCCTTCACGGCGATGTCGAACGTGCTCGGCACGATCACCCCGACCCGGCTGCTCACCGACGCCGCACACGCCGCCGGAGCGATTGCCATGGTCGACGCATGCCAGTTCGTGCCCCACAACCTGACGGACGTCGGTGCGCTCGGGGCCGACCTCCTCGCGTTCTCGTCACACAAGATGTGTGGTCCCACCGGCATCGGAGTGCTTTGGGGCCGGGAGACCATCCTCGACGCCATGCCGCCGTTCCTCGGCGGTGGCAACATGATCACCGACGTCCGTTTCGACGGCTTCACCGCAGCCGGACTTCCCGACAAGTTCGAGGCCGGCACTCCGCCGATCATCGAGGCGGTCGGACTCGGCGCCGCGATCGACTACGTCACGTCGCTCGGGATGAGCGCCATCCGTCAGCACGAGATGGCCCTCACTCGCTATGCCCTCGACACCCTCAACGATCGATTCGGCGACGACATCACGATCCACGGCCCCGACAACGTCGAACAACGCGGGGCCGTTCTCTCGTTTGCCTTCCGGGACGTGCATCCCCACGACGTCAGCCAGATCCTCGACGAATCCAACGTGTGCATACGAGCCGGCCACCACTGCGCGAAGCCGCTCATGCGGTCCATCGGCGCCGGTGCGACTGCGCGGGCGTCGTTCTATCTCTACAACGACGAAGCCGATGTCGACGCGCTCGCTGATGCCCTCAGCGGTGTGGGCGACGTGTTCGGGCTCTGAAAGACTGGGGACTCCATGGCCGGCCTCGAAGACCTCTACCGAGAGATCATCATCGATCACTACAAGAACCCGCGGAACAAGGGCGAACTGCCCACTCCGCCGGCTCACCGCACCGAGGGCATGAACCCGACCTGTGGCGACGAGATCTCGATCTACCTCGTCGTCGACGGGGCCGGGCCAGACGCAATCGTGACGGACGTCAGGTTCGGAGGCCAGGGCTGCTCCATCAGCCAGGCATCGGCGTCGATGATGTCTGCTGCCGTCAAAGGCAAGCCGGTGAGCGAGGCCCGACGCCTGATCGGCGCCTTCAAGGCCATGATGGGGATCGAAGGGCCCGACTCGGCCGACGCCGCCCTGTCCGACGTCAAGCTCGGCGACCTCGCCGCCCTTCGCGGCGTGGTGAAGTTCCCCGTGCGCATCAAGTGCGCGGTCCTCGCCTGGAACACGATGCAGCAGGGCCTCGACGAATCCGCAAACTCCTGACGCACGGTGCTTGGGAGAGAGGTTGCCCCCATATACGGGGGCAGAACACCTCCGAAGAGCGTTGGGAGGCGATCTGCCGCACGACCGCTGCCCGCTCTTACTCCCGCACGATGACTGCGCCCACGCCCCAGCCTTCCGAACCGGGACGAGCCGACACGGACGACGACTGCAACGAGAAGCGGGTGTTTCCCCTCGTCGCTGGGCCAAACTGAAGAGGTGAACCCCCTCGCCTGGCTCGTTCCGGCCGCGCTCACCGGCGGCGCCGCCGCGGTGTCGTTCTTCTCGTCCCGGCGAGCGTGGGCAGCAATCGACACGCCGACCATCGCCACCGGAAACGTCGTGATCGGCCGAGTCGAAGTTACGGGTAAAGCCGGACCCGGCCCATCGGGAACCCGCGTCGTCTCGCCGATCACGGCCCAGACGTGCGTGTGGTGGAGCGTCGAGGTGGAGGAGGAGACCGGGAGCGGGAAGGACAAGTCGTGGAAGACCCGACACCAGGCTTCGTCAGATCCTGCCCTCAGCGTGGACGACGGTTCTGGTTCGATCGTCATCGACCTCACGGGTACCTCGATCAGCAGCCCGGAGACCAACGTCGTCAAAGGTGACGACGCACCGCCTTCGTTGACGGCGAACGCCCTCACCGAAATCGCGCGCGGCGTGCCGTTCCTTCCCGAAACCACCGAGGACGACCGGGGCTTCTTCGACCGGCTCCACACCGGCTGGGCCACCGACACGCCGATCACGAGACTCACCGGCACCTGGCGGATCAGCGAGACCTACGTGCCCGATGGAAGCGACATCTACGTGCTCGGTTCGACGACGTTCGACGAGGAACGGCACGCAGCAGTCTTCGTGAAGGCCAAGGACCGCCCGCTCTACGTGTACTCGGGAACCGAGGGCCAGCTCACGAAGAACGCTCGGCGCCTCATGATCGTCAGCGCGCTTGCGATGCTGGTCCTGGCCTACGTCACCGTTGCCGTGGTCACCGGATCGACGTATGTCAAGGCGGACGGCAAAGAGGGGATCCATCCGAATTGGAGCAGAGGTCCGATCGGTCCGACGGTCATGCTCCTGGCGATATTCGTCGTCCAGGTGATCCGCATTCGCAACCGGATCGTGACGGTTCGCGAGCAGTACCAGGCCGCCTACCGCCTGGTCGACATCGCCGAGAAGAAGCGGACCACCCTCGTTCCCCAACTCACGGCGGTCGTCAGCGCCGCGGCGACCCACGAGCGCGAGGTGCAGGGATCCGTCGCTTCGCTCCGGGGGACGGCCCTCGACGCCGAGAACATCGCGGCAATCGCCGAAGCGAGCCCGTCGTTGAAGACCAACGAGAACTTCCTGCAACTCCAGAGGGCGTTGACCGACGTCGAGAACGACCTCGCTGTCGCCCGCGGGTTCGTGGCCGACAGCGAGGCCGTCTACAAAACCCGAGTCCAGTCGTTCCCCGACTCGCTCATCGCGCCGTGGCTCGGAATCGACCTCGACGGAATGAAACCCGGCGAAGCCACCCGCCGCTGAGTCGCCGAGGAGCGGTCAGAGCGAGTCCTGATCGAAAAAGCGGCTGGCGGTCTCGTCGGCGTCTTCATCGCTGGTCGAGCCACCGGCGATCGATCCGTTGAGCCCGCTCATGGCCCCGGCGCCAGTACCGTCCGCGGCGACTTTTTGCAGGCGGTCTCGGCCCGCCTTGACGGTCTTCACGGTGCGATCGAGGACAATTTCGAAGCGGGCAAGGTGCTGATCGCACCAGTCTTCCGCCTCTCGCTTCTTCCGTCGCGAGTCGGCTTCCGCTTCATCGACGAGCTTTTGGGCTTTCGATTTGGCGGCACGAACGATCTCCTGGCGGGACACAAGCCTCTCGGCGCGTGTCCTGGCCTCGTCGAGGATCTCGTCGCCTTCCCGACTGACCTTGTCGAGGAACTCCCGCCGCTCCTTGAGGAGCCACCGGGCCTGGCGAAGCTCTTCCGGGAGTTGCGTCACCGCGGCCTCCAACAGGCCGAGAACCTCGGCCGGCTCGATCCGCACCGACGACGAGGCGAACATCGGCTTCGCAGACTGGATGACGTCGATGGCCTGGCGAATCAGGGCGATCGACTCGTGTTCGTCGGCGGTGTCGAACGCGGGGTCGTTGTCGATCATGCTCATCGGCTCACCCGGACGATGCCGCTGAAGGAATCGATGGGGTCTGTCGCACCGGACGCAACGACGCGATCACGCTTGGACATGGAGGCTCCTTGGGGAAGCGGAGTGCTGTGGCAGCAGACGCCGACTTCTGCCGATCAGGGCTGAAGCTGGCGTGCTCGTTCGACCAGACGGCGGTTGGCCGCTTCCGGCACCATCGTCGAGACGTCTCCACCATACCGGGCGACCTCACGCAGGAGCCGGGACGCCAGGAAAGAATGTCGGGACACCGTGGGCAGGAAGACCGTGACAATGCCGGACAATCGTTCGTTCATCTGGGCCATCTGGAGTTCACTGTCGAAGTCGGTCACCGCGCGAAGGCCTTTGACGATGGCATCGCAGGAGTGTTCCGCGGCAAAGTCCACCAGCAGTCCGGAAAAGAACCCGATTTCGATGTTCGGGAGGTGCGCCGTCGACTCGGCGATCATTTCCTTGCGCTCTTCCAGCGTGAACATGGCCTCGGATTTCTGCGGATTGCGGATCGCCGCCACGAGTACCGAATCGAACAGGGCAGACGCCCTCTCGATCACGTC
>JANPFX010000070.1:0-25246 GCA_031423635.1 Acidimicrobiia bacterium | reverse complement strand
AGAACGGCCCGCCACCGGTCGGATTGACCGACGACAAAGCATCGGCTCAGCTTCCGGTACTCAGCCCCGGGTTGACCGAGGTGGCCGACTTCACGCTGACCAGGGGTACATACGTGTTCCTCTGCTTCATGCCCGACGCAGCCGGAAAGCCCCACTTCATGGACGGCATGATCCGGGAGGTCAAAATCACCTGAGCGGGAAGGTATGACCTCATTTCACCTCATTGATGACCCTAACGATTGATGACCCGAGCGAAAGGGTGCTGGCCGGACCAGGGTGTGGTGCCCTCGCCCTGCCATGCCCGACGCTTGGCCAGGGCGCCGCCCGACGATGGCGAGAGCGTCCTATGGTCCGTACACTCATCGCCGACGCAAACCAAGACGCTACGGACCAACCAATGCGATGTAGCGAGACTCCGCAGCACTCGCCGGAAGGACAACGTTGTTGAAGCCGGGAAGCTCGCCGATGGGTGTGCTGTTGCGCTGCGGGCGCGCGCTCCTTGGGTGCCAGGGCCACCCGCGGTTGCTCGAGCTGTTCCGAAACAACTTCCAGCTGTCGGCGATGGGGTCGATGGCGTCGCTCGAGGCCACGGTGTCGGCGCGGACAAGGAAGCTTGTCCAGTGCGAAGCGTTGCTGTGGGGACGTGGCAATGGCTGAAGCGCTCCGGCCCGGCGGAACGGCCGAGGGACACGTCGATCCGGGATTCGAACGACTGATCGAGGTCTTCGACGCGAACTTCCGTGAACGCAAGGACAACGGGTCGGCCTTCGCTGTCGTCGTCAATGGACGACGGGTCGTCGACCTGTGGGGCGGCATCGCCGACTCCCGCGACGATCGTCCATGGAGCGGTGACACGGTCAGCGTGTTGCACTCGGGGACGAAGGGGGTCGTTGCCATCGCGCTCCTCCTTCTGGTGCAACGGGGAAGGCTCGACCTCGCCGCGCCGGTGAGCCGGTACTGGCCCGAGTTCGCCCAAAACGGAAAAGAGCGCGTGACGGTCGGGATGCTCGGCGCCCACAGCGGGGGCGTGCCGGGCGTGGAGAACCCAATCGCTTTCGCTGACCTAGAGGATCCCGCTCGGATCGCCGCAATGCTCGCTGCCCAAGCGCCGATGGTATCGATTGGCGCGCCCTGCTATCACGCACTCACGTTTGGCTGGTTGTGCGATGAGCTCATTCGCCGGGTCGACGGTCGCACCACAGGGCAGTTCGTCGCCGACGAGATCGTCGACCCCCTCGGTCTCGACATTCGTATCGGTATGCGCCCTGATGACCGCCTTGCCGGGCGGGTGTCGTACCTCGAGCGGGCGTCGGATTATCAGCTCACCGCGTTCCTTGATCCGGACCCGGACCCGCGCCTCGGTTTCGTCTATGGCCTCATTTCCTCCGAGATCACTCGCATGGACGACCCTGCTGTGCTCGCCCTCGAAATCCCGGCCGCCAACGGAGTGGCGACGGCGCGGGCGATGGCGAGCTTGTATGGCTCCCTGGCCAAGGGTGGCGATGGTCTGCTCGCCGCGGAAACGTTGCGGATCGGCACGACGACCGAATCTGTCGGTGATGACCCTCTCAGTGGTCGCGCCTTGCGGTTCGGCCCAACGGGCTTCGAGCTCAATCCCAACCCGAGCTGTCTGGGTAGACCGGACGACGCATTCGGACACACGGGCGCGGGCGGATCGTCACACGGAGCCTGGCCGGGCCTGCGGACCGGTTTTTCGTTTTCGACCAATGTGCTCCGTCCGGAGCCGAATGACGGTCGAGCAACGGCGCTCCTCAACGCCCTGTACGAGATCCTCACGGCAGGGTGAACGGATCAGCCGTGGAGCCGATGACGCCTGACTTCTACCGCTACGCCTGGCAGCCGCTTTCTCGTGCCGAACTGGGTGCCGACGCCTTCGTCACCGTCGGTTGGACCGACGGCGCGTCACTGCGCTGTTATGCCCTGTGGCTCGCCGAGAACACGCTCGGTCTCGGTATCGAACCGAAGACCCGCGAGGCGATGATCGACCCAGCGGACCTTCCCGACCCCTTCGCGCTCCGTTCGGTTTCGGTCGGACCCGACGGTGACCTCGCGATGGATTGGCTGATCAACGGTTCGTCGCTGACGACCACGGCCCACCCGGGATGGTTGCGCCACGTGGCCGACGGTCGTCATCAGCCCCGATCGTTTCTCCCCGTCGCCAAGACCTGGACGGCGACGACCTTCGACGTTCCGCCGACCGTCGACGGCACCGACATCCTCACCGACGACGCCGTGCTTCACGACTGGCTATCGCAGCTGGCAACGTGGGGGCTCGCCCGCCTGGTGAACACGCCACCCGAAGAGGACTACCTCCGCGTGCTCAGTGAACGGATCGGGCCGATCCGGTCGTCGAACTTCGGCGAAGTGTTCGACGTGAAGGCCGATATCGATCCCAACTCCACCGCAAACACGGGTCTGAACCTCGGCCAACACACCGACCTGCCAACTCGAGAGACCCCGCCCGGCTTTCAGTTCCTGCACTGTCTGCAGAACACCGTGCCGGGCGGCTCCTCCCGGATGACCGACGGTCGCGCCGTGGTCGAAGAACTCCGCACCAACCACCGCGGACATTATGAGGCACTCACCACGCTTCGGTGGGTCTTCTTCAACCGATCTCCAACCGAGGACCACCGCTGGAGCGGTCCGCTCGTCGACCATGTTGACGACGGCTACCCACTTACTCTGCGCGCCTTCTATCCGGTCCGAGGGTTCCCCGACATGGCCGTCGACGATATTCCGCGCGCCTACGAAGCGATGCGGGTGTTCTCTCTCGTCGCGCATGACCCGAGATTCCAGATCAGCACGCCGTTCTCGCCCGGCGATCTCGTGGGCTTCGACAATCGTCGAATTCTCCACGGTCGCGATGCGTTCGAACCCGGTGGCGGCCGACGACACCTACGCGGCTGCTACATCGACCAGGACGATCTCTATTCGAGACTTCGCGTGCTTTCTCGCCTATCCGAGAGCAACCCTGAGCAGTTCTTCCGACAGAGGCCTGCGCTGCCCGGACTCCCGTAGCATCGCACCATGGCCGACAGTGTCCCGATCACGTGTTCCATCGGCTCTGAGGTCACCGGGCTCGACCTGAACCGACTCGACGCCTCCGCGTTGGAGCACCTCTACCGGTTGCTGCTGGATCGGGGAGTCCTCGTGTTCAGAAACCAGGAAATCACCCACGAGGCGCACGTGGCGCTGGCCCAGTCGTTCGGTCCTCTCACTGAACTCCATCCGATGTATCCCCACGTGGAGGGTTTCCCGATCACGCGCATCCGGACCGATGCGGCGCATCCACCGGAGAACGAGGTCTGGCACAGCGACCTTTCCTGCCATGTCAATCCCCCGTTCGTCTCCGTCTTGCGCGACGCCGTGCTTCCTCCGGTCGGAGGCGACACGCTGTGGGCCGACCTCCGCGCTGTCTACGACTCGCTGCCCGATGCGCTGATCGAAGAACTTCGCGACGCCGAAGCCGAGCACTCCCTCGCTCAGGGTTTTCGGTTCGTTGCCGACTTCGGCCAGAACGACCGCGCCGACGCTCTTACTGCGGCCACGAACACCGGTGCCAACCAGACCCGGGCGGTCCATCGACTGTTCAAGATGCACCCCGGTTCGGGGCGCAACGTCGTGTACGTGAACGAGTCCTTCACCACTCGGATTCTCAACCTCGACCCCGAACGATCAGCGTCGGTCCTTGCTGATCTCTTCGCTGCCGTTCGAAACCCTCGCTTCCAGGTTCGGATGCGCTGGTCCCCCGGAACGGTTGTCATCTGGGACAACTGGGCCACCCAGCATTTCGCCGTGGGCGACTTCTTTCCCCACCATGAGCGAGAGGTACAGCGCGTGACCGTGGCATCCAACGCACGATCAGGTCCGTTCCTCTAGCGAGGCCGACCGAGCGACCTGGAGAGTCGTTGTGTATTGTCAGCCCGACCGGGGTCCAGAGGACCGCCTTCCACACAAGGGGAACACATGGAAAGCAACGACACTGTCGAGAGCGAAACGTCGGGCATCAGTCGCCGGCAATTCATCAAAGGAGTCGGCCTCGTCTCGATCTCGACCGGACTCATCGCCGGCCTTCCGCTCACATCAGTGGGTGCCGCGACGAAGAAGGCGAAGAAGGGCGGCACCCTTCGCATCGGTGTTGTCGGTTCCACGAACGACATCATCGATGGTCAGGCCATCGTGGCCAAGGCCGATCAGGCTCGCCTGGTGACGGGCTGGGAGACTTTGATGACCTTCGATGGCAACTTCACGCCGCAGCTCAACTACGGCCTTGCCCAGAGCGTGACGGTGAACAGCACCACCAACGCGGTCGTGAAGCTTCGTAAGGGCCTCAAGTTCTCGAATGGCAAGCCGGTCACCGCAGACGACGTCGTCTACTCGTGGCAGCGTCTCCTCGATCCCAAGCTGGCGTTGCCGACGTTCAAAGCCGCGACCCAGTTCTTCGACCCCACCATGATCAAGAAGATCGATGCGCTCACGGTCGAGTTCACCATGAAGAAGCCCACCATCGACTTCGAATCCACGCTGGCCGCCTATGTCAACTCCGTTGTGCCGGTCGGCTACACCCGGGAAGGGCCCCAGATAGGTACAGGGCCCTACAAGCTCAAGAGCTTCACGCCAGGCCGCGAGAGCACCCATGTTCGCAACCCGTACTACTGGCGCAAGGGCAAGCCCGTTTTCGACACCGTCATCATCCAGGATTTCGGCGACAAAGCGGCGCTGGTCAATGCACTCCTGTCGGGCCAGATCGATGCCGCCGTCGACATTCCGCTCACGGCGATTCCGCAGGTTCAATCCAATCCGGCATTGACGATCAATGAGGTAAACGGCGGCGGCTGGCTGTGCATCACCATGCAGACCGACGTCAAGCCCTTCGATGACGTCCGTGTGCGTCAGGCTCTCCGGCTCATCATCGACCGACAGGAGATCCTCGCCCGGGCATTGGGCGGACACGGCGAAATCGCCAACGACCTGTTCGGCAGGGTCGACCCGCTCTACAACGTGAACAAGTTCCCGCAGCGCGCCCAGGACATTGCCAAAGCAGTTGCCCTTCTCAAAGAGGCCGGCTTCACCAAGGAAAAGCCGCTCGAGTTCGACCTTGCCGCTCCCGACGACACCGGCGGTCTCATCCCGTTGGTCCAGGCCTTCGCCGAGCATGCGAAGAAGACCGACGGTGTCGTGAAGGTGAACGCCAAGGCAATGGATGCCACCTACTGGGACACCACGTATGCCAAGGTCGGGATCTTCACGTCGTTCTGGTCACCGCGTGGATACCTGCAGCAGATTGCTGCTGGGGCTGGCTATGGCGAGACGAACCTCGAGAAGACCAACAAGGCCTACAACGACCTCTACGTGCAGGCGTCAGGTGAACCCGATCTGGCCAAGCGCACCGCCCTTGCCAAGCAAATGCAGAAAATCGAATACGAAGAGGGCGGGTTCATCATTCCGGCCTTCAACGCATTCGCCGATGCCTACGTTTCGAAGCTCCAGGGTGTCGTCAAGGGCCGCACTTCGTCGTTGAACATGGACTTCTACGGTCGAGGGTTCCAGGAGTTCTCGTTCTAGACCCGGGTTCTGTCTTGTGAGGTGGGCAGTTGACCGGAAAAACGGTCAGCTGCCCACGCTCGCGTCTGCTGTGTTCCTGCGTCCACTCATCTGAACGCCTTGATCGAAAGCCTCGTCTGGTGAGACTCCCGCTGGTGAAGTTCGTCGTCCGCCGACTCCTGCTCGGGGTCGCCACGTTGTTTGTCGTCTCCGTGCTCATCTTTGTGCTCACGAAAGCGATGCGTGGCGACACTGCGTCGATCGTGCTCGGTCGTGAGGCCACGCCTGAGGCACTGAAGGAGTTGCGCTCCGACTTTGGCCTCGACCGACCGATCATCACCCAGTACACGAGTTGGATCGGCGGCGTCGTCACCGGCGACCTCGGCAAGTCGTTCACTACAAGGGCTTCGGTGTGGGAGGCCCTCTCGCCACGGGTCAGCTCCTCGTTGTTCCTCCTGCTGTGCGCGGGTCTTGTGTCGATTCCGCTCTCGCTCGCCGTCGGGTCGTATGCGGCGCTGCACCGCGACAGGCGATTCGATTCCTGGTCATCGTTCGTCCTGCTCGCTGTCGCTGCGCTGCCTGAGTTCATCGTCGGTACGTTCCTGGTGATCGTCTTTGCCACCGTGGTGACCAAGCTGCTGCCCGCCACGTTCTACCTTTCGCCCGATCAACCGCCGTGGGGCAACATGAAGGGCATCATCCTTCCGGTGGTGACACTCTCCATCTCGGTGCTCCCCTATGTTGCCCGGGTCACGAGAGCCGCTGTGGTCGAGGTTTTGGAAAGCGACTACGTCGAGATGGCCCGATTGAAGGGAATGCCGGAGCGCACCGTCCTCTGGCGCCACGCACTGCCGAATGCAATCGGACCGATCTTCCAGGTCATCGCCCTCAACCTCGCGTACCTGGCCGGAGGCGTGATCGTGGTCGAGTGGCTGTTCAATTACCCGGGGATCGGGAGCGCGCTCAACGACGCCGTGCGCGCCCGCGACCTCCCGGTGGTGCAGTTTCTCGCGCTCTCGATCGCCGCGGTCTACATCGTCACCAATCTGCTGGCCGACATCGGTACGGTGCTCGCCACGCCCCGTCTGCGCACCAGGCTCACATGAGCACGGTCGAAGCGCTCGCGCCCTCTGCACCCAGCCAGCCCGTGAAGCGGCCGGCGTCGGTGCTGCGCCAGGCGTTGCGGTTGCGGCGCACCCAGATCGGGCTCACGATCATGGTCTTGCTGATGTTGGTTGCCGTGTTCGGTCGCTACTTCGCTCCGTTCAGTCAGGTCGAAGTCGTCGGCGACGGTCTACCCAACGTGCGCAACGTTCCTGGCACGGTGTTCGGCAGCGACTACTTCGGCTCCGACGTGTGGAGCCGGTTCCTCTACGGCGGTCGGCCGATCCTGATCCAGGCGTTCTTCGCGACGTTGTTGGGCGTCGGATTGGGCAGCTTCCTCGGCATGCTTGCCGCGTATCGACGCGGCAGGTTCGACGAGATTCTCATGCGGTCCCTCGACGTGCTGTTGTCGTTCCCGCAACTGCTGCTCTCGCTCGTGGTGATCGCGATGTTCAGCCCTTCGGCGGTCGTGGTCATCTTGACGGTCGGCTTTACGACCATGCCGCGCGTCGCTCGTGTCGTGCGAGGTGCAGCGTTGCAAGTGACCGAGCGCGACTTCGTCGCGGCCGCCGACGCACTCGGCGAGTCGCGTCTACGTGTCCTGTTCTCCGAAATCCTGCCCAACGTGAGTGCGTCGCTTCTCGTCGAAGCCAATCTACGCCTCACGTACTCGATCGGTCTCATCGCCTCGCTGGGCTTCCTCGGGTTCACCCCTGACCTCAGCGCCGCGAGCTGGGGTGTGATGATCCAGCAGAACCGAAGCGCGCTTACATTCCAACCCTGGGGTGTGCTGTTACCGGTGTTTGCCATCGCGCTGCTCACCATCGGCACAGGGTTTTTTGCCGACGGTATCGGAAGAACGGTTGCCGGCATCGACCGCGGAAAGGCCGAAGTATGAGTGCCGAAATCGTGGAGAAGCCTTCAGTGAACGCAGCGACGGGTGGCCTCGTCATCAACGGACTGCGGCTCGAGGTGGAGGTCAGCGGGCACGACATTGTCGACGAGGTCCACCTGACCGTTCCGGGCGGCCGAATTCTCGGCCTTGTGGGAGAGTCAGGTTCGGGCAAAACGACCGTCGGCCTTGCCGTGCTCGCCCACGCACGTGGCGGTGTTCGTATCGCCGGCGGACAGATCACCTGCGATGGCATCGATGTCCTCTCCTTGAATGCCGAGGAGATCCGGGCGGTCCGCGGGGGACACGTGGCTTACGTGCCCCAGGACCCCTCGTCGTCGCTGAACCCGGCAATTCGAATCCGCTCGCAGCTGCGGGAGGTGCTCGAAGTGCACAACTTCGGAGGCTCCGACGCGGCACGTACCGCCCGAATTACGGAGATGATGGGCGAGGTGCTGCTGCCGAGCGACGACGAGTTTCTCGACCGTTACCCGCACCAACTGTCGGGTGGGCAACAGCAACGGGTTGCTCTAGCGATGTCGTTCGCGTGTCGCCCCTCGGTGATCGTGCTCGACGAGCCGACGACCGGCCTCGATGTCTCGACGCAGGCGCACGTGCTCCAGACCGTTCGTTCCCTCGCGGCCATGCACAACGTCGCTGCGCTGTACATCACCCACGATCTCGCAGTCGTCGCCGACCTCGCCGACGAAGTCGCGGTGATGTATGCGGGACGCGTGGTTGAGCATGGACCGACGCGACAGATCTTCTCTCGCCCGGTGCATCCGTATACGCGCCATCTGGTTGCCGCTGCTCCCGACATAGGCGGCGAGCAGGCCATCCGCGGTCTGAGTGGCCGAGCGCCGGCTCCCGGCAAGCGGCCGCAGGGCTGCGCATTTGCGATCCGATGTGAGCTCGCCAACGACGCCTGCCGGTCGGCCTTCCCGGCCGTCACCACAGTGGGCGACAACCATCGCGTGCGGTGTTTCCGCGCCGCCGAGATTGTTCAGCTGACCGATGAACCGGCCAAGACCCCATCGCCAAGTCGCGGCGGTCCTCCAATCCTTCGCCTCGAGAACGTCAGCGCCGGATATCAGGGACACACCGTTGTGCACAGTGTCACCCTCGATATCCATCAAGGCGAGTGCGTCGCTCTCGTGGGTGAATCCGGATCGGGAAAGACGACGCTCGCCCGCGCTATCGGCGGCCTGCACGATGAGTGGACCGGAGACATCTTCCTCGACAAGGATTCCCTCGCGAACAACGCTCGCAAGCGGACCAACCGCCAGCGGATGAAGATGCAGTACGTCTTCCAGAATCCGTATTCCTCATTGAACCCGCGACGTTCAATCGGCGAATCCGTCCTACGACCGCTCCTGTTGATGGGCGTCAACCGTACCGACGGTGAACGAGAGGTCAATCGGATGCTCGAACTCGTCTCGTTGACCGCCACGTACGCTCACCAGTACCCGAACCAGTTGTCGGGTGGAGAACGCCAGCGGGTGGCTATCGCCCGAGCGCTCGTTTGCACGCCTGATGTACTCGTCTGCGACGAGATCACCTCGGCTCTGGACGTGCTCGTCCAGGCAGCCATCGTCGAGTTGCTCGGGTCGCTCCGCAAAGAACTCGGGCTGTCGTTGCTGTTCGTGACGCACAACCTGCCATTGGTGCGGTCGATCGCCGACACCGTGGCGGTGATGAACAAGGGGTCGATCGTCGAACTCGGTCCGACCGAAGCGGTGATCGGCTCACCCCAGCAGGAGTACACGCAACGACTCATTGCCGACACCCCGAGCATCGAAGCGAGTCGTTCGGGAACCGCGAGGTAGCGGTCTCGCGACGCGGACACGGTGGCGCTGACCACCCGACAAGTACAGTTTCTTCCGTGCGCACCGATGTGACGACACAGTTGCATCCCCACTTCGGGGTAGAGGTCCATGGCATCGATCTCCGAGCGGTCACCGCCGCTCACGGTTACCCAGCGTTGCGCGCGGCGTTTGAAGAGCACTCGCTCCTGCTGTTTCGCAACCAACACCTCGACGACGAAGCCCATCTCACCTTCGGTGCACTCTGGGGCCCCATCGAGGATCGTTCGATGGGACGAAACGGCCCGAAGCCAATGATGGACAACGTGAGCAATATGCGCGCTGACAACACGGTCGCACCAGTCGGCGATTTACTAACGCTCAACCTGATGGGCAACATGTTGTGGCATACCGACAGCACCTTCCTTCCCGTTCCCGCACTCGCCAACATTCTCGCGGCGCGGGTGTTGAGTTCGAGCGGCGGGGAAACCGAACTCGTATCAACCCGAGTCGCATGGGCCGACATGCCCGACTCACTGAAAGACCGAACACGAACTGCAGTAATCCGACATCGACTTTCCCATTCGCGATCGAAGATCTCGCCGGTCTTGGCGAAGCGAACGAAACACGCCTGGCCCGACCAGACTTGGCGGGCGCTCTGGACGAACCCAGTCAATGGGCAGGACGCGCTGTATATCGCTTCGCATTCATGCGGAATCGAAGGTCGGCCAGATGACGAAGGCCTGGCGCTCATCGACGAACTGATCGCCTTCTGCACACAGCGCGCCAACGTGTACACGCATCAGTGGCGCCTCGGTGACGTCCTCGTCTGGGACGAACGGGCCACGCTCCATCGCGGACGCCCGTGGCCCTACGCCGAAGAACGCACACTTGCCAGCATCTGCATCTCCGCTCAAGAGTCCGACGGCCTGGCGACCATTCGGCCGTAGTCGATGGCCAGGCTCCGCATACCCCGAGAGACTCGAACTGAGTGCCGAGGGGCCGGGAGCTTCAGTCCGTCGTCGTCGTTGTCTTCGTCACTTGCCGGCACCGACAGGTTGTTGTTACATTTCGTAACAATGTTCGGTGTACAGGCCGGGCGGGAGAGGAACCCATGACCGTTGTCGATACCTATGCCGGCTCGCGACGCATCCTCGATGCCGACAGCCACGTCATGGAGTTGCCGGGATGGCTGGCGGAGTTCGCCGACGCGCGGACCCGTGAGCTGTTGCGCCCTTTGGAGCTCGGCAAAGCCGGCGCGATGGCCGACAAGGCCGTGGCAACTGCTGATGCACGACGCAACTCGGGGACCGCGGTCGACGAGGAGACCCTCAGTTCCGAACTCATGGGATTGAAGGGATGGTATGCGCACGGATCATCCGACGGCGAGGACCGCAAACGCGTCATGGACCATCTGGGCTTCGAAGCACAGCTGGTGTTCCCGACATTCGCCCCTGTCCAGTTCATCGGAACTGACCGCGAACTCCTCCACGGTGGCTCGCGCGCCCTCAACCGAGCGATGACGGATTTCTGCAGCTCTGACCGTCGGCTGCTCGCGGTCGCGTATGTGCCGTGGACCGACCCGGCCGAGATGGTCTCGATCGCCGAAGAAGCCATCGAGCTCGGATGCGGAGCGGTCATGGTCCCCTCGGACCCCGGCGTCCTCGGTCCCTCGCACGCCGTCCACGATCCCCTTTGGGCTCTCCTCGAGGAGCGGGGAGTGCCGGTCGTGACCCACATCGGCGGTGGCGGCAGGTCGCTCAAGCCGGCCTTCCACAACAACGGCATCACCGTCACCGACTGGATCGGTGGTGGCGAGAACCTGAGGTCCAAGGACTTCCTGGCAATCCATGCGAACCCGTCGTACTTCTTCGGATGTCTGGTGATGGACGGCGTGCTGGAACGCTTTCCCGGTCTTCGAGGCGCTTCCGTGGAACAGGGTGCAACGTGGGTGCCCGGTTGGATACGCCAACTCGACATCGCCCAGGCGACCTTCGCCAAGACTGAGCCCGTGTTGCGGGGACTTCCGATGAAGCCGAGCGAATACGTGCACCGCCAACTCCGGTTCACTCCGTTCCCGACCGAAGACGTGGGTTGGATGATCGATCAGGCCGGCGACGATCTGTTCCTCTTCTCGTCGGACTACCCGCACCCCGAAGGCGGACGCAACCCAATCGGCCGCTTCGAGGCCAGCCTCGCCGATCACCCCGAAGAGACCCGCGAGAAGTTCTACTACCGCAACATGGCGCATCTCATGGGTCGCGTGCTCACCACCTGATGGTGCGAGCAACTCGCGCTGAAGGCGTCCGCGCACCGCGCGTTCCCGCAGCCGATCGGCGAACGCAACTGCTCGATGTCGCCGCCGACGTCGTCTCGTCGGTCGGCGTTCGCGCGCTGACGCTCGATGCCGTGGCCGAGAAAGCCGGTGTGCACCGACCCGTCGTCTACCGCCACTTCGCCAACGTCGACCAACTGCTGGCGGCCGTGGTCGACCGCGAACTCGGCAGGTTGAGCCGGTCGACGGCCGACGCGGTGGCAGGCGTCGAAGGTTTCGAACGGCGTCTCCGCTCAGCCGTGACCGCCTGGATGGACCACTTTGCGAAGTCGGCGACGCTCATGGATGCGGCACTCGTTCGGCCACCGACATCGGTGGAACTCCGGGCGAAGCGCCGCCAACAGAACAATGCGAGCATGGCGTTCCTCACCGGCGAACTGCACGACGCCGGGCTGACCGATGTCGACGCAGAAATCGCCGCGGCCCTTCTGCTCAACGGTCTCATAGGTGTCGTCGCCCTTTGGCGAGCGAAGCGGGTGACGAGACCGGTCGCCATCGACCGTTTCGTGGCGATCGCCATGGGCATCGTCGCCGCCCTCGGCCACGTGCAGAATCGTTCTGGGAGTCGTTAAAACGAGAGACTGCACCAACATGAAGATCTTCACGACTCGGCATGAGGCAAGACGAGCGATCTTCCGCGGGATGAACTGGTACAACACCCGCCGACTGCACCCCAGCCCCGACTACGTCGGACCCATCACCTCGGAACACCGGTACCGGCGAGCGTTCGAACCACTGTCCGCTCGACGGGAGACGACCAGACAACGTTGTATAAACGCAGCGTGGTTGACGAGTTCACGTGTTGGCAAAGGTGAACCGCACGAGGGGCGTTAGGTAGCCGCCCGCGTGGCGGATGGCGGCGCCCCACGGTTCCATCGTGGCGAGGATCTCTTCGATGTCGTCGCCGAGCACGTCCAACGCTCCTGCCATCGCCGCGTCAGTGGATGTCTCGATCGCTTCACGTACCTCGCGCCCCTGTTGGTTGATATCGTCCCCGTCGAGCAGGCCACGGGCGCGCAGCCGCTCCTCGCCGGCTGCGAGTTGCTCATCTGTCCATCCGCGACCGCGGGTGTGCGCGCGTGGGGCGAGCCCCCAGTACAGGTCGCCGAGCAACCCGATCGCGACAGGGTCGAAACCCGCCGCGGACCAGGCCTGCACATGGGAATCACCGCGGTACTCGCGGAGGCGATCCGCCGCCCGCCACAGCCGTGCGATCGGTTCGGCCGGGATGTCGGCGGCGCGTTGCGCTGCGAACAGCGCCCGACCGGCGAGAGGAAGGTCGTCGGCGGCGCGCAACAGCCGATCAGCCACCCACTCGGCCCGAGCCGGTTTGGGACCCAGGATCCGGCGGAGCTGGGCTGCTGCACCATCGAGCCGTGCCGCCCACATCGTCGACGCGTTGGCCAGCGTCTTTCCTTGACGCACGATCGGCACGATCTCGTCGGGGTTGAACACGGCAAACACCGCCGCCACGACTTCGGCGGGCACGTCACCCAGCACCGCTCCACGGCTGGTGAAGAACCCGCCCTTGTCGGGCAGCGCTGTGCGTCCGACCATGCCGGGGCTCGGAGCAAAGCCGAGCGCTTCATAGTTGGCGTGGCACTCGGGCGAGAACTGTGCCTGACCTGCGACCGGCTCGATTGCAGCTGCAAGCCGGCGGGCCAAGGGGATCATGTCGGGCATGCGACACGGTAGACCTGGCGGTGTCGCGAACGCCCCTCCGAGATGATCCGGATGACTCATCATTGCTGTCCGTCGGCAATTTGGAGGATTTCGGCTGGAGGTTCGAGCGTCAGGGTTCCACCTCCTCGCGAAGCGCTCGGTTGTTGACCTTTGCTGTCGCCGTGCGCGGCTCAGGGTCCTGAGCGCTCCTGTCAACCGGGTCGGGCAGACTTCGCTGGGAGGCGCTTAAGGTGGGCGGAACGACATCACATCGACCGTTCGTGAGGCACCAAAGATGACTCGAATACCGCTCGTCGACTCCAACGACCCCACTGCCGACCCAGTCGCGGTCGAGGTGCTCAGATCGGTGAGTCGGCACCGCAACAGAACGGTCGATCCCAACGTCTACCGCGCAATGGCCAACCACCCGGGCGCGCTCCGTGCGCTGGTCGATTTCGGTACTGCGGTGTACTTCGAGAACTCGCTGACTCCTTCGCAGCGTGAACTGGCGTATCTGACTGCGAGCGTGACCAACGACTGCCACTATTGAATTCCGACCCATGTGCTGCTCGGTCGAGCGGCTGGACTGTCGGAAGCACAGCTCGGGCATCTCGGCGACGCGACTCGCCCGCAGGACGTCTACGACGACGCGTCGTGGGCGATCGTGGAGTATGCGCAGGTGTCGACCCGGAACGAACCGATCACCAAAGAACTGTACGCACGCCTACTTGCGCATTTCAGCGAAAAGCAGGTCATCGAGATCTGTTTCACCGTTGGATTGAGCAACACCATCAACCGGTTCCACGCAACGTTCCTCACCGAGGTCGACGAGCGCACCCGCGAAGCGCTCGCGCCGTCCTGTCCGCTCCGATACCCGGAACCCGACGTGGATCCGCATCGCTGAAGAGAAGTACAACCCTTGAGGAGGAGATTCGATGACCGTCTCGGCACGGCAAAATCGAGGCTCACGCAGTGCGGCCCCGGCGCAGGTCGGTCGTATCCCACTCAACGCTCAGAGGAGGACGATCGAGGTCATCGACGAGTCGGCGGAACAGACGTAAGCGCGGTTCGTTCATCGGAGGCCGAGCAGAACCGAGGGCGTCGTCAACCGCAGTCATTGTCACGGGACGAATCCGTACTGACGATCGACTCCCCCTTCACCTGCTGCGTTCGGTCCGTTGTCGTGAGCGTCCCACGCATCGCGCCTGCGGAGCACCGCAGGCGTTCGCCCCGGTGGCCGGTCCCCACAGTCTGCCGGGGCGAACAGTTCGAGGCTGATGTTGTCGGGGTCGCGGAACTCGAGGATGAGCGAAGCACCGAGGTCTTTCACGCCGCCATGTTTGATGCCGAGGGTGTCGAGCCGCGCTGCGGCCTCCTCGATTTCCGCCCGGGAGCCGAGCGTGAAGCTGACGTGATCGAGCCCGACCCGATCCTCATCGAAGCAGTCGCCCGCCGGCGCAACCGGCCGGAGGCCGAACAGCCCGTCGCCGAGCTTGTAGATCACGCCACCGTAGAGGAAGCCAAGTGCCGCCCGCGTGGCCTCGTCGGCATCGGGCGGTACTTGGAAGGCGACGGGAACCCGAACACGTTGTCGTAGAAGGCCCGTGAGCGCGCGATGTCGGTGACGGTGAGGCGAATGTGGGCGTAGCCAGAGGGCGTGATGGACACGGTGATCGTTCCTGCTTTCAAAAGTTGCAGCGTGAAGAAGCGGGCGTTGATCAGGGCGGGAGCGTTCCCGCCGAAGCTGATGCCTCAGCTCGTACGGCCGCATTCTCGAGATCTCGTCAGGTCGTCAGAAGCCGCCAGCGCATCTTCATCGCAGGGGTGAATCTTCATGTAGGGGTGAATCGGACCGGGCGTACCCCGCCCGGTATCGCGGTGGCGGACCGGGCGGCGTACGCGTCAGCGGGCGAGGAAGGCGAGCACCGTGAGCAACACCGTTCCGCTCGACAGCGACTACGGGCCAAGATTGATCGTGAATTCGTTCAACACGAACGATCGAACTTCGCACTTCCCCCAGCGCCGCGGCACCGAGCACAGGACGACGGTTTCTTGATCGTCGTAGCCGTTGGTGGTGGCGTCGCCGTGATTGCCGAAATGGATACACCCATGAGCGGAGTTCCAGTTTTCGACCACGTTCAGGCCTTCGTTGTCTAGATGTACATCAGGACATGGTGTCTGCGTACATCACGACGCATCGGAGTCGGAGCTGGCCCCTTGTTCATCAGCCAGTTCTTCCAGCGTGGATGCGTCACCTGCTGGTGTCGGGTACGTCGATGGCTCGCCCGTCTCGGCCGGAGTCTTGTCGTGCCCGAGCACCTGGTTCGTCTGCTTCATTGCAGCTCCTTCATCGGGCCCGATCATCGGACCAGGTACTGCAAGTTCCCGTTTGTGGAGCTTCTAAACCAGGAGCGGACTCATTGCCCGCCCTGGCGTTGCGCGACTCCGTGAGCGAGTTCGATCGCGTACAGCGTGATCGACGCGGGTTTCACGCATGGGTGCGCCGCTCAGGTCGACGAGCCATTTGGATTGTTGAACCTCGAACGCGCCGACGCCGCACCCGACAGCGAACCACGCTTTGAACTGCCGAAAGATGGGTGGGCGATACAGGACTCGAACCTGTGACCCCCGCCGTGTGAAGGCGGTGCTCTACCAACTGAGCCAATCGCCCGGGTCGGCCTCAACGATAGCCGCACGAACGTCACGACCGATTGAAAACCGATGCCAAACTGACTCCGTCCGGTGCCTCTCGACGAGGCACCTCCAGCAGAAGGAGCAACACATGGGCATCATGGACGACATGAATGGCAAGGCGGACGGCCTTGTCGACAAGGCCAAGGAAGCCGCCGAGGGCCTGAAGGACAAGATCCCCGGCGGTGACAAGGCCGACGGACTCATCGAAAAGGCCAAGGGCATGCTCGACAAAGATGGCGACGGAGACATCGACGTGCTCGAGAAGGCCAAGGGGGCCGCGGGCGGCCTCGTTGACAAGGCCAAGGGTCTGCTCCACAAGGACTGATTTCCCGTCCGCAAGCGGAAGCGGAAGCGGGCCGTGGAGACGTGGACGGTGGGGTGGCTTCGGCCGCCCCACTTTCGCGTTGGGGCGAAAATCCCCCAGTGGAACTAGCGCTTCACCTTGCGCGTGGCGACCCGAGTGCTTGCTTTGCGCGGCGCAGACCGGTTGGCAAGTTCGTTGGGCACTGTGGCCGACGGTGCGTCGCGCAGGTCCATGAACTGCTGGGTCACATAGAGGACATCGCCGTCGTAGGCCACGCCGACACCGATCGAATCGAAGGCAGGATCGACGATATTGCGGTAGTGCGACGGGCTGAGCACAAAGAGCGAATGCAGCGATGCGATGTCGACTTTTCCGCACCCGACGTTCTCGGCGAGGCGCTGCCACGGAGCGGTGACCTTGGCGACGAAGTCAGGATTGTGCACCACAGAACAGCTCTCTGAACCCGGATCACGAGCAATCATCTCGACCGACCACTGTCGCCCGAGGGTGGTGAGCTCGGGGACGACACGAAGTGCCGGGAGCCCCAGCTTGGACCGTTCAGCGTTGATCAGATCGACGAACCGCGCTTCATCGGTCGCCTGATCGCCCCCCGAAACCTGGGCAAGCGCCGATGGCGCAGCCAAGCTCAGCGATACAGCCGCGACGAGGACGCCCAGGAATTTACCGCGCATAAGCTCACTATCGGCTGGGTGCGCGCGCCAATCATTCACCAGAAATGATGAGCGCACGCAGGCTGGGTTACCCGTCGGGGAGAAGTGTATCGAGAAGTTCCTCGACAGCGCCGACAACCGCAGGTTCGAGGTCGGCATACGTCGAAACGGCGCCCAGGAGCCTACGCCAGATCGCGCCCGGCGGGTCAATCCACCCGAGCCGCCGGGCCACGCCGGTCTTCCAGTCCTCGCTCCGCGGAACCTCGGGCCAGGCGCTGATGCCGACAACGCTCGGCCGGATCGCCTGCCAGACGTCCACGTACGGAGTGCCGGTCACGAGGACGTACTCGCTGCGCACCTGCTCCGCGAGCCGGGACTCCTTCGAACCCGGGACCAGGTGATCGACCAGAATGCCTAGCGGCCGACCCGGGCCGGGCCCGAAGTCCCGAACCGCCTCGACCAGGTCGTCGATGCCATCGAGGCGCTCGACGACCACACCGGCCTCGCGGAGATCGTCCCCCCAGACCTTCTCGACGAGCTCGGCGTCGTGGATGCCCTCGACCCACAGCCGACCCGCCCGCGCCACCCGGGCCCGGTCCGGAACTATCCCGGCGAACGAGCCGGACGCCGTCCGCCGCTCCGCCGGCGGCGGCGGCACCCGGCGCGGCTCGACGAGCGTGACGATGGCTCCGTCGACGACGAAGCCCTCGGGGAGCATGCGGAAATGCCGTTCCCCACCGGTCGGGGTCGACAGCGTGACCATGTCGACCTTGGCGGAGACCACCACTCCAATGGTCCTCGTTCCCCGGTGCATCACCCGCCGTCCCGGAACAGCCTCGACCACCGGGCGTTGGGTTGCCCGTCGAGGCTGGTCAGGGGTACCTCCCAGGATTCCGGACATCAAACCGCGCGGTTGAGGGCCGCCCCGGACGGCTCGCTGAGAATGGCGCGGAGTTCCTCGCTGAGGGCCCGACGGCGACGCACGAGGATGCGGATGCTCGGGGAGACGCCGAGCTGACGGAGCGTCTCGACCTCGGTCGCTGCGGCGACCACTGATGAGTACGCCGAGAGCAGGACGAGCCGGGGATCGTGGGGACGGAACACGCCCCGGGTGACGCCGACCCGGAGGAACGTCGTCGCCCGCTCCGAGAGGACTTCGAGCGAGCCGGCCAGACGGTCGACGAACGGCGTGCCGAGTCGGCCGACCTCGCGGACCAGGCTCAAGAGTTCGGGCCGACGGGCAGCGAGACGGAAGACCGCCCGGACCACCGCGTCGAGTCGTTCCCACTCCCCTTCCGGCCGTGAGAGCCCGGCATCGACCGCCTCCCCGAGCTCACCGGCCACGGCCAGCAGCACGGCGTCGAGCAGACCGTCCTTGGAGCCGTAGTGGTGAAGAAGGGTCTGTTTCGTACAGCCGGCGGCTGCGGCGACAGCGTCGAGCGACGTCGCCCCGACACCCCGCGAGGCGAACGTGGAGAGCGCTGCCTCCAGGATGCGCACGGCGGTGGCGTTGCGCGGGAGGACCCTGGTCCGGGGGAAGTGAGCGGCCGACACTGACCAAATGGTAGAACAACTACCCGTGATTTCGGAATCACTCGACGGAGCCCGCATCGCCATCACCGGCGCGACAGGGTTTTTGGGAACCGCTCTGGTCGAGCGGTTCCTTCGCGGCGTCCCCGGATGCGAGCTCGTGCTCGTCGTCCGCGCCGGCAAGCGCACCACGGCGAAGGACAGGGTGAAGCGCGAGATCCTCCGCAACGACTGCTTCGACCGACTTCGCGCCGAGCTCGGCGATCGCTTCGACGCCGAGATGGAGCGGCGGATCCTGGTCATCGACGGCGACGTGTCACGCGATGGGATGGGCCTCACCGACGAGGGCCGGGCGATCCTCCAGCCCTGCCACACCGTGGTGCACTCGGCGGCGGCAGTGGCGTTCGACTCGCCGATCGACTCTGCCGTCGAGACGAATCTGCTCGGACCCATGCGCGTCGCCCAGGCCATGCGGGAGTCCGGCTGCGCCGGCCACCTCGTGGCGGTGTCCACGTGTTATGTGGCCGGCGCTCGCCGCGGTGACGCGCCCGAGAAGCCACTGCCGGACACGCCGTTCTCCACCGAGGCCGACTGGCGTGCCGAGGTTGCCGCCGCCCGCCGGCTCCGCGGTGACTTCGATGCCGAATCACGTTCCGAGGACAACCTGAAGCGGTTCCGCCGCCAGGCCCGCTCCGAGCTCGGCGCCGCGGGCACTCCCCTGCTTGCTGCAAAGACGGAGAAGCTCCGCGAGGAATGGGTCCGGACCAAGCTCGTCGATGCCGGCATCGCCCGGGCCGCGTCGCTCGGCTGGCCTGACGCCTACGCCTACACGAAAGCGCTCGGCGAACGGGCCCTGCTCGAGACCCGCGATGGCGTTCCCGTCACGACCGTCCGACCTTCGATCATCGAATCGGCCCTCGCCGAGCCCAAGCCGGGCTGGATCCGCGGGTTCCGGATGGCGGAGCCCGTCATCATCTCCTACGCGCGCGGATTACTGAAGGAGTTCCCCGGAATTCCCGAGGGCGTCGTCGACGTGATCCCGGTCGATCACGTGGTCGCAGCCATCATCGCCGTCTGCGCCGTCGGACCGCATCCGAGCGGACCGACCGTCTACCAGGTGGCTTCCGGTTCGCGTCAGCCGCTGCGCTACCGCGAGATGGTCGACACCATTCGCGAATGGTTCACCGAGCATCCTCTTTACGACCGTGAGGGGCAGCCGATCATGGTGCCCGAATGGTCGTTTCCGGGTCGGGGACGCGTCGAGGCTCAGCTCCGTCGGACGACCGAGTTCCTCCGACGCGGTGAGCGGATCATCTCGGCACTTCCGGTACGAGGGAGCCGCGCGGAGATCGTGGCGAAGCTCGAGGAGACCCGCGCCGACGCCGATCGGGCGCTGTCCTACGTGAAGCTCTATGGCGCCTACACCGAGACCGAGGCGATCTTTCGGGTGGACCGGCTGATTGCGCTGTTCGAGAGCCTCCCGCCGTCGGATCAGGAGAAGTTCTCGTTCGACCCGAAGGTCATCGTGTGGCGGGACTACGTCCGAGAGACGCACCTACCGTCGGTCGTCCTCCATGCCCGGGTGCGTACCTCTCCCGGAAAGAAGGAGGGCGAATCGCGCCACGACCGGACCAAGCGAGCAATCCTCTCCCCCGAACGCCATCTCGCCGCATTCGATCTCGAGAACACGCTCATCGCATCGAACGTGGTCGAGTCGTTCTCCTGGCTCGCCACTCGCGATCTCGACGCCGCCGATCGCACCAAGTTCGTCCTGAAGATGATTCGCGACGCGCCTTCGCTGCTCGCCCTCGACCGCAAGGACCGCGGTGACTTCCTCCGCTCGTTCTATCGGCGCTACGACGAAGCACCGGCGCAGCTGATGTCCGAGGACGCCGTCGAATACCTCACCCAGCTGGTGGTCACGAAGTCGTTCCCCGCCGGAATCCGGCGCGTGCGCGAGCACCGGGCCCTCGGCCACCGCACCGTGCTCATCACCGGTGCCCTCGACTTCCTCGTCGAACCGCTGCGACCGCTCTTCGACGAGATCGTCGCCGCCCGCATGACCACGCGTGCCGACGGGACCTTCACCGGGGAGCTCGACATCGGTCCTCCGACCGGCGAGTCGCGAGCGCTCCTGCTGCAGGCCTACGCCGAGGCCGAGGGCCTTTCGCTCGACCAGTCCGTCGCCTACGCCGACTCGGCGAGCGATCTGCCGATGCTCGAGGCCGTCGGGTATCCCGTCGCCGTGAACCCTGAGTCGAAGCTGGCGACCATTGCCCGCAAGCGCGGCTGGCACGTCGAGAACTGGGAGAAGGCTCCGGGCGGACCGCGCCCCCTCCTGCCCATCGGACCGCTCAAGCCGACCCGCATGCTTCCCGGCGCCCGGAGTGGGGGTGGTCTGCGGTGAAGGCGCTCGTGTTCGAGCGCGACGTTCCCCGTTTCGCCGCGGCGAAGGTTCTGTCCAAGCTGGCCCCCGCACGGGCCCATCGCACCGGACCGCTCACGCTCGACGAGCATCATGCCGAGCGGGCGCTTCCCGGACCCGAGTGGCAGCGGATCCGTCCGCGGCTCTCCGGTATCTGCGGCAGCGACCTCGCCACCGTGCAGGGAACGAGCTCGCGCTACTTCGAGCCGATCGTCTCGTTCCCGTTCGTGCCCGGCCATGAAGTCGTCGCCGACTCGGCCGACGGTCAGCGCGTCGTGCTCGAGCCGGTCCTCGGGTGCGTCGCCCGCAACGTCAGCCCGGCGTGCACCTGGTGCGCGTCCGGCCACCTCGGCCGTTGTGAGCACCTCACGTTCGGCAACCTGCGCCCGGGCCTCCAGTCAGGGTTCTGCTGCGACACGGGGGGCGGTTGGTCCACGGGCATGGTCGCCCACCGGTCCCAACTGCACGCCGTGCCCGACGAGCTCTCCGACGAAGACGCGGTGATGATCGAACCGATGGCGTGTTGCGTGCACGCCGCGCTCTCACCGGGCCTCCTCGGCGGAGCGACCGGTGGTGCGATCGCGGCCGTTATCGGCGCCGGAACCATAGGCGCGCTTACCATACGGGCCATCACCGCCTTCAACCCAGTGAGCCATCTCATCGTCGCCGCCCGTCATCCTGACCAGGTAGCGATGGCGAGATCGTTCGGCGCGCATACCATCGTCGACCCTTCGGCGCTCGCCCGGACCGTCCGTCGCGTCACCGGATCGATGGCCATCGGCGACGGTGACATCGAACGGCTCACCGGTGGCGCCGATGTCGTGTTCGACTGCGTCGGCACCGCAGGGTCGATCACCCAAGCCCTGTCGGTGGTCCGACCCGGGGGACGCATCGTCCTCGTCGGCATGCCGGCCACGGTCTCGATCGATCTCACGCCGCTCTGGCATCGCGAAGTCGCACTCGTCGGTGCGTACGCCTACGGAACCGAGTCGGCCCTCGGTGGCCGGCGCACCTTCGATCTCGCCATCGAACTTGCCCCCGGTCTCGGGCGGCTCGTCTCGGCGACGTATCCGCTCCATGACCACCCGCTCGCCTTCGACCATGCGCTCAACGCCGGCCGACGCGGGGCAACCAAGATCTGTTTCGACCTGCGCAAGGAAAAGCAACGATGAGCGATCGCAAACGCGGCCCCCGTCCCGGGTTCGTCCTCGAGGTCGACCGGTCGACCCCACCCACGCTGTTCTGGCACGGCGAAGGCTTCCGACTGGAGAAGCTTCCGGTCGGCAGCCGGGTGATCTACGCACCCGAACCGCTCGACGCGATCGCCGACCCCCGCGGTGCGATCCGCCACGCGCTGGCCAATCCGATCGGCGATTCTGAGCCGCTCGACGCACTGCTGTTCTCGGGGATGAAGCTGACGATCGCGTTCGACGACATCTCGCTTCCGCTGCCCCCAATGGAGCGGCCCGACATCCGTCAGATGATCATCGAGGAGGTGCTCGAGCTCGCCGCCCGCAAGGGTGTCGACGACGTCCATCTGATCGCCGCCCTCGCCCTCCACCGCCGCATGACCGAAGACGAGCTCCGCCATGCTGTCGGGGACCGTGTCTACGACGCGTTCGCTCCATCCGGTGCGCTCTACAACCACGACGCCGAGGACCCCGACGCCATGGTGATGCTCGGCGAGACGCGCCACGGCGAGCAGGTGCAGTTCTCCAAGCGCGCCGCCGAGAGCGATCTCCTCGTCTACGTCAACATCAACCTCGTCGCCATGAACGGCGGCTGGAAGTCCACGGCAACCGGACTCGCGGGCTACGCCGGCATCCGCCATCACCACAACGTCGATACTCTGCGCGCTTCCAAATCCATCATGGACAAGGACAAGTCGAAGTTCCACGACATCAACTGGCGAATGGGAACCGTCATCCGCGACGCCGGCGTGAAGATCTTCCAGATCGAGTCGACGATGAACAACGACGCGTTTCCCGGATCGCTGGCGTTCCTGCAGAAGCGCGAATGGGAGTGGACGGCGCGCGACCGCGCCACGTTCGTCGCGGTTTCGAAGTCGCTCGATCGGCTTCCGGCGCGAAGCAAGCGGTCGATCTTCCACGCCACGAAGGCTCCGCACAAGATGACGAGCGTGCAGGCCGGCGAAGTCGAAGCTGTCCACGACGTGACGATCGCTCAGGTGCACCGTCAACAACTCGTGCGCGTCGAAGGCCAGACCGACATCCTCACCATGGGTCTGCCCTACATCGGCCCGTACAACGTGAACTCGATCATGAACCCGATCCTCGTCATGTGCCTCGGGCTCGGGTACTTCTTCCACCTCTACCGCAACAAGCCGCTCGTGCGCGAGGGCGGCGTGCTGATCATGAGCCACCCGACCCCGTGGGAGTTCCATCCGGTACACCACCCGAGCTACATCGACTTCTTCGAGCAGGTGCTGTCGGCCTCCACCGATCCCAAAGTCATCGAACGCGACTTCGAGAAGCAGTTCGCCGAGGACGAGTGGTACCGCCACCTCTACCGCACCAGCTATGCGTACCACGGGGTGCACCCGTTCTACATGTGGTACTGGGGCTCGCACGCGCTCGAGCACCTCGGCCGCGTCATCATCGTCGGCGGCGACGTGAAGTCGGTTCGCCGACTCGGCTTCCAGCCGGCCTCGACGATGCGAGATGCGTTGGAGATGGCGAGCGACGTGGTCGGTCGCAACCCGACGCTCACCCACATCCACAATCCGCCGATCTTCCTCAGCGAAGTGGTCTGAGATGGCCAAGCTCCCCCGACTGTCGTCCTCGTCCTTGCTCGACGTCACGAAGGCCAAGTTCGTCTGCCTCGCCACCATCGGAGCGTCGGTCGCGGTGATGACCGTCCGGGCGCTGCGCCGAGGGTCGCTGTGAGCCCGTTCCCCATCGGCGAGTCCCGGGCCGATGACCGCCCGAGCCGCCTCGGCGCACTGGTTCGCGCCGTGAAGGACAAGGCGCCGCCGGTCGCGTCGTCGCCGAAGGATCTGGTGCCACGCTCGCTTCGGGGATTCCCGTTCACGGCGCCCACTCGGCCCCGCGGGGTCGACGTTCCCCCCGCCGTCTCCACGCTCGGGGTCGACTACGACACCGATTGGGCCCGCGAGCCGCTGGCCTCCGTGACCAGGCGGGTCATTCAGGAGACCGTCGTCCGCGCCACGATCGCCACGCTCGCCGACCCCAAGGTACGCGGGCTCGATCGACTCGAGGGCCTCGAAGGCCCCGTGATCTTCGCCGCGAACCATCACAGCCACATCGACACCGGACTGCTCCTCACCTCCGTACCGGCTTCTCTTCGCCGCAAGACGATCGTCGCGGCCGGCGCCGACTACTTCTTCGACAAGCGCTGGAAGGCGATCGCCAGCTCCCTGACGATCAACGCGGTGCCGATCGAGCGCTTGAAGGTCAGCCGGACGTCGAGCGACCGTCTGCTCTCGCTGCTCGCCGATGGCTGGAGCCTGATCATCTTCCCCGAAGGCGGCCGATCACCCGACGGATGGGGCCAGGAGTTCAAGCCCGGCGCGTCGTTCCTGGCCGTTCGGCGTCAGTGCCCGATCGTGCCCGTCCACGTCGAAGGCGCCGACGAGGTGCTGCCCAAGGGTGCCGGCCGCCCGAAGCGGCATTCATGCACCGTGACCTTCGGGCTGCCGATCTTCCCGGGCCCCGACGACGACGCGCGGCGACTGAACGCCCGCCTCGAGGCCGCGGTGAACGAGCTCGCGGACGAGCACCGCACCGACTGGTGGTCGGCCCGGCGCCGTGCCGCCGACGGTGCGACTCCGCCGTTGAGCGGCCCCGCCCAGACCGGCTGGCGGCGGGCCTGGACCCAGGGCGCACGCGTGGCGGCCCGTTCCGACGGCGAAGAGAAGGCCAAGCGGCGCTGGCCCAGCTGAGTTCCCCGTCAGCGAACTGAGCCGCGACGTGCAGCCGGGACCTTCTTCGGGGAAATCGCGAGGCGTCGGATAGGCGTCGCCCGGGCGGCGACGCGGATGACCACCTTGGTGCCGCCCGCCGAAGGGATCAGCGCGGGTCCGGCCGGTGGACGGGCCGTGGTCGGCGTCGGGCTCGGGAACGTCACGATGCGGTTGACCGGCCGAACGGGCACGGGACCGGCCGGGAGAGCAATCGGGACGGTTGGGCTCTCGGGCCCGGCCGGGGGCGAATCGATCACGGCCGGCGGAACGACCGGGAACGTACCGATGGGTGTCTGTCCGCTCGGAACCCACGGAGTCG
>JANPFX010000069.1:0-2776 GCA_031423635.1 Acidimicrobiia bacterium | reverse complement strand
CGACTTCGGCACACCGGCTCGCACCCACCAGAAGGTGAAGGCGACACGGACGACCAACCCGGAGCTCGGGCGGACACAAGCTGATCGGCGAGCCGTGTGGGCCGAGGGCAGCCCGACAACGGGGAGCCCTGCGCGACCGTCGCAGGACCTCCAGAACGCTGAGCATCGCATCCATGATCGTGTGCTCGATCAAGGATCTGGCTCAACCCTCGTACTCGAACTCCTCGAGGTCGGCCGGTCGATCGTGATAGTCGGCTATCTCGGCGACGTACCAGGCCCGCGTCGTTCGGAGCCCGGTCGGCTGGTCGAGCGATCCGGCGGTGATGCTGAGCTTCTCGGGAGTGTCTGCGGTCCGCCAGAAGAGCGACGAACCGCATCGTGAGCAGAAGCCGTAGTCCACTCCCTCAGCAGCCGGGTACCAGGACAGCAAAGACTCGCCCTCTATCTGCACATTGGCCGACGACGCCGCAGTCGCCGCCATGTGGTGCCCGGTGAAGCGACGACAGCGATCGCAATGGCAGTTGTACACGTCGCGCATCGGGCCGACCACGGTGTAGCGAACTCCGCCGCACATGCACGATCCGTGGCTCGTCTGATCAGTCATTGCTATTCCGCTGAAATTGCCGATGTGCCATGACGACCGGCGCCCGCCGCGAAGCGCGCTGCGCCTTCGCGGGTCTCCCCCGAACGGACGGTCGCGAGACCCAACTCCGTTTCCCGCGCAAGAGCGTCAGAGAGCTCCAGCGACCACTGATCATATGTTGACATACGATCCGAGCGCAGGCACCGCTGGGGAAGCGCAGCCAACTCTCGGGCGAGCTGCTCGGCAACGTCGAGCGCAGTCCCCTCCGGCACCACACGGTTCGCCAGTCCCATGAGCAATGCTTCTTCGGCATCGACGGCGCGGCCCGTGAGAATCATGTCGAGCGCACGGCTGTGCCCGATCAGGCGAGGAAGACGAATCGTTCCACCGTCGACGAGGGGCACACCCCAGCGTCGGCAGAATACGCCGAACACGGCCGTGGTCGAGGCCACCCGAAGGTCGCACCACGCGGCCAGTTCCAGTCCCCCGGCAACGGCATGACCCTCGACCGCGGCGATCACCGGCTTCGACAGAAGCATCCGGGTCGGCCCCATCGGACCGTCGAGGGCGACGTCTGACTCGATGCGGTTCCCTCGACCGCTCCCGATCGCTTTGAGGTCGGCGCCGGCACAGAACGTCCCGTTGGCGCCGGTAAGCACGGCAACGGTGAGGGACTCGTCGGCGTCGAAGTCACGGAAGGCCGAGACGAGCGAGGTGGCGGTCGGACCGTCGACGGCGTTGCGGGCCTCCGGCCGATCGATGGTGACAACGAGAACCGGGCCGTCGGTGCGGAGATGAACCGTCATGGGCATGGTCTAGCCCATGGAGCAGAGGCAACGGCGGGCAACAACGAGCGTCTGCTGAGCTGCCCTCGAGAGCGCAAAGACGCTCGGACTACGCTCCGCAGCGCCGCCAGGGCGGCTACTCACCCAGGCGGCTACTCACCCAGGCAGCTACTCACCCACCGCTCTCCGACAAGGACCGTCCATGACGCGAATACTCGACTACTCAGGACGAGAGGCCGACCGCACGGTCACGGTTGCATCGATCGCCGCGCTCAAGGGCTCCGGGCGACGACTCGCACAAGTCACCGCGTCGACCGCAGCCGAAGCGGCGGCAGCCGAGACGGCCGGGATCGAAATGGTCGTGTGCATGGCGAGCGCGGTGCCTGCTGTCCGGCAGGGCTCGGGGCGTGTGTTCGTTACGGCGGCAATCGACTTCGGCGGCGCAGTCACCGTCGACGAGCTGCTCGGTGCCGCGTTGCAGGCCCTGACCGACGGGGCCGACGCGGTGATCACCGCACGACGGCTCGACGCCGTGCGACTGCTCGCCGCCGAGGACATCCCGGTCATGGGTCACCTCGGCTTCGTCCCGAAGAAGTCGACGCGCTACGGCGGCGTCCGCATGGTCGGCAAGACAGCGAACGAGGCAGGCCAGCTGTGGAAGCAGTTCCAGCGGCTCGAAGAGGCGGGCGCATTCGCCGTCGAGTGCGAGCTCATCCCCGCCGAGGTCATGGCGGAGATCAACGCACGAACCGGCCTGGCCACGATCTCGCTGGGATCGGGGCCCGCTGCCGATGTGCTGTTCGTGTTCAGCTCAGATCTCTGTGGTGAGAGCGAGCGCAAGCCGCGCCATGCCCGCGCCTACGGCGACCTCGCGTCGCTCTACGCGCAGGTCGAGGCCGAACGGCTTCGAGCGCTGACCGCGTTCCGCGCCGACGTCGCTTCCGGCAACTACCCGAGCGACGACGAGATGGGGCATATCGACGCCGCGGAACTCGCGCGCTTCGTCACCTCGTTGCGAAGCTGACCGGTCTGGAGCAGAGCGAGTTCGACGCCACTCGAACGGTCGTGACGAGCGAGCGGCGCTAGGCGCCCCGCCCGATGGTGAGCGACGCCACGCTACGGGTCGCGTCGGTGATGAGGAAGGGCTTCGGGTCGCCGACCTCGACTGGACTTACGAAGTGCTCGAGCAGGAGCTGCGAGCCGATAACGGTCTCGGCGCGGGCCATCTCGTAGCCGAGGCAGAAGTGCTTCCCGAGACCGAAGCCGAGATGCCCGGCCCGCGCGCCCTTGCGACCGCCCCGGCGGAGCTCCTTGCCCTCGTGGAGGTCGTCCCGCGACAGGTCGAACTGGCGCGGGTCGCGGAACACGGTCTCGTCGTTGTTGGCCGACGCGATCGAGATGCTGACGA
>JANPFX010000068.1:0-7916 GCA_031423635.1 Acidimicrobiia bacterium | reverse complement strand
TGCTCTCGCCTCGCACAGGTGACCTTCCCGGTCAGGACAGCGAGTTCCTCACGAGCGCGCAGGGCGTGCGTATTCCGCACACGGACGATTCACTCAAGGCCGGCCGCCGGGGCCCGGTGTTGTTGGACGACTTCCATTTCCGCGAGAAGATCATGCACTTCGACCACGAGCGGATTCCGGAACGGGTGGTTCACGCTCGCGGCGTCGGCGTCCATGGCGAGTTCACGTCGTATGGGACGGCGGGCGATCTGACGAGCGCCGGCTTTCTCGCGTCGGACGTGACGACACCGGTGTTTGTGCGTTTCTCTACAGTGGTCGGCTCCCGTGGCTCGGCGGATACCGCTCGTGACGTGCGAGGGTTCGCGACAAAGTTCTATACAGCCGAAGGTGTCTTCGACTTGGTCGGTAACAACATCCCGGTGTTCTTCATCCGCGATGCCATCAAGTTTCCCGATCTCGTCCATGCGGCGAAGCCGGAGGCTGACTTGGAGGTACCGCAGGCGTCGACCGCCCATTCGACGTTTTGGGATTTTGTCTCGTCGATCCCGGAATCACCTCACATGCTGATGTGGGTGATGTCTGATCGTGCGATCCCCCGTTCGCTGCGGATGATGGAGGGCTTCGGTGTCCACACTTTCCGCCTTGTCAACGAGGCGAGGGAGACGGTCCTCGTGAAGTTTCATTGGAAGCCGACCCTTGGCGTGCATGGCTTGGAGTGGGAGGAAGCGCAGCTGCTTGCAGGGTTGAATCCGGACTTCCATCGGCGTGACCTGTATCAGGCCATTGCTGCCGGGATCTTCCCGCAGTGGGAACTCGGTGTGCAGGTCTTCCCCGATACCGAGGACCAGACGTTCGAAGGCATCGACCTGCTCGACTCGACCAAGCTGGTGCCCGAAGAACTCGCACCGGTGCGGCCGATCGGGCTGATGACGCTCAACCGCAACCCGACGAACTTCTTCTCCGAAACCGAGCAGGTCGCCTTCCACGTCGGCCACCTCGTCGCCGGCATCGAAGCAACGGATGACCCGCTGATGCACGGCCGGCTGTTCAGCTACCTCGACACTCAGCTCACTCGTCTCGGCGGGCCGAACTTCGACCAGATCCCGATCAATCGGCCGCAGTCCCCGGTGAACGACAACCATCGCGACGGGTTCATGCAGATGCGCGTCCCGCACGGTCGTACGCCGTATCTGCCCAACGCCGTCGGCGGAGGTTGCCCATTCCTGGCGGATGCGAGCTCCGGCGGCTACGAGCACATCCCTCGCCCGGTGATGGGCCCCAAGACCCGCGAGCGGGCCGAGACCGACAGCTTCAGCCAAGCCACCATGTTCTACCGAAGCCTGACGCCACTCGAGCGCCAGCACGTGGTGAACGCATTCAGCTTTGAGCTCAGCCACGTGGATGCACCGATCGTGGTGCAGCGGATGTTGGCCATGCTGGCCAACGTCGACACCGAGCTGTGCGAGCTCGTTGCCACCGCTCTCGGCGAACAAGCCCCGGTGGGAACGCCCAACGACGACGTCGAGACGTCCGCTGCACTGTCGATGATCGGTGATGAGGTGTATCCGGTGGACGGCCGCGTCGTACAGATCCTGGCCACCGATGGCTCCGATCTCGACGGCATCACCGCCCTGTGCGAGGCCATCACCGCGGCCGGAGCGTTCGCCCATGTCGTCGCGCCACGAAAGGGCGTGCTCCGATCCGACGGCGGGGTTCTCGCTGTCAACCGAACCTTGATGAGCGCGTCGTCCACCGACGCCGACGCTGTCCTGCTTGCATCGGGGAGCGCCGCCCTCGCCCAGCCGGGCGTGCGGGCCTACCTGGAGATCGCCTTCCGGCACGGCAAGTCAGTCGGTGCATGGGGCGACAGCTGCGAAACGCTGCGCGGATGGAACCTCGATGACGATGATACGGGGGTGTTTCTGACCGACTCGGCCGTCGACCTCGCCGATCCGCTGATCGAGGCGATGGGCGGGCACCGGCATTGGTCCCGCTTCAACGCAAACCTGCTCGTCACCCAGAACTGAGACCATCATGCCCAACATCATCAATCTCATCCTCGAAGATCACCGCACCGTCGAGGCACTCTTCGCGAGATTCAACCAGAGCGCCGAGGGAGCGGTGGCGGCGACGATCTGCCGTGCCCTGAACGCCCATTCCGAAGCCGAAGAGCTCGTTGCCTATCCGGCATTCGCCGAAGTGCTGGGTGTCGCCGTGGAAGACCTCTACGACGAGCAGGCCCACGCCAAAGCGCTGATCAACCGCGCCATGCAGGCGGAAGGATCCGGGCTGATCTCGGTTCTCGCCGATCTTGAAGCCGGCATCACTGAACACGTAGCCGAGGAAGAGGAGACCTTTCTTCCCCAGCTCGGAGAAGCACTACCGGTTGACCAGCCGAACGTCCTAGGAGCGAAATACCTCGCTGTCAAGCTTCGACTCGGATGACAACCCTGCGCATCCGCTGTGGTGGGCGGATGCGCAGGGTTGGGCGAGTCTCACCGCGAGTTCATTCTCCGCCGGACGCATCTACGCGACTTTCGCACGTTCGCTCTGACAGGCGTGGCTCGCGCGCACGGACGCGCCGGAACTCGACTCGGTTCTGACCATATGGCGACGATTTCCGAGCGGGCCGTCAGAAAGCGGCTTCGGCAACCCTCCAAAGAGTCGGCAGGACGGCAGCGAGCAAACCGAGGGGCAGGAGGGCGACGAGAGGCTTCGCACCGGAACGTGTGCGGGCCCCGTATTTCCAGAGTTCTCCGACCGCGGCCAGGAAGAAGCAGATCGCTGCCGCGAGGTAACAGAAGAATTGACCTTTGATGTTCACAACAACTCCTTCAGGTGAGCAGAACGATAAGGATGATGATGATGAGAAGGGTTCCGAGTCCTATGTACATGTGACTGCCTTTCGTTAGCGTCGCACTGCATGCTGGGAATGCGATATGGCGTAAAAGCCGCCGTGTGTTGAGGAGGACGCGGTCACCCGCGCCCCCGTCGTCCTTCGCCTCTACCCGGCCGCCGGAAGCCCAAACACCGGTACGGCTGCGCCCGGTCACCCTCGGCCGGGCAGCTGAAGAAATCCCCACGGCCTCCGGGCGTCGCGGTTGCGTTACAACGCTCTCGCACGCCGCGCCGGTTTCATGCGTGCGCCCTTTGTGCCAGCCTCCTGCCCGGGCGAGTCATCGGCAACCGCGACGGCTTCGACGCACCTCAGGACACTCCGGCCGATACTCCTCTCACGGTCGATGCCACGGTGACGCAAACTCGCGAACGTCGACGCCGAACGTCAACGATCGGGGCTAGGGTGCGCCATGAACATCAGGCGTTTGGTCACCATCGCCCTACTCGCGGCAATAACGCTTCCCGTCTCCATCGCTGGACGAACAGAGGCGGCAACGGCTCCGTGCGCAGTTACGTCGCCGGCGTCGCTCACGAAACTCACGGGTGTCGCCTACAAGGCGGGCATGGCTGCGAAGTCCGGTTGCACATGGAACGCGTCGAGCAATCCGAGCGCCAGCGTTGGTTACAACGTTGTCTCGAAGGCAGCCGCCACGGCGAGCATGTCGCAAAAGAGTTCATCGAGCATGAAGGTCACCGATCTGAAGATCGACGGCCACAAAGCGAAGATCCGGTCGCACATCGGAGCACCGGTACTCGTCACCGTGACGGCAGACCTCGGCGACAAGGGAATTCAGCTCATCCTGATCGGAGGACGCGACGGCGTGAAGGGTGACCCCGCCGCTGATGCCACGGCAATCCTGAACTCAATCATTTCAAAGGTGGCGGGAATCGCACCATCGTGACCTTTGCCGGTGGCCTGCTAGCCGCGCATGGGTCGAACGGAAGGGGGCGTCGCCGTCATGAAGGAAAGACGCTCTCCCCCACTCGGGATGCCAGCGGAGCCTACGAAAAGACGCACCTCGCAGTTCACCGCGTACCTCTCGGTCGCGGCCGGCGCCATCAAGGTCGTTGACATCATCGGCATCGAGGACAAGGGTGCACCCACATCCGTCGGACCCCTCTACAGCAACACCGGCGTCGCAGTGCAAATGTAATCCACAAATGGCGTCGGCTGCGCCTGACATCCGCGTCGCTTCTTCCAACCGGCACCGGTTCGCCGAACGACTTGCTTACCATCACACGGAAGGATCCTCGCCGGCCCCGCTATTCAGCAGAGCAGATGTTCGGAGCCTGCCGTCAGTGCGTGTGCGCCGCCGCTTCAAGACGGAACGCCTATTCGATGGACCTCGCTGCCGCTACCCGGCTCCGCCGGGTAGCGGCCGTAGGCCGTTGGGGCTGCAGGTCAGCGGCGCTCCTCCACGACCACGTCACGCACCACGTCGCGACGAGTACCGATGCCGCCCCACGAAGACCAGAACGCGAGGCTTACCACCGCCCCGACAATGCCGATGATGAACAGAATCAACCCGGCGGTGTGGATGTTGAATCCGTCGGTCGACGAGACGGTGACTGCCCAGCGCATGATGGCGCCCGCAGCGATGAACAAGATGCTAATGGTGATGCCCATGATTTCTCTCTCCTTTGCGTGGCCCGCACAGTGCGGTCTGCTCATCGAAGTTGTATCCGGTACTCCTGCAGGTGAAACACACGACGAGAAATTCGGCCTGGCTTGCAGTACGTCGGCCTACTGGCTTCCATCGTTGATCGATTGAATGCAGCCAGCTTGTCAGTGCGCCGCCATCTCTAGCCGGAAGTCCCCCTGTGGTGTACCGGAGGCCGGCGAGCGCCACGGCCCGACCGCAGATGCAAGAACTCCTCGGGCGGGGCCGAGGAGTTCGTTGTTGATGCTCGAGGTTGCTGAGGGCCGTGCGTGCGGCCCCACAACTACCGGATTGACCGACCCGTCGAACGACGACGCATGAGCCAGAACCCGGCGCCGGCCGCACCGACCGCTCCGACGGCGACTGCCAGAAGAGGAGCTGTGTTCGAGTGATCCTGGTCGACGGATCCTCCGAAACCGGCGTCCACGCCGCCCACGGGCTCGTCCACGACGGTCGTATCCGTCGTCGCCTCCGTCGCGACTGACGTATCGGTTGCGGCGGCGGCGACTGTGGTCGTGGTGTCACTCTGAGCGTAGGCGGGGGTTGCCACCATCGGTGCGAGCAGCGCGACGCTCAGCAGTCCGGCGTAGGTGAGTTTTGAACAGCGGCGGACGCCAGATTTGTCAGACGAAGGTTGTGTGGTGGGTCGAAAAGAATGAGACATGGGGGCTCCTTAGGTTGGGACCCGACCAATGCCCGACATTCTTCGCCGGCAAACGTCTCAGCGTGCACCTGTTCCACTTCGCCCGACCGGCAGCGTTGCCGGCTACCTAAACGCGTGGCGGCCACCAGGAGGAGCAGGCGATTCTCCGGCCTCTGGTGAGGAAGCGGCGTACACGATGACGTTGTCGACATAGTGCCCGGTGCGCCGATCGAAGCTTCCGCCGCAGGTCACCAGACGCAAGTCATCGGGCGAACCGCGGTACACCCGAGCAGAAGGAAAGTTCGACTTGCGAACCGTTTCGAGGTCCCGGACGGTGAATTCGCGCATTGTGGCTCCCGCAACGCCGTCGAACTGGACGACGATCTGATCGCCCTTCGTGAGATGTTTGAGGCGGAAGAAGACTGCTGGTCCGGTTCGTGAGTCGACGTGCCCGACGATGACCGTCGGCCCGGCACGTCGCTGCGAACGCCACCATCCCACATCGTTCGCGTCGGCGGGGGCTTCGAGCACTCCCGTTCGTCCCACAGCGAGTGGGCCGAGCGCAACGTCGACGTTTATGGCATCGATCACCAGCCTCGCAGGGTCCGCCTCGTGCTGCAGCGTCGTCGGAGGGCGAAGGGCTGAGGACCCGACAGTAGCCACCTGGGTCGTTTGCGGTGGCGGGGCTGCTCGGGGCGAGGGAGCCGACGTTCGCGGCGCACCGGTAGTCACTGCCGACGTAGCCGGACGTGTGGGTTCAGCGACGGAATTCGTAGGACGCGAAGGCCCGGCAGCATCGGCGTCAGGCCCCGAACACGCCGTCAGGGACATACTCGCAATAGCTACGTACGCGGCGAGGCAGCGGTGCGACGGAACGAGTCTGTGCGACAAAGGGAGCTCCTGACCTCCGCACCGCGTGGCTGGTGTTTTGGAGGCTTGCCAAGTAGTTGATTGCGACTACAGCCTACGTCCCTCGTCATAGGCACTGGACGGATCGTGAAAAATCAGCAGGCTCACGCGAACGTCACAGCTCGAGACCCGGCGCGCGCAGCCATGGGACAACAACGCGGCACCTGTCGAACGCGCGGTCGACGACACGCGGTGGATATACAGGTTGGACGGTTCGAACAGTTCCTCGTGGTTGCACTACATGCTCATACGTGATCGCGAGCGACGGCCTGTGCCGCTCCGACTCGGTGGTTCTACTGTGTGTCGATGGTCGGAACTCTCGAAGAGCGCCCGGTGCCGGCATGACCGAGGTGTCGATGCACGTCGAGCGGGTCCGTGAGCTCGCGCCGATGGTCGCAGAGCTGCGGGGAGGCTTTGATGCGGCGGGACGTCTGCCCGACGAGCTCGTCGACGAGTTATGCGCCCGCAAGCTGTTCCGGTTGTGGCTCCCTGTGTCACTCGGCGGACTTGGGCTTTCGGCGTTGGAATTCATGGACGTCGTCGAGGAGGCTGCCTCGCTCGACGGAACGATCGGATGGCTCGTCGGGAACGGGGGTGGGATGTCGAGGGGAGGCGCGTTTCTCGATCAGCGCGCTGCGCATCGGATCTTCGACGATCCCGATGCCTTTGTCGTGTCGTCCACGGCTGCACGAGGCCGCGCTGAAAGTATGGAGGCGGGCTTCGTCGTCTCCGGGCGTTGGGCGTTCGGGAGCGGGTCGCCGCATGCGACCTGGTTTGCGCCGATGTGTGAGGTGCATGTCGACGGTGCACCCACCGGCCAGATAGTCCTGGCGTACGTCCCGCGCGATCAGGTGTTGCTGCATGACAACTGGGACGTGTCGGGCCTGAGGGCCACCGGTAGCGTCGACTTCGAACTGCGCGACGTCGTGGTCGAGGCGAGCTTCGTCGACACGTTCCAGCCGCGGCCTGAGCACCCAGCAACGCTTTACCGGCTGCCGACCCCTGCGATCTTCTCGTGGACGGTCGCGACGGTCCCGCTCGGCATCGCACGAGGGGCGGTCGCCGCGTTCGTTGCTATGGCCACGTCGGGAAAGCGTCGTAGCGAGACCGTGCCGTTGTCGCAGCGCGAGCTGGTCCAGTCCCGGCTGGGGTCGATCGTGGCGCGGCTCGGCGCGAGCCGAGCTCACCTTCGAGAGGCCATGACCAACCTGCTTGCCGCGATCGACGGCGGGGGAGACATCGCCGGTCCCTTTGTCGAGTTTCGGATGGCGTGCACGCTCGCCAGCCAGACCGCGCTGTGGGCGATCGATTTGCTGACCGAGATGGCGGGCGCCGTCTCGATCAGCAGATCGTCTCTCCTCGAGCGCTACGAGCGAGACGCACGTGCCGCTGCGAAGCACGTCGCGATGAGCCCCAACCACTACATCGTCGGCGGCCGGCATCGGCTCGGTCTCGACCCATCGGCGACGGTCTTCTGACGCACCGTCACGGCTCAGTCGGTCGCCAGTTGCGCGACGTCCTTCGGTGGGATGGTGGCAGACCCATGCGACGCCGAATGGCACATCGCCGACGAATCGAAGTCACCGGGAAGTCGCCCGGTCAGCGCCGACACCCTCGCGTTCCCACCCCGCGCGAAACACCAACCTCAGAGGGCCGCGCGCGTGTCGTTTCGAGCTCAGGTCCCGGGACGGGTTCCTGGAGTGCCGGCAGGGTCGTGCTCGTCTCGCTTCCGAGCACCGGCACCGAACCGAAGGCGCGTATCTTGCTGGCGACCGGCCCGTTTCGCGCTTCTGCGTTTCGGGTAC
>JANPFX010000067.1:0-3093 GCA_031423635.1 Acidimicrobiia bacterium | reverse complement strand
CACGCCCCGGTCTCCAATCCCTACCGGGGATTGCGGCCCTTCACCGAAGCTGACCGGTCGGAGTTCTACGGTCGGGCGACCGTGACCCACGAGTTGGCCATTCGGGTCCGCGAGCAACGATTCGTCATCGTCACTGGGCCGTCCGGCTCCGGCAAGAGCTCCGTGGTCCTGGCCGGGGTGGTCCCGGCACTTCGTGATGACGGATTCGCCGTGACGACCTTGACGCCTGGTGTTCGCCCAATGATTGCGCTCGCGCTCGCGCTCGCTCGCGTCGCCGCCGAGGAGCACGTGGCCGACCTCGACCAGGATCCTGCGGGGGTCCTTCGGATCGTCGCTCACCGCCACCCGCTCCTCCTCGTGATCGATCAGCTCGAGGAGCTCTGGACGCTGGCGGTCGAGGTCGACCGTCAAGCCTTTGTCGCCGCGATCGACTCGTGCCTGTCCGTCCCGTCCTCGCAGTTGCGCGTGGTGGCAACGCTTCGCGCGGACTTCTACGACCGTCCCCTCACCGACCCGATCCTTGGACCCCTGGCAAGGACGGGAACGTTTCCCCTCGTCTCGCTCGATCCCGATGAGCTCGAAGCGGCAATCGTCAAGCCGCTCGCGGGCAGTGGCATCGACATCGAGGCCGGCCTGGCGTCGCGACTCGTGCAGGAGGTCTCGGCTCGACCAGGAGCGTTGCCGCTGTTGCAGTTCTCGCTCGCGGCGCTGTTCGACCAACGAGACGGCACCCGTCTGACCCACGAGGCATTCGATCGGCTGGGCGGGATCGGCGGTGCGGTCAGCTCGGGCGCTGAGCACCTCTACCGCCAGTTGACACCTGATGACCAAGCGCGGATGCAACGACTGTTCTGCTCGCTCGTCACCCCAGGCGATGGCCAACCCGACACCCGTCGACGCGCCGCCCGAAGCGAGCTCGGCGACATTCCGAGCGCGATGTTCGATCGTCTCGGCCAAGCCCGGATGGTCACGTTCGATCGCGACCCGGCGACGGGCGAACCAACCGTCGAGCTCGCCCACGAAGCGCTCATCGCCCACTGGCCGCGGCTGAGCGGGTGGCTCGAGCTTGGCCGTGACGAGCTTCGGACCCGGCGTTCCGTGCGCGAGTCGACTACTGCGTGGTTGCTCGCCGACCACGACCCCAGTCATCTGTTCCGGGGAGCGCGTCTTGCCGATGCCTCGGTCCTTGACCGAACACTGCTCTCGCCAGACCAGCTCGAGTTCCTCGATGTCTCGGTTGCCGAGGATGAACATGAACGGGCCGCGGCGGCCACGCGCCTGCGGCGCACCCGAGGGCTCTTGAGCGCGATCGCCGCCCTCCTCGTCGTCGCCCTGTTCGCCGCGGGGATCGCGGTCAGTCAGCGACACGAGGCCGACAAGAACGCGAACCGGGCCGGCGTGGCCGCAGCCCAGGCCGCATCGGCCCGCGACGATGCCGACCGTGCGAGGATCAACGCCGAGTTGCGGCGCGTGGCCTTCGAAGCCCGCACGATCGCTCCCAGCCAGCCCGACCTCGCACTCCTTCTCGCCGCCGAGGTGAACCAGCGCCTTCCGGGCGTCGAGGCGGACAGTGCACTGCTGGGTGCGCTGCAGGCCAACCCGTTGGTCGAGCGTGTGATCGACCTCGGCCTCGACGACACCTCGAGGCTGCAAACGCTGCGCGGCCGCTCGCCCGGTCCTCTCGCCGCCGCATCGGCAGACACCGTCGTGGTGATCGACGGCCGAACACTGAAACCGTCGGGCGTTCGTTGGACGACCGACGAAAGAGCCGACGTGGCCGTCAGCATCGACGGGACCGAAATCGCCAGCGCGTCGCGCACCGGACTCGTCGAACGCCACGACGTTAGCTCGGGGGCACTCATCGGCACCCCGTTGCACGTCGCACCCGGTGCCTTCTTCGGGCAGGCAATCCCCGTTGCGTACGTTGCCGGGGGCCGACTTGCCCTCGCCAACGGCAAGCAGGTCCAGCTGATCGATCGCGGCGCAACGAAGCCAAGCCGAGTCTTCGATTTCACCAACACGGTGACGCTGCTGGTGGCAAGCCCCGATGGCACACAGCTCGTCGTCACCACGGGCAACTTCCCACCCATCAGGTCGCATGTCATCGCACTCGAGACGGGCGTGATGCGCGACTTCCCTGCGGGAGCGACCGCCGCTGCCTACTCGGCCGATGGTGCGCGGCTGTACGTCGGCGAGGTGACGCCGTCCTCCAGCGACATTCTGGTGGAGTACGACGCCCGGACGCTGCAAGAGGTCGCCCGGGCCACCCCCGCCCCGCTCTTCCACGCACTGGTGCCTCTCCCGAGCGGCGAGATCCTGGTCTCAGACGTCACTACGCGGGTGTTCCTCGTGGCGCCTGACCTGCGGAGTCAACGATCATTCCCCCTTGGGGGGCCGGCGGTCACGGTCGCCCTCTCGAGTCGCAACGTGCTCGGCTACGACGGGTCCCGCCTCGTCGCGCTGGATCTCCGGGGTCTATCCTCGGTCGTCACCGACACCGGCCTGCAGGGAGCGGTCGCCCTATCGGCCGACGGCAGCACGTTGCTCGTGGCCGGCGCGCAAAGTGCCCGGACCTACCGTGCCGACACCTTCGCTCCGATCGGCCCGGCCATCAGCGATCCGACGATCATCCGGCCGACACCGCCGCCTGGCACCCAGAGTACGTGGGCTCCCGTCCTTTCGCCCGACGGTCGGTATGCGGTCGCAACCAGCCGAGCAGGACTGAGTGCGACCGTCTTCGACATGCGCGCCGGAACCGCGGTCGCGGCTCCGCTGTACGCCCTCGGGCCGCCAACGTTCTCGCCGGACGGTCGCCAGCTCGCCGTACCGAGACCCGGCGGGCTCGACCTCTACGAGTTCCCGAGGCTGAAGCTGACCCGGACGATCCCGGTCCCCATCGACGTCGCGGCAGCGCTCTCCTGGAGCCCCGACGGCACCAAGATCTTCCTCGCCCTGCTCACCAATGGCGGCCTCATGATCGACCTCACCACCGGCAAGGTGGAGATCGCCACGGGTCAGTTCGGCGCCTACTCCCCGGACGGTCGGCAGCTGGCGACGTTCGAGTTGAGCGAGGCGACCCAGGTCGTCGACCTC
>JANPFX010000066.1:0-16864 GCA_031423635.1 Acidimicrobiia bacterium | reverse complement strand
TGCCCGAACGTTACCGACTCTGGGGGCGTATCCGGCCGCCGGCGGTCGGCCGACGCCTCGAGGCGAGATGCAGTGCTCGATTCGTCACACCGCGGGACGGAGGTGGACCACGTCGCCGGCCGACAGCACAAGACGCTCGGTGCCGGCGGCGGACGCGACCTCGATGATGAGGTGGCCCGACGCATCGACGTCGGCCGCCGTTCCGACCACCCGCCGTCCGCCGAGATCGGCCTCCACGACGCGGCCGATCGTGGAGCAGACGGTCCGGTAGCGGTCGACAAACCGCGACGGGCTGCTCGACAGGGTCGCCGCGAAACGCTCGAACGCCGTCAGCACTTCGGCGGTGAAGGCTTCGAGCGAGGGGAGCGACGCGTGGTCGTCGAGCCACGTCGGCACGGCGTCAGGTCCGAGCGCGGGGTCGAGCGACGCCGGACGAACCAGGTTGATACCGATGCCCACCACGACGAATCGCCGACCCTCGCCGAGTTGCGACTCGGCGAGGATGCCGGAGAGCTTGCGATATCCGAACGGCGCGGCGGCATCGGCGACAACGACGTCGTTCGGCCACTTCAGCGATGCGTCGACACCCAGTGAAGCCGCACACTCGACCACCGCCATGCCCATCGCGAAGGAAAGCATCGGCCAACGCTCGATCGGCATCGCCGTGGTGTCGACGAGCACCGTCATCAGCAACGCGGAGTCCGGGGGAGCGATCCACGTCCGTCCGAGCCGGCCACGGCCGGCGGTTTGCGAGCGGGCGATGAGAACCGCACCGTCGGCGACGGTCGTGCCGGCGTCGTCACGTCCGGCGATGGCCCACGCGAGCAGTGCCTGGTTGGTCGAGTCGATCGAGTCGACGGCCCGAACATCGGAGAAGCGCGACCCGGCGAGGGCAGCCCGCAGTGCTACACCGTCCAATCGAAGTCCCGCACGTGAGCGTGGATGTTGCTGGCGACCGTGAGGGTGAACCCGACCCTGGGGAGATCAGAAAGGTTCAGGCCTTCGAAGACGATGATGTCGGCGGCGAGCATCTCGTCGACATTGGTGAACGTCTCGTTCGTACCGGCACAGATAATCCGCGCGCTTACCAGTGCTGCAATGGACGCCGTCGATACGGTGAGCGGCACGCCTTCGACGCTTCGCACCAGCCAGGCGCAGTCCTCGAGGTCCATGCCGTGGAGCCGGGTGAGGTCGACCGGAACCGGCTTGTCCCAGGTGGCGCACACACCGGGAGTGGCGTGGGGCAGGCCGGATCGGCTCGGCGGAAGGTGGAGGCGCACAGGCGCGTCGACCGCGCCGAGGTCGACGAGTCGAACCGTCACAGCGTGACCACGTCGAGCAGCGGGCGGAGATCGAGATCGTCGACGGCGGGGAGGTAGATGCTCACTGCTTCCTTTTGGAGGCGTTTCCAGAGATCGTCGCGGAAGAACCGGTCTCCGTTGGCGATGACGTAGTGGAGGATGAAGAACCGATACGCCTCACGGGTGAACGCGATGTCGTCGGGCCGAAGGGGGAAGATGCGGTGATATGCGGTGAGGAACTGGATGAACCGTGGCTCCACGAGCGTATGGGGCGAGTAGGTGAAGTGCGTCCGGTCACCCGTCGACGACGAAACACGCGACAGGAAGTAGAAGTCCATCATGCGGGGCTCGATGCGGAACCAGTCATAGTCCCACCGGCTGTAGAGCCGGAAGTCGTCGTCGCCTTCCTCGCCGGTGATGGAGAAGTTGCCGAGGTTCCAGTCGATGAGCACCGGCATCTTGGGCCAGTAGTCGTAACGCAGGGTGTCGAGCGTGACGAGGAAGTCGTGCGTGTGCTGGGCCACGACGGCGAGCTGCGCAGCGTTCAGGACGAACCGCTTCGCCGACCGCGGATTGGTCACGAGGTCGAGCAGGTGGATGGCGTCGGCCTTGATCGACGTGCTGGTCAGTGGGATCTTCGGGGCGATGTCGGCGCACGCCCGGTGGAAGAGCGCGATCTCCTGGGCGAACGTCGTGATCTGGCCGTCGGTGAGGATGCGGGGGAGGGAGCGCCCTCGGGGAACCTCGTCGTAGAACACCACCCAGGTGCGGCCGTCTTAGTGGGTGAACGGCCGTCCGTCCTGGGTGAGCACATCGGCGAGGAGCCGGGCGTGGCGGGTCCCCTCGAGCAGCCGATGGCAGGCGTGCAGCCGGTCGTGGTCTTCGCAGAACAGGAAGTACGAACCGTACGACGACACCTTGGCGATAACTGCCGAGCCGTCGCTCAGCGAACAGCGGTACACGTGGTTCGTGGAGACGAAAGCGCTTACCTCGGTGATGTCGACAATGACCCGGTCGTCGTCGTAGGCCGCCCACGCCTCGACGGCCCGCTCCGGACCGCCCGGGGTGGGATCCGTCGTGTCGGTGGGCTCCACGACATCCAGGCTACGCGGATGGACCCATTGCACCGGCGCACGTCCCCGCATCGGGCGCGCCGAGCAGGTCGGCGCGAATAGCCTGTGCCCTCACATCCGTGAAATGAGTCCCGTGAGGCTCATACGGAGAGGAGAGAACATGGCACTCGAACCGGGGCTCGTCGCCCCCACAGGGCCCGATGGACCCGCTCTCGCCCGTGCGCGACGAGAGGTGCTCGACGCAGCGGGCGTCGACCGGGCCGTCCGACGGATGGCCCACGAAATCGTCGAGCGCAACGAGGGCACCCAGGGTGTTGTGCTCGTCGGACTGATGAAGGGCGGCGTGTGGCTTGCCGAGGCTCTGGGTGCCGCGCTCGAAGCCCTCGGCAATCCGGTGCCCGTCGGACGGATCGACGCCAGCTTCTACCGCGACGACCTGGAACTGCGAACGGTCACGCCGATGCAGAGCGTCTTCGGCTTCCCGGTTCACGACGCCGTCGTGGTGCTCGTCGACGACGTGCTCTTCACCGGACGAACGGTGCGTGCCGGTCTCGACGCGTTGCGGGAGTATGGCCGCCCGAAGGCTGTGCAGTTGGCCGTCATGGTCGACCGCGGCCACCGCGAACTGCCGATCCGACCGGATTTTGTCGGGAAGAACCTGCCGACGTCGCGAACGGAATCGGTGCGGGCCACGGCAGACGGGGTGGTGTTGTCGTGAAGCATCTGCTCTCGATCGAGGACCTCAGCGCCGACGAACTCGACCACATGCTCACGCTGACCGATCGCTTCGTCGAGGTCAGCCAGCGCAAGGTGCCCCGCATCCCCGCACTCCAGGGCAAGACGGTCGTGTCGTTGTTCTACGAGGATTCCACCCGCACACGGCTCAGCTTCGAAACCGCGGCCAAGCGCCTGTCCGCCGACGTCATGACCTTCTCGGTGTCGACCAGCTCCGCCAACAAGGGCGAGTCGATCCGTGACACCGTCGAGACGATCGAGGCCATGGGCATCGACGCCCTGGTGGTCCGTCACAAGGCAGCGGGTGTGCCACTGCAAATCGCAGGATGGACACAGGCCAGCGTGGTGAACGGCGGCGACGGTTGGCATCAGCACCCGACCCAGGCGTTGCTCGACTGCTACACGATCCGCAAGCGTCTCGGGAGCCTCCAGGGCCGCTCGATCGCCATCGTCGGTGACATCAAGCACTCCCGGGTCGCCCGCTCGAACGTCCAGGCGTTCACCGCGTTGGGGGCCGAGGTCACCCTCGTGGCCCCGGCGACCCTGCTCCCTCCGTCGCTCGATGGCTGGCCGGTCAAGGTCGAACACGAGATCGAAGCGGTCCTCGGCCGTGTCGATGTGATCTATCTGCTCCGCATGCAGATGGAACGCACCACGGAGGCACTGGTTCCGTCGTTGCGGGAGTACACGTCGATCTACGGCCTCACCGACGAACGATCAGCGCGCTTACGAGACGACGTTCTCGTCATGCATCCCGGCCCGATGAACCGAGGCGTCGAGATCGGTCCCTCGGTTCCCGACCGCCCCAACACCGTCATCACCCAGCAGGTCGCCAATGGCGTCGCGGTCCGCATGGCAGTGCTGTTCGAACTACTGACCGGAGAACGTTCATGACCACCCCTGCGCTCGCCATCCGCGGCGGCTCCGTCCTCACCGACGGCTCCTCGGATCCCGTTCGCGCCGACGTGCTCGTCGTCGACGGCCGGATCGTCGCTATCGGCGGTTCCGTCGAGGTGCCGAGCGGGGGGGAGGTGCTCGACGCGGCCGGCTGCGTCGTCGGCCCTGGCCTTGTCGACCTGCACACCCACCTACGCGAACCGGGGAACGAGGCCGCCGAGACCATCGAGACCGGTTCGCGCGCAGCGATGCTCGGCGGCTACACCGCTGTTGTCGCCATGCCGAACACGACCCCGGCGATCGACTCGGCCGCGGTGGTCGAGCAGGTGCTGCGTCTGGGTCGCACGGCCGGACTGTGCGAGGTTCTCGTCGCGGGAGCGATCACCGTCGGCCGGGCCGGAGAGCGGCTGGCACCGATGGCCGAGATGGCCGAGCTCGGCGTGCGCATCTTCACCGACGACGGCGCAGGGGTGCAGAACAACCGGCTCATGCGCCGGGCGCTCGAATACGCAAGCTCCCTCGGCGTTACCCTGGCGCAGCACTGCGAAGACGCCGCGCTTTCCGAGGGAGGCGTGATGCACGAAGGTGCATGGTCAGCGCGCTTAGGTCTTCCGGGTCAACCGTCGGAGGCCGAGGAGCTCATGGTCATGCGCGACATCGCGCTGTGCCGGCGCACCGGAACGCCCGTGCACTTCCTGCACATGTCGACGGCCGGTTCCGTCGAGCTGATCCGTCGGGCCAAGGCCGACGGGTTGCCGGTGACGGCCGAAGCCGCACCGCATCACTTCACGCTGACGGACGCGTGCCTGGCCGGCTACGACACGGTCTTCAAGGTGCATCCGCCTCTGCGCACCGACGCCGACATCGCCGCAGTGAAGGCGGGGTTGTCCGACGGCACCATCGACGCCATCGCCACCGATCACGCCCCCCACACTCCGGAAACCAAGGAGCAGTCGATGCTCGACGCGCCGCCGGGGATGCTCGGCCTGCAGACCGCGCTGTCGCTGGCGATCACGGAACTGGACATGCCGATCGCCCGGGTCTTCTCGTTGCTCTCGAGCGGACCGGCTCGCATCGCCAAGGCCGACGACCGCCACGGGCACGTTTCCGTCGGACGCGCCGCGAACCTCTGTGTCGTCGATCCTTCCGCCACGTGGACTGTCGACCCCGCGGCGCTCGCATCGAAGGCCCGAAACACCCCCTACGCCGGACGAACGCTGCACGGGGTCGTCCGCCATACGGTCTTCAACGGTCTCGCCACCGTGGTCGACTCGACGGCACGGCGCTGAGTGTGCGCCGGGTCACGGGGTGCTGACCGCCACCGCGCTCGCGCTCGGCGCGGCGGTCCTGCACGCCGGATGGAACCTTGCCGTCAAGCAGGCGACCGGGGACAGATTCCTCATGCTGTGGGGGCAGTTCACGATCGCCGCGATGATCTGCGCGCCGATCGTGTTCCTGTTCGGAGGTCTGCCCGGGCGGTCGTGGGTATGGGTCGTCGTCTCCGGGTCGGTGCACCTGCCGTACTGCATCTTCCTGGCCAAGGCCTACGACACCGGCGACTTCTCCTTCGTGTACCCGATCGCCCGAGGTGGAGGAGCGATGCTGGCGGCGGTCGGAGGGGTCGCGCTCCTCAGTGACTCACTTCGTCCCCTCACCGCGTTCGGCATCGGTACCGTCGGTTGCGGGCTCTTCCTTCTCGCCGGCTTTCGTCGATCGACGGCCCTTCGCAACGCGGTGATCGTGGCGTTCACCATCGGCGCGTATTCGCTTTCCGATGCCAAGGGCATTCGGACGAGCGGCACCCTTCGCTACGCGTTCGCCGCCCATCTCGGCACCGGCCTCACGACGACGACCTACGGTCTCGTGCGTGGCCGGGCGTCGGAGATGCGGGCGACGATGGTCGCCAACTATCGGCGGCTGACACTCGCCGCACTGGCCTCGACGCTGACGTACTTCATGGTGCAGGTCGCGTTCCGTTCGGCACCCGTCGGCTACGTCACGGCGCTGCGCGAATCGAGTGTGGTCCTCGCCGCGCTGATCGGCTGGAAGACGCTCGGCGAGTCCGGCGGAAAGCGGCGCCTGGCGGCAACCCTGGTCGTCGCCGCCGGTCTCATCGTCATGGTCGTCAGCCGCTAGCCCATACCTCCCGCAACCAAACTTCGGTGGGCCAGCAGGCTCGCTCGGGCCAGGAAACCCGCAGGAAATCGAAGCCAGCTGGCCCAAGCGAGCTAGCTGGCCCACGGGTTCCTGTGGTGGGAGGGTCAGTGCCCCGGGTCAGTGCGCCGCCAGCGCAGCGGACTGCCAGCGGAGGGCGACGGCGCGGTGGGTGGCGAGGCGGTCGTCGAGGGCCGGGTGGACGAGGGAGCCGTCGCGGACGACGAAGCGTCCGTTGACGATGGTGTGGCGGGGGGCGAACGGACCGCACCGCAGCCATCCTTCGATGGCGTCGGTATGCGCCCCTGCGAACAGCACGCCGCCGAGCGGCCACACGACCACGTCGGCCATCGCCCCCACCCGCAGTTGACCGATCTCGCCGTCACGGCCGAGGCACGACGCCCCGCCGCGCGTCGCGACCTCCAACGCGTCACGGGCGGAAAACTTGGTCGGGCCTTCACGGAGCCGTCCGAGTAGCAGCGTGTTGCGGGCCTCCATCCACAGCGACGCCGAGTCGGTCGATGCCGACCCGTCGCACCCGAGACCGACCGGCACTCCGGCGGCGCGGTAGTCCCGGACCGGGGCGATACCACCACCACCGATCATGCAGTTCGACGAGGGACAGTGCGCCACCCCGGTGCCCCATCGGCCGAGGCGGGTGATCTCGTCGGCATTCGGGTAGATGCAATGGGCGACCCACGAGCGGTCCGTGCCCCAGCCGACCTCCTCGAACTGTTCGATGGGGCGGCGGCCGAAGGTCTCCAAGCAGAACGTGTCCTCATCTGGGTCTTCGGCGAGGTGGGTGTGCAGGCGGACGTCGAGCTTCTCCGCCAACTCCGCTGTCGCCTTCATGAGGGCGGGAGTGACGGAGAAGGGCGAGCACGGTGCCAGCGCCACGCGCACCATGGCGCCGAAGGACGCGTCGTGATGCTGCTTCACCAGACGCTCCGAGTCGGCGAGGATCTCCTCGTCGGTCTGCACCACGGAGTCGGGCGGGAGTCCCCCGTCCTTCTGCGAGAGACTCATCGAACCGCGGGTCGGGTGGAACCTGAAGCCGAGCTCGGTCGCCGCGGCGATCTCCGCCGTGATGAGGTCACCACCACCCCTGGGGTGTACGTAGAGATGGTCGGTGCTGGTGGTGCAGCCGCCGAGCGCCAGCTCGGCCAGCCCGATCCAGGCGCTGATGTAGGCCGCTTCCTCGTCGAGCTGACTCCAGACCGGGTAGAGGGTGGTGAGCCATTGGAAGAGGGTGCCGTTCGTGGCCGGAAGGTATGCGCGCGTGAGGTTCTGGTAGATGTGGTGATGGGTGTTGATGAGACCCGGGGTCACGAGGCAGCCGGCAGCATCGATAACCGTGGCACCGGAGGTCTCCGCGGCGCTCGGCGTCTTCTCGGGCCCGCCGATCCCGGTGATCAGGTTTCCGGTGAGGGCGATCCAGCCGCCGCTTATCTCGCGACGCTGGTCGTCGACGGTCGCGATGAGGTCGGCATTTCGGATGATCACGTCCATGGGCTCCAGCATGGCGCATCGACGGCGGGCGCTTCGGTTCGCCGTGGCCAATCGAAGAATTCGCGCATCGGTAACACTGCGGGGTGTGATCCGCCGGCCGAACGGAACAGTATGGGGGATGGCCTTCACGACCTTTCCCGATCTCCTCCACCGGGCCGCGCACCGAACCCCGGACGCAATATTCCTCCGGTGGAGCGACCGCGGTCGATCGCTCAGCTTCGCCGAGACAGAGGCGGCAACCGATCGGGCAGCGTCGGCTTTCTGGGACGCCGGTGTTCGCCCGGGGGACCGCGTCGGCATCCTCGCCCACAACGGGCTCGACTACATCGTGGCGATGTGGGGTGCCTGGAAGATCGGGGCCATCAGCGCGCACATCAGCGTGCTCGTCGTCGATGAACTGGCGGACTACGTGCAGGCGTGCACGCCGAAGGTCCTCGTCTACACCCACGACGCGCTGCCGGCGATCGAACGTGACCGAGCGAAGATGCCGAGCATCACGACGTATTACTGCATGGACGGTCCCCAGGAGGGGGCCATCGCCTGGGCTGATGCGCTGAGCGGAGCGCCGGCGGCCACACCGTCAGTTGCCGTTGATGACACGATGCCCGCCCACCTGTCGTTCACCTCCGGCTCCACCGGCCGTCCGAAGGGTGCGGTCCTCGCCCACGGCTTTACGAGTCGCGCCGCCGCCTGTATTGCCGAGCGACTCGGTCTCGGACCGGACGACTCCTCGCTCGGGGCGACCGGGTTGGCCTCGTCGTACGGGCTCGTGGTCAACCTCCTTCCCGGAGTCCACCGCGGGATGACCGTGGGCCTTCGCAAGCAATGGGACCCCATCGCGGTATGGCAGGACCTCGACGACAATAGGTGCACGTACTTTCCGGCGAACCCACCGTTCCTCACCGATCTGCTCGTAGAGTCACGCAAGCGGGGAGGGGCGCCACAGGCGCTTCGGCTCGTCGCTTCCGGCGGCGCTCCCGTCGCTCCGGAACTCAAGCGCGCATACTTCGACGAACTCGGTGTGGCGTTCTGCGAGAGCTACGGACAAAGCGAGCTCGGAGGGTTCGTGGCCCTGGGCCGGCCCTCACGCCCCAGCGACGAGCGGCTCGGCGCGGTCGGCGAACCCCTTCCGGACAAGGAGGTTCGCGCGCTCGACGACCTCGGCGAGGAAGTCCCCGTCGGCCAACCGGGAGAGCTCTGCATCCGAGGCGGCTTCATGATCGGCTACTGGAACGATCCGGAGAAGACCGCTGAGGCAACGCGCGATGGCTGGCTGCACACCGGCGACGTCGGACGGATGGACGCGGGAGGATTCGTCACCACGCTCGGCCGCGTATCGGAGCGGATCGAGTCGCCGACGGGCCCGATCTACCCTCGCCCGATCGAGGAAGCGCTCCAGCGTCATCCGTCGGTCCGCTATGCCGCGGTGATTCCAGCTGGCGGCCGACCCGTGGCCGTGGTGACGCTGTGGCCCGAGGCGGAGAGCCTGGACGCTCGCGCGCTTCGGGCGTTCTACGACGCCCAGCCCGATGCCGACGCCCGGTTGGCGGCGATCGAGATGATCGCCGACATGCCGATGACCCCGACCGGCAAGCTCGACAAGATCAGCCTCCGGAAACGTGTGCCCGGCTGAGCCGGACTGCCTCGGTCTCGCGCTGTTCGCGCCGGCTCTTTCGGAGGTGGGTGCGGAACCCGCGGACTAGACCCCCCGGAGCCAAGCCACGAGGTCGTTGCTTCCGGAGGCCACACCGGCCTGTCGCGACGTCAGGTTCTCGTAGCCGAGCGAGTCGAGGTCGGCCCCCGCAGCCACCAACACCTGGGCCGTGTGGGGTTGCCCGGCCCGGCACGCGTGCCAACACGCATTCGTGAGGTCGGGTCCGGTGTGGGTGCCCTCGTCGAGGAGCCGGGCGAGCTCTTCGTCTTGGCCGAGCGCGGCGGCCTGCCAGATCGTCATCCGCGCGCCCCGCTCCACCAGGCGCCGCGCCGCGTTCCACTGGGCGAACACGACGGCATCCGCGAGCGGGGTTCCGTCGGTCAGCACCGCACCGTCAGCCTCGATGTCGGCACCCGCGTCGAGCAGGGCGTCGAGCGCATCGACGTCATCCGAGCTGGCCGCCCAGTGCAGCGCCGTCTCGCGATGCGGGCCGGCGAAGCGTCCGTCGATCGGCGCTCCGGCCGCTACCAGCACCTGGACGGATTCCGCCACCGAGGGGTAGTGCCCGGGCCAGTCAGTGGCAATGTGCAACGCGGTGCACGACATCTCGGTGTCGCCGAAACGTTCCGAGGCCAACGACGGATGGACGCTCAGCAACGTGCTCAGGCCGCGGAGGTCCCCATCGTGGACCAGCGCGGTCAGGGATGTCACCAGCGGGTCGTCAGCTGGGAGCATCCGCTCAGAATAGGACGTCGACTCGGCTCCGCCCTTTGGCCATGGTCACGCCGTTGCCGGAGAAACGTGAACGCCGAGGCCACTGAAACGGCTGCTCGTGGGCATCGGTGACGCGAGTTGAGCGAGCGGTTGTACGTTTACGAGTGTGAGGGTGACATGGTGACCGCGGCGTGGATCGTGCTGGCGTTGACGTTGTTCGCCGTTGAGCTGCACCACCTCGCCTTCTTCGCGTTCTTCGGAGCGGTTGGAGCGCTCGCCGGAGCGGCCGTGTCGGTCTTCGCGCCCGGCGCCCACGCCGTCCAGGGGCTGGCCGCCGTGTCGGTGTGTGCCTTGGGGATTCTGCTCGGCCGACCGTACGTGAGCAGAGCATTGCTGCGCCCACGTGGAGCACCGGCCGCGGTGGGCGTTCACGGCGGCATCGTCGGTCAGCGGGTCGTCGTCTCGGACGAGGTGACCGAGCGTCCGGGTGGCCACGTGATGCTGGCAGGCGAGACGTGGCTGGCCCGGAGTCTTGCCGACACGACCATCGGGAAAGACGACCCCGCTGTCGTCATCTCGGTTGAAGGCACCACGCTCCTCGTCTACCCGACTGAGTAACGCCGACCGAAAGAAGCCATCTCATGATTGCCCTCAGTTCCTCCGCATCAGCCGGACTCGCCATCACTGGGCTCGTCGTTCTCGTGATCCTCTTCGCGCTCCGACGCATGATCAACATCGTCCAACAGGGCGAGGTCGGTGTCGTCAAGCGCCTTGGCGAGTATCGCAAGACGCATGAGCCCGGTCTCGTGATCCTGGCGCCCTTCATCGACTCGCTCCAGCGAGTGGACATCCGTGAGATCCCCCGCCCGGGCGACCGTCAGGAGGTCATCACCAAGGACAACGTCGTGGTCACCGTCAACGCCACGATCTTCACGCAGATCGTCGATGCCAAGCAGGCATTGTTCAGCATCGCCTCGTTCGACGTCGCCATTGACGCCCTCGCCCGCACGGCCCTCCGCTCGGTGATCGGCACGCTCTCCCTCGACCAGGCGCTGTCGGAACGCGAGCGGATCAACACCGACGTCCAGAACCAGATGGAAGCGGTCACCGACAAATGGGGGATCCGGATCAACCGGATCGAGATCGTCGAGATCGCTCCTCCTCCGCAGATCCTCCTCGCCCTCGCTCTGCAGAAGCAGGCCGACCAGGAAGCGCGGGCGAAGATCCTCCAGTCCGAGGGCACCAGGCAGTCGGCCATCAATGTCGCCGACGGCAACTCGCAGGCAGCCGTCAAGGCGGCCGAGGGAGAGCGGCAGGCCGCGATCCTGCGGGCCGAAGGCAATCGGCAGGCGACCATCCTGGAAGCGGAGGGTCGGGCGATCGGCATTGCCAGCATCTACGGGGCCATCAAGGCTGCGGCACCGGATCCGACACTGCTGGCGATCCTGCAACTCGATGCGCTCAGCAAGTTCGCCGACAGCGACAACACCAAGGTCGTCGTGCCCTTCGAGAGCGCTGCCCTCATGGGCGCGGCCCAGGTGCTTCGCGGCGTGCTGGCCCAGGTGCCCGACGGAGTGGCCGGAACCTGAGGGCCCGAGTCAGCGCGTTCGCACTCCGGCTTCGGTCAGGAGGCGGTCGACCAGGCGACACCGCTCGTCCTCGGTCATCGCCTCCACGAGCGCGGCGTGCTCACCCACCGCGAACCCGCAGAGCGTCGGTTGGCCGACCACCGTCGACACATCGACGAAGAATTCGAGCGGCTGCGGCCCATCGCCGGTGAGCGAGAACGCCCGATGAGGCGTCCAGAACGGTTCGTCGAAGGTGGTGACCACCTTGGCGATGGGCCCGCATCCGATCCGGTTCATCGACGAGACGATTTCGTCGGGGATCGGCGGATCGAACACGAGGCGTCCGCTCTTGATCGGGGGGAGTGGTGTTGCGCAGATGACTGCGTCGAACGACTCCGAGGGACGGCTCGCAAAGTCCAGTGTTACAAGACCGCCGGTCGACGCGACGGCAACGACCCGAGTGTCGAGAGTGATAGTAAGCGCGCTGCTCAACGTTTCGAGGACGGTGTCGAGCGGCGACGTGATGAGGTGATCGCTGCCGGGGAGCTCGTACTGCTCCGACCGTCCGACCAAGGCAAGATCATCGAGGGGAGCGGCGTAGAGGTTCTCGAACTCACCGCGCGCCCAGCACATGAGTACCGCTGCATCGAGCGCGTGCTCGGCGAGATCGGCGACGATTGCCCGAAGAGACGGTCCCAGTGCACGGTTGTCGTCGGGCAGTGCATCGAGTCGGGTCTCCAACTCTTGATACAACGCAGCCAGACGCGACTCGTCCTCCTCGCCGAGCCGACCGTGACCGACGACGAACGTCGGCGCATGGTCCCAGCTCCACGGGGTCGCGTCGACAACGGCACGAAGCGGATGGCCGACGATGCCGTGCATCCACGCTCCACCGAGATGGATCGGTCCCCCAACCGTTCGGTCGGTCGCGGCGCGGCCGAAGGGCTGAGCGGATGATTCGAAGATCTCCACCACCCGCCCGGCCTCGTGAAGCGGACGGGCGGCGCCGAGACCGGCCATGCCCGAACCGATCACGGCAATCCGCTGGACGTCTTGGCGTCGAAGGACGGCAGAGGCGGCCCGTTCGCCGCTGAACCACGCACCGTGAAGCGTTCCCGGGCCGGCTGACCAGGTGTACTCGCCCGCCAGCCACACCCGGGGAAGCACCTCGGCGCCGAGGGCGTCGCGGTCGGCCGATGTGCCACCGGGACGCAGGTACGAGTATGCGCCGCCGATGTCGGGGTCGCCGACCCATCGGCTGACCACGGAGCGCCGCGCCGAGCGCACGTCGGTTCCCCGAGCCATCACCGTTACGCCCCGGCCGGAGGCGAGGGCAGGTGCGACAACGCGCCAGCCGAGCCGTTGGTAGTACTCGGCGTGCTCCGGGGTGAATAAGTGCACGTAGTGATCGCCGCGTTGTGCGGCGAGACGTACGGCGGCGTCGGTCAGCGCTGCGCCCACGCCGCGCCCTCGTCCCGAAGGAAGGACGAGGAGGCTGGCCAGCCATGGACGCAGGTGCGCCCAGCCTTCGAGATCGTCCGTTTCCAGAATCGACACGGATCCGACGAGCGTGCTGCTCGAAGGTGCGCCGTCGAAGGCCACCAGGGTACGGCTCGCGCTGCTCGGGTCGCGCATGGAGATGAATTCACCGACGGCGATCGTGGCGTTCCAGACACCGGGGTCGTAGAGGTGACCCCATTCGGCGATGTGCAGCGCCCCGAGGCGATGCGCGAACTCAACGCCCAGAGGCTCGTCGAGTTCACCCAGGTCGACGATCGTCAGGCTCACCACGCCATTCTGATCGCGAGGAGCGTGACGCCGGTCAGCGTCTTGCTCCCGTGCGTTGCGTCAGAAGCGGCGGTCGTTCGTCTTCTTCTTCGGCGGTGCTTTGAAGGGAGCCTCGAGCAGCGCGTCGAACGTCGCGTCGTCGGGCTGGTTGCGCTCGTTGAGGCGCTGGAGGAACAGCTTCAGCGCGGCGCGTCCGGGAGCCACGTGGTCGCCCTTGAGGGTGGCCGAGCGGGCAAGTGCGTCCTTGGCCTTCTGGACGCGCTCCTTGCGAGCGGTCTTTTCCTCCTCGGTGCGCTCCACCTTGGGCCTGTCTGCGGCACTGCTGCCAGGTGCGGCCGAAGTGGCAACGGTCGTGAGCTTGGCGCGAATGGCCACCGGACGAATCTCCTTGTCAGGGCCTCGCACACGCGGGGCACAGATGAACCCGTAAAGAGTAGTCGGGCGAACCCGATGAGCGGCTCACACCGCCGGTCGGACCGCCGAGCCGTGAAGGCGGAGTGTCCGCCAGGCGAGCACCAGCAGCGAGAGGGTCGCCACGGTGCCGACGTTGGCGAGCATGTGGAAGCCGAACGAGCGCTTGATGAATCCCGAAGCAAACGCCGCCGATCCGCCGCACACGCTCATCAGGAGATCGGCCGAGCCCTGGACCATGACCCGGTCTCGCTCATCCACCGACTCCGAAACAAGCGTGGATCCGCCGATCATGGCGAAGCTCCATCCGAGCCCGAGCAGGAACAGCCCGAGGAACAGCAACGCCGGTTCGTATCCGGAGAGTGCCGACACGATGGTCGACGCAACGAGGATCGATGCGCCGACCGCGATGGCCACGACCCGACCGGCGCGATCGACGAATCGACCCACCAGCGGGGCAAGGCCGAACATCCCGATCACGTGGACGGCGATGACGTAGCCGGCGAGGGTTCCGGAATGCCCGTGGTCGGCCATGTGGATCGGTGTCATGGTCATCACCGCCACCATCGATGCCTGGGCGACGATCATCGAGCTCAGTCCGATCTTGGCCATCGGCGATCCGCTGATCACCCGGAGCGCGGGACGGAGCGGTGGGAGTCGGAAGCCACCAGGAGCGTTTGCGTCGACCCGCCCGGCGACGACGAGGGGATCGGGCCGTAACCGGACGACCACGTTGGTGGCGCCGATCACCAGCATCACGGCGGCAAAGACGAACGGTCCGCTGTAACCCCACAAGCCGAGGCTGCGGGCAGCCCGCTCGCACGGACCCACGAGGACCTGAGCGCTCACCGCACCGAAGGTGGAGCCGAAGAGCAACAGCGAGATCGCCTTTCCGCGGTTCGCGGTGGTCGCCAGGTCGGCAGCCGCATAGCGCGAGAGGAGGTTGGTTCCCTGTCCGACCCCGAAGAACAGCAGGGCAACGAGGAACAGGATGAAGGCGCGGTTCTCCAGCGCGATGACGGTTGCGATCGCTCCGACGAAGGCGATCGCGTAGCCCCGGAACAACCCCGGTCGGCGGCCACGACGAGCCATCACCGCGGAAAGTGTCAACCCGGCCACCGCTCCACCGAGCGTGACGGCGGCGCTGGCGGATCCGGCAAACGTGTCGGCTCCGAGCATCGACTTCGCGGCACGCCCGCCGACGGTGACGGCGACCGAGTTCCCAGCGGAGCCGAGGGTCTGGCTGACCATCAGCACCCGTAGCGTCCGGCGCTGGATCGCCTCCCGAGCGGTGAGCTCCTCGTGCAATGCAGTCGTCGAGTCGGTGGACACGGTCGGCGAGGCTACTGCCGTCGGGCCCGTCGGTCCCGTTGCATTGCCGCCAGGGCGGCCGAACGACTCGAGCACCGTTCGGTTCCGAGTTGGTCGGATGCATTGCAGCCTTGGGAGAGCGAAGAACTAGAACGGCAGCCGTGAGCTCCTCGTCTGCCGATTTTGCCCCCGCTGCTCCGGGGGCTTCGTCGCCCCTCATCGCGGCGTCGACCGTCATCCTTGTCCGCGATGCTGGCGAGGCGCAGGCCGGTCGGGTGGAGACGCTCATGCTCCAGCGAGTCGGCCGGGGAGCGTTCGCCGGCATGTGGGTGTTTCCCGGCGGCAAGGTCGATCCCGACGACCGTGTGCCGATCGCCGACATCGACCTCGCCCACGAGCTGGCCGCGGCCCGACGCGCTGCCGTTCGCGAGGCGCAGGAGGAGACGGGGTTGATCGTCGACCCCACGGCGATGGCCGCGCTGTCGCACTGGATGCCGCCCCCGACCGAGGCCCGACGGTTCTCCACATGGTTCTTCGTCGCGCCGGCGCCGAGCGGCGACGTAGAACTTGCGTTGGAGGAGGCGACCGCTCACCAGTGGGTCACCCCGGAGGACGCACTCGCCCGCAATGCCGAGGGATCGCTTCCGCTCGCCCCGCCCACGTGGACGACGCTGCATCACATCTCCCATGCCAACGACGTCGATGATCTCCTGCGTCGGCTCCGCTTGCATACGCCGCCGCGAATGCACACCCGCGTCATCTCCACCGATCCGCTCACGCTGGCCTGGGCCGGCGACATGGCCTACGAGCATGCCGACGATGCCGTCGACATCGCCGCCCCCGGGCCGCGGCACCGCCTCGTGCTCGACCGGGCCGGTTGGCACCTCGAACACTCCTGAGCTGCCGCACGTCGCAGCTCCGGCCGACGTGGTCCCTCGTAGTGCACGCGGTGGGGTTTGCTGAACTCGATCTTCAGAGCTGAGGCCGCGCCGCTGACCTCACGTGCCGAGCGCTGGCTCGACGCTGCGCTCGGAGTCTCGAGCATCGTCCACTACCTCACGAAGGTGCGAGTGCCTCGATGAGCTCGGTCGCGGAACCGGGATTGGTCGGATCGGGGTTGGCGGCGAGGAGGATGTTGGTGACGCCCGCGTCGACATACGCGCGCATACGGGTCTGGATCGTGGCGATGTCACCCCAGTTGAGGTAGGCATCGACGAGGCGGTCGCTGCCCCGGTCGCTCCAGTCGCTGGCGTCGAACCCGGCGCGGGCCCATACCCGCTGATAGGCCGGAAGCGGGAGGTAGATGCCAAGGGCACGACGGCCGGCTTTGCGGGCGGCGTCGGGGTTCGTGGTCAGGCAGGCGGGAAGGACGAGGTTGAGGGCCTTGTCGGGCCCGAGGATGGCCCGTGCCTCACGAACGCCGTCGGGCGATTGCATGTAGATCATGGCGCCGTCGGCCAGTTCGGCAGCGACGGCCATCATCTTGGGCCCGTGGGCGGCGAGGTAGACCGGCACCGGCGGCGCATCGGTGGGGGTGTGGATCGGGAGCTCGCCGCGCATCGCCGTCAGATACGCACGCGTCTTGTCGATCGGGTTCTCCCATGCAACGCCGCGCATCTGCGCGGCGACGGGATGCGACACGCCGAGTCCCTGAAGGAAGCGGCCACCGGAGAACTCCGAGAGGGTTCGGGCAGCCTGCACGGTGGTGATCGCGTCCCGACCGTAGATGTGGGCGATGCCGGTGGCCAC
>JANPFX010000065.1:0-3868 GCA_031423635.1 Acidimicrobiia bacterium | reverse complement strand
CTCCTCGGGTACCTCGCCGAGCTTTGAGGGACGTGGGCCAGCTGGCGAGCTCGGGCCAGCTGGCTTCGAAATTCCACGGCCCGGCCGGCCCAAGCGAGCCTGCCGGCCCACTCAGCTGTCGTGACGGCGGCCGCGGGACCGGGTGCTCGTGGCGGCGCCGGGTAGCGCGTTGACCATCGGGCCGATGGTCTCGATGATCTCTTCGGCCGTTGGACACGGCTGGCTCGTGTAGGTGTCGATGGCCGCGCGCATCGCCGCCAAGTGCTCAGGCGAGGTGCCGCAACAGCCACCGATGATGGTCGCCCCCGCGGCAATCGCCAGCCGTGCGTAGTCCGCCATGAGCTCCGGCGTGCCGGAATACACCGCTTCGGTGCCGACGAACTTCGGTATGCCGCAGTTCCCCTTGAGGATGAAGGTGGGGCTCTCGTCACGGCCGTGCTTCGACATGTACAGCAACGACACGAGGATGTCGGATGCGCCGACGCCGCAGTTCGAACCCATCCCGAGCGGCGGCTCGGCAAGGCCGTCGAACACGCTGACGAGGTCGCTTGGGAGCAGTCCCATCATCGTGCGGCCGGCGGTGTCGAACGAGACTGTTGCGGTGTAGGGCATCCCGGCATTGATCGCCGCCTGCGCCGCGGCGCGAACTTCGTCAATCGACGACATCGTTTCGATCCAGATCACATCGGCACCACCGTCACGAAGTCCCTCGATCTGCTCCTGAAACGAGGCGATGGCGATCTCGGGCGTCAACGCGCCGAGCGGATCGAACAACTCGCCCGTCGGACCCACCGAGCCGGCAACGACGACTGGGCGATCCGCCGCATCGGCGACCTCCCGGGCGAGCCTCGCGGCCAATATAGCAAGCTCACTTACGCGATCCTGGGCCTTGTGGAGCTTGAGACGCTGGGCGGTGCCGCCGAAGCTGTTGGTGAGAATGATGTCGGACCCGGCATCGATGAAGCTGCGGTAGAGACCCTGCACGCGCTCGGGATGATCGATGTTCCAGAACTCCGGCGGCTCGCCTGACGAGAGCCCCATCTGGAAGTAGTTCGTGCCCGTTGCACCGTCGGCCAGAAGCGGCTTACCGAGGGCAAGGAGGTCAGCGAGAGAAGAACGCACGCTCCCATTGTCGCCGATCCGAAGCCGCGCCGGGTGACCAACAGCGCGATCGCTCAAACGCTGGGTGGAGAGTTGGCGCCGCGTTGTCGGGTCGGCGACGTCGCAAAACTCGACAACCTGGCGTCAACCGGCCACGCAATCGAGACGGTGGGGTTACCGGGTCAACTCCCAGCACGCGATGGCGGTAGCCGTGGCGACGTTGAGCGAGTCGATGCCGCGAGCCATCGGGATTCGGGCACGCACGTCCGCCGCGGCCAAGGTGGTCGGCCCGAGGCCCACGCCCTCGGTGCCGACGAGCAGTGCGACCCTCTCGTGACGCACCATCCCGATCGTACGCAGGTCGGCTGCCGCGGGATCCGGGGTCAGCGCAACGGTGAGAAAGCCTTGACCCCCCAGCGCTTCCGCGGCCGATGCGATGCGCCCCCACGGCAGGTGGAGCGTGGCGCCTCGCGACGCGGTCACGGCGCGTCGGTAGAGCGGATCGGCCGAGGTTGCGTCCACCAGGAGCGCGTCCACACCGAGCCCGGCGGCGCTCCGGGCGATCAGACCGACGTTCACGGGGTTCTCGACTCCTTCGAGAACGACTACGCGGCGCGCGTCGGCGAGCACCTCCCCGATGGTCCGCTCCCGAGGTCGGCGAACGAGCGCCAGTACCCCGCGGTGCACGCCGAGTCCGGTGATCTCGCCGATCAGCTTCGGCGAAGCCGCCAACACCGAGCAGCTCGAGGGCAGCCCGGCCGGTGTCGGGTGGCGGCCGTCGATAAGCGCGCTAACGACCTCGAGACCGAGGGCGATCGCCTGGCCCAGCACGTCAGGACCTTCGGCGACGAAGCATCCGAGCTGGTTGCGCAGGACGGGATCGCGCAGCGCCACGAACGCGACGATCGCCGGATCGTCGCGGTCGGCAACTTCCTGGCGCTCACCCCTGGGATCAACGACAGCTCCGAGGCACGGCCCCGCAGGCATCGGACTAACCGACGTCGGGAAGGACCCGGTCGACACGGGTGTCGCGCCGCACGGTCGTCCATCTGCGGCAGCCCGCCGTGTGGAACCAGCGTTCAACCGACGGACCTTGAACGTTGTCGTAGAACCACACGTAGTCGACGTTACGGGCGTCCGGATCAGTGACGTCGTCGGGCACAGTCGGGAGCTCGCCCCCGAAGGCGAACTCCTCCACCGATCGACTGCCACAGTTCGTGCACGCGATGAACAGCATCAGCACGCCTCCTTCGGTCCCTCGTCGGTCTTCGGACCCACAGTGAACAACATCATCGGGTCCCCGTCGATCCTTGATCGGCCATCGGATGGTCAGCGGCAAATCGGTCGAGCGAGAACGGCGCGATCATCTCGGGAACCGCACCCGTGGCGATGTACTCCGCCATCATCTCGCCGCCTGCCGGGATCGACTTGAAGCCCCACGTTCCCCAACCCGTCGAGACGCACAAGCCGTCGACCGTTGTCGGACCCATGATCGGCGAGAAATCGACGCTGACGTCGCATCGCCCTGCCCACTGTCGAAGGATGCGGAGGTTCTTCACGAACGGGAGGAGGTAGGCGATTTTCGTGGCCACGCTCCCCATCGACTGGAAGGTGGTCTCCCGGGCATACGTGGGCTGCGTTTCGAACTCGGCACCCATGAGCAACTGTCCGCGTGCTGTTTGGCTGACGTAGCCGAGGAGTTCGATCGACGAGACGATCGCGCTCAGTTCCTGGGCGTAGGCGTTGGTGACGAAGGCCTGAAGAGGATGCGTCTTGACCGGGAGGCGAACCCTGGCCATGTTCATGATGGAGGTGACGTCGCCGCCGACCGCACTCATCACCATGCCGGCCGAGATCGGCCCGCCGGGCGTCTCGACGCCGACGACGCGATCGCCGTCCATCGTGAGTCCGGTGACCGGCGTGTGCTGGAGGACGTGCACGCCAGCACGCATTGCTCCTTGCGCGTAGGCCCAGACAACCCGGTCATGACGAGCGGTCGCTCCGCCCGGTTGGTACGAACCGCCCTTGATCGGATAGCGACCGCCGCCACTGAGGTCGAGCTGCGGACAGATCGCCTTCGCCTCGTCGGGTGTCACCATCACGGTGTTGGCGCCGCATGCCTGGTTCATCATCACCCGTGAGCGTTCCTGGCGCATGCTGTTCTGCGAATGGGCCAGCCACATCAGGCCCTTGGTGTTGTGCATGATCCAGCAGCCGGTCTCCTCCTCCAGACGGGAGTAAAGCTCGAGGCTGTGCTGATAGAAGCGGATCGACTCCGGGATGCCGTAGTTCGACCGAATGATCGTGGTGTTGCGACCCGAGTTGCCCGACCCGATGTAGCTGGCGTCGAGCACCGCGACGTTGGTGATGCCGTGGCGGACAGCAAGGTGGTACGCGGTCGAAAGACCATGGCCGCCGCCGCCGATGATCACCACGTCGTATGCGCGCTTCGGTTCGTGCCACTGGAGGCCGAGCAGTGTTTCGACGAACTCGTTCATGCGAGACGCTCCTCGAGCTCGTGAACGAAGGCCGTTGGGCAGAACAACAGCAACAGGTGGCAGCGTGTTAGAATCAAGAAAACGCTTTTGTGCTTTCTACGCTTCGCCATCCCAACGTGAAGCGCGGTTCTCGACAGCAGAACCTAAAGTGCCGCCCTGCAATTGCGTGGGTCGCCCCCTTGTTTCGGTGGCGCTGCCGACCCCATATAACCCATATTTTCCGTTCACTGTCCCAGCAGTGGCGGTCGCCGCGCGCAGTGCCGCTGCCC
>JANPFX010000064.1:0-3248 GCA_031423635.1 Acidimicrobiia bacterium | reverse complement strand
GGAACCGGTGGTCTCGGTGGTCTCGGCGGCGGCGGCGGTCTCCCGGGCGGCGGCTTCGGCGGCGGAGGCGGTCGCTCCGGCGGCGGGGGCGGTCGGGGATGACGGCGCATCCGGTCGTTGAGATGACGTCGATCACCCGGCGCTACGTCATGGGCGTCGGTGATGGCGCGGTCGTCGTCCATGCGCTGCGAGGAGTGGACTTCCGGGTCGAGCGTGGCGAGTTCGTCGCCATCATGGGCGCTTCGGGTTCGGGGAAGTCGACCCTGATGAACATCATCGGATGTCTCGACATCGCCTCTTCCGGCACCTACCGCCTCGACGGCATCGATGTGGCCCAGCTCGACGAACACCAGCTGTCGATGGCCCGCAACCGCAAGCTCGGCTTCGTCTTCCAGAACTTCAACCTGATCGCCCGAACCAGTGCGGTCGAGAACGTCGGACTCCCGCTGCAGTATGCGGGCGTACGTTCGAAGGAACAACGTCGCCGGGCGATGGAGGCACTCGACCGGGTAGGCCTCGCCGACCGTGCCGGTCACACCCCGGCAGAGCTCTCCGGCGGTCAGCAGCAGCGAGCGGCGATCGCCCGGGCGCTGGTGACCAATCCGGCGCTGCTTCTCGCCGATGAACCGACCGGGGCACTCGATTCGGAATCGACGAGAGATGTCCTCGGACTGTTCGACGAGCTGAACGCGTCGGGTCGTACGGTCGTGATCATCACGCATGAGCAGGAGGTTGCTGATCGGGCGAAGCGCGTGGTGCGATTGCGCGACGGCCTCGTCCTCTCCGACTCCGGCGTCGATGGGTACGAGCGTTCCCCCGACAACTCCTGGGTCGGGGCCCGGACATGAACTCCGTCAGGCTTCTTCGCCTTGCCCTGCGTGGTGTCAACACGAACCGCACCCGATCTTTCCTGACCGTCCTCGGGATCCTGATCGGCGTGGCGTCGGTGATCGTGCTGGTTTCGGTCGGCAACGGCTCGGCCATCGCAGTGGCGAAGCGGTTCGACGCCCTTGGAACGAACACCCTCACGGTGCTGCCGGGCGGCTTCGGGCGCGGGGCGCGCCAGGGTGGCGGCGCACAGCTCTCGATGAAGGACGTCATCGCGTTGCGGGACCCCGAGTACAAATCCGTCATCCGAAACGTCGTGCCGGTGGTAAGCGCGCAGTCGATCGTCGGGACCTACGCGGAGGCGACCACCACGGTGGCTCGCGTGACCGGAACAGAGCCGGCGATGGTCGACGCCGGCAACTGGGAAGTGCAGTCCGGCCGCTACTTCGACAGCGGCGAGGTCGACGACCGCCAACGTGTTGTCGTGATCGGCGCACGAGTCGCCGACAACCTCTTCGGGACCGAGATCCAGCCCGTCGGCCAGCAGATCTCGCTCTCGAACATCGCGTTCGAGATCGTCGGCGTCCTGACCCCGAAAGGCTCGTCGGGCAACAACGACCAGGACGACATCGCGTTCATACCTATCACCACGGCACAAGACACGCTGGTCGGCCGGACCAACCTGAATCAGATCGTCGTGCAGGCCACATCGCGCAAGACGACCAACGATGCCCAGGCCGCCGTGAGCACCGTGTTGTCGAGCCGCTATCCGTCGAACAACGGCTCGTCGTTCGCGGTGCTCAACCAGGCGAGCCTTCTGCAGTCGAGCAACGACTCGTCGAAGACGCTCACGGTGCTGCTCGCCGCGGTTGCCGCAATCTCGTTGCTCGTCGGTGGCATCGGGATCATGAACATCATGCTCGTCACCGTCACGGAGCGGACGCGCGAGATCGGGATCCGCAAGGCGGTGGGGGCACCGAAGGGGGCCATCCTCGGGCAGTTCCTCTTCGAGGCCTCTGTCCTCGGCGCCGTAGGTGGCGCGTTGGGCGTCGCGGTCGGGCTCATCGGCAGCCGGTTCAAGGTCGCCGGCACGGTTCCGGTGGTGCGGTGGGATTCGGTCGCCCTGGCGCTGTTCGTGGCGGTGGCCATAAGTGTGTTCTTCGGCTTCTACCCGGCCAACCGTGCCGCCTCCATGCGCCCGATCGACGCGCTCCGTCACGAATAGGAACGTTCTCGATGGAACCTTCTGTCTCCGAACCCACGCCCGTCGTTCCTGATGTCACGAACGAGGACAACGCCTGGGCGCGCCCGCGCCCGAGGGCGACGACTCGCCAGAAGGTCCTCGCTGCCGCACTGGCTGCAGCGTGCCTGTCGCTCACCTCATTCACCGTCGGTGTCAGTGTCGGCAAGACGCGGGCTCCCAACAACGCCGGGGGGTTCGGCCGCAATGGCGGTTTCGGGGCCTTCGGCGCCGGTGGGCTCCCGACCGCCGGTGGAGCGGCGACTGCTCCCGCCGCCTCGGTCTCGACCACGACCACGACTGTTGATCCGAACCTCGGCGGTCTCCTCCCGGGGCTTGACGTTCCGGCCGAGACCGTCCCGCTCGCACCGACCACCGTTCCTAGTACCACCGCCCAACCGGGTAGTTGACCCTCCACGGCTCGACCCGAACAACAAGACCCTCCCGACACAGAAAGCACGACCATGCGACCACTTCCCATCACCCTCACCGCCGTTGCATTGATCGCCATGCCGCTCCTGCCGAGCGCCGCACACGCGGCCACGGCGCCGGACACCACCAAGGCGTTCTGCACGCAACTGCAGACGTCGCAGGCGGCGATCGGGGCGATTCCTGCCACGGCAAAGAACCGCTTCTCGCTGATCGCTGCCGAGTGGACGAAGATGGCCCGCTTCGCACCGGCGGCGATCAAGAACGATGTGAACGCGATCGCCACCGCGTACAAAACGGCGAACGGGCAGGTTGCGGCAGCGCAGAAGTCGACGTTGGGCACGATCACGAAAGCGGCCCAGAACGTCACCTCCTTCACCGCCAAGTCGTGCGTCGCTGCCGGCGAGGGCGACGGGCCCGGCGGCGGTCGGTTCGCCGAGCTCGCCGACTGCGTGGCGAAGAAGGGGGGCAAGCTCCCTGACCGTGCGCCCGGCGGTGGCGGCACCAACAACGCAGGAGGCGGTGGTGGCCGGCAGAATGGGGGCGGACGCAACGGTGGGGGACGGGGATTCGGCAACCTCGACGCTGCGACGCAGGCAGCGTTCGACGCGTGCCGGACCGAGCTCGGGCTCGGTGGAGGTTTCGGGGGCAGCGGCGGTGGCGGTTTCCGCAACAACCCGCAGATGACTGCCTGTCTGAAGAAGAAGGGTGTGACCCTGCCGGCGGCGCCGACCGGACAGCAGGGTCAGGG
>JANPFX010000063.1:0-22599 GCA_031423635.1 Acidimicrobiia bacterium | reverse complement strand
TCCGCTACCGATACGCCAGCCCCGAACCGTCCACCCGTGATCTGTTCGTCGACAACGTCTACGTCGCTTCACTCACCCTGCCCGCCACCGGCGGCTGGGGCGCAGGAAACTCGTGGCGAACCATCGACGTCCCCGTCACCTTGACAGCCGGTTCACGGACCATCGAACTCCGACGCACCAGCCCCAACATCGGCGCCGTCAACGTCGACAACGCCACCGTGTTCAACGGCACCGGACCCGCGCCCACCACCACGACGATCGCACCCACCACGACGATCGCACCCACCACCACCATCGCGCCCACCACCACGACCGCCGCGCCGGCCACCACCACGACCACTACTGCCCCGCCCACCGGGCAAGTCGCCTACGTCGAACTCGAAGACACCCCGAACAACCTCACCTTCGAAGCCGCCAACCTCCTCGGCGCAACAGGACGCGGCTCACTCGGCTACTGGTACAGCGTCGGCCAGTACTCCCGCTTCACCACCAACCTCCCCGGCGGCAACTACATCGTCCGCCTGCGCTACGCCAGCGTCGCTACGGCGACGAGAACACTGCTCATCGATGGCGTGACTTCGGCCACGTTGAGCTTTCCGTCGACCGGCGCATGGGGCAACTGGCGCACCATCGACATCCCCGTCTCCCTCGCCACCGGCTCCCGCACGATCGAATTCCGTCGAGCCAGCAACGACACCGGCGAAATCAACGTCGACAACGCCACGGTGTTCACGGCGTAACGGACGCGGAGGCGGGCGGAACTGCACGGCGGGAACTGAGCTGCACGGCGGGAACTGAACTGCGCCGCGGGAACTGAGGTCCGGCTCATGAATGGGCTGTTTGGCCCGTTTCCCCGTTCCGGCCCGTCCGTTACGCTTCGAGGAGGGCGCTGCGGACGGATGCTCTGCGCGGGCCGAACGACGAGGACGAACAACTATGGAACAGATCGATCGAAACGCCCGGGTCTTCGTGGCAGGCCACGGGGGCCTCGTCGGATCGGCAGTGCTCCGTCGGCTTCGCAGCGACGGATTCACCAACATCGTCACTGCCACCCGAAGCCAACTCGATCTACGCGATCAGGCCGCGGTGAATTACTGGTTCAAGGCAAACCGCCCGGATTACGTCTTTCTCGTCGCCGGCACCGTAGGCGGAATCATGGCCAACTCGACCCGCCCAGCCGAGTTCATCTACGACAACATGCTGATCCACGCAACGGTCGTGCACGCAAGCTACCTGCACGGGGTTCGCAAGCTCCTCTATCTGGGGAGTTCGTGCATCTACCCGCGACTGGCCACGCAACCGATGCGCGAGGAGGAACTTCTCGCCGGGTACCTCGAGCCGACGAACGAGCCCTACGCGATCGCCAAGATATCGGGTATCAAGTTGTGCGAGGCATACCGCCGACAGTACGGGTGCAACTTCATCTCGGCGATGCCGACGAACCTCTACGGGCCCAATGACAACTTTGACCTCGAATCGAGCCACGTGCTTCCGGCCCTGATCCGGCGCTTTCACGACGCGCCCGACGGCGGAACCGTGACGATCTGGGGGACCGGAACGCCGCGCCGCGAGTTCCTGCACGTCGATGATCTTGCCGACGCCTGCCTCTTTCTCATGGAGAACTACGAAGGCGACACCCACCTCAACGTCGGGACGGGAACCGATGTCTCGATCAGGGAGCTCGCCGAGATGGTCCAGTCGGCTGTCGCGCCGAACACCACCCTGGCATTCGACACGACCAAGCCCGACGGAACTCCGCGAAAGCTCCTCGACGTGTCGCGCCTCCATGCATTGGGTTGGACCGCGAAGATTCCGTTGGAGCAAGGGATTGCGAGCACCTACGCATGGTTCCTCGATCAATCGAGCATTCGAGGTCGGGAATCGGAGTTCGTTGCATGAGCAGCGCTGCTGACTATCCCACCATCGTCATCCGGCCCCGCGTCGGCTTCGGAGGAGTTCACCCACGCGAGCTGTGGGAAGCGCGGTTTCTTCTGTTGCGGCTTGCTCGACGCGATCTCACGCTCCGCTACCGCCAGACAGCGCTCGGCGTGACGTGGGTCATTCTCCAACCGCTCCTTGCCGCCGGCGTGTTGTCGTTCGTCTTCGGACGGGTCGCGAAGCTCTCCGGCGAAGGAGTCCCTTACTTCGCGCTGACGATGTCGGGCTACGTCGGATGGAGTTGCTTCTCCACCATCGTGTCGAAAGCATCAAGCTCAATCCTGGCGAACGCCGGGATGATCTCGAAAGTCTTCTTTCCTCGCCTGTTGCTCCCGCTTTCCACCGTCGTCTCGACGCTCGTCGACGTCGCGGTCGCCGTTGTCCTTCTCCTCGGGGTGCTTCTCATCACCGGCGTCGGCATCAGCGTCAAGATCTTCTTCATCATCCCGATGCTGGTCGGTTTCGCGTTCATCGCGTTCGGCATCGGTGCCGCAATGTCGGCGCTCGCCGTGCCCTACCGCGACATCAACTACGTCCTGCCCGTGATGTTGCAGTTGCTCCTTTACGGAAGCCCTATCGCCTACGGTCTGTCGAACGTGCCCAGCTCCGTACGTCGCTTCATCGATTTCAATCCACTCGTCGGACTGCTGGAGGGGATGCGATGGGCATCGCTCCCCGGCCGAGACTTCCCGACATCCGCTCTTGTCCGCTCGGTCGTCGGCGGCATGGTGATTGTCGTCATCGGGCTGTTGGTTTTCGAGCGCGTCGAACGGGACTTTGCCGATGTCATCTGAATTGGCCAGCCGATCCACAGGGACGGAGATGGCGGTCCGTGTTCGAGACCTCCGCAAGTCGTACATCCTCGGCAAGGGCGCGCGGGCGAACACCCTCGCCGAGCATTTCTCGAGCAAGCTCCGTACGCTCGGAAAGCGCGAGCAGCGCGAGACGATGGACGCTCTCTCCGGCGTCAACTTCGAGGTTGCCCGAGGCGAGGCAGTCGGTATCGTCGGGCGAAACGGGGCAGGCAAATCAACACTCCTCAAAGTGCTGACCCGGGTCACATCGCCGAGCCAGGGAGAGATCACGCTTCACGGCCGCGTCGGGAGCCTTCTCGAGATCGGTACCGGCTTTCACCCGGAGCTCACCGGCCGCGAGAACATCTTCCTCAACGGTTCGATTCTCGGAATGAGAAAAGAAGAGGTCCAACGAAACTTCGACGCGATTGTCGACTTCGCCGAGGTCTCCAAGTTTCTCGACACTCCGGTCAAGAGGTACTCAAGCGGAATGTACGTACGCCTCGCATTTGCCGTCGCCGCGCACCTCCCCACCGAGATTCTCCTGATCGACGAAGTGCTCGCTGTCGGCGACGCCGCATTCAAGTCGCGTTCGATTTCGAAAATGAAGGAAATCGTCCATGAGGGCCGGACCATCCTGTTCGTGAGCCATCACATGCCGTCGGTCGTCGAGCTCTGCTCGCGCGGCATCGTGCTCGACCACGGGAAGGTCGCCTTCGACGGCGCGCCGCAGGCCGCCGCCCGCGTGTACCTCGACACACTGGCGTCCTCTGATCTTCGGTCGGATGACGAACGTGGCCGTCGTCGCGGAACAGGCGAGTATCGTCTCGCCCGGTTCGAGCCGACCAAAGAAGGCTTCACGCCGGACGAGCCGAAGACGTTCGAGTTCGAGCTTGACCACATCCGGGATCTGGCCGGTGACATCGCGATAAGCGCGCATGTCATCGACGAGTCCGGAGACGAGGTCGTCCAATGCGATTCTCGGGCCATGGGTGTTTGGATGAACGGCACACAAAGCGCCCGAGGCGAGCTCTCGATCGAGCATCCGTGGCTGCAGCCTGGGCGCTACACGATGCACATCATCGTTCACGGCATCACGGTGACAGATTCCGCGCTCTCGGCGTGCACGTTCGAGGTACTGCCCGTCTACCCCTTCCCATCGCTCGTGGACAAGTGGTCGACCGGCGGTCGAGTGCTCTCGCGCTTCGACTGGAAGGCCGAATCGACCCAAGACCGCAGAAATGCAAACGACGCGTTGGGTGCGACAGCACCGAAGGAGATCGATCGAACATGAAGAAGCTCGTTGTTGTCGGCCAGGGCTACGTCGGCCTGCCGCTCGCCATGACTGCAGTTCGTGCAGGGTTCGATGTCGTTGGGCTCGACAATGACGAGAGTCGCGTCGAACGCCTCCGAGCGGGCGACTCGTACATCGAAGACATCGAAGACGCCGCTGTGCTCAGCGCTCTCGCCGGCCGTTTCGCTGGTACCTACACGGTTACTGCTGATCCGGCCGAGGCCAAGGGCTTTGACTTCGCCGTCATCACCGTGCCGACGCCGCTTCGCGATGGCAATCCGGACATGGCGTACGTCGAGGCGTCGGGGCGCACCCTCGCCGAACACGTCACGCGCGGCTGCACGGTGATTCTCGAATCCACGACGTATCCAGGTTCGACGGAAGACCTGCTTGTTCCGCTGCTCGAGGCGGGATCCGGCCTTACGGCCGGAACCGATTTCCTGGTTGGCTACAGCCCGGAACGAATTGATCCGGGCAACCAGATTTGGACGTTCGAGCGCACGCCGAAAATCGTGTCGGGCATCAACGAAGCCAGTCGTGATGCGGTCGCCGTGTTCTACGGCCAGCTGGTGGACAAAGTCATCCCGGTAAGCTCGTGCCGAGCCGCTGAACTCGCGAAGCTCTTCGAGAACACCTTCCGGTCCGTCAACATCGCCCTCGTCAACGAGCTTGCTCTCCACTGCACCGGGCTTGGCGTCGACGTGTGGGAGACCCTCGAGGCCGCTGCCACGAAACCGTTCGGCTTCATGAAGTTCACGCCCGGACCGGGCATCGGTGGCCATTGCCTGCCGATCGACCCGACCTACCTTGCGTGGCAGGTGAAGCAGGTGGGCGGTGAGCCGTTCCGCTTCATTCACCTCGCCAACGACGTGAACGAGCGAATGCCGAAGTACATCGCCGATCGCGTTCTTCGCGGGATGAACAAGCGCCGCAAGGCGTTGCAGGGCTCGCGAGTGCTCTGCCTCGGCGTCGCCTACAAGAAAGATTCGCGCGACACTCGCGAGTCACCGGCGTTGCACGTCCTTCGCCATCTCCAGGACTACGGACCCGACATCAGAGTCGTTGATCCACACGTTCGCGCCTTGCCGAAGAACCTGAGCGACGTGCAACTGGTCCCCCTCTCGGTCGAGGAGATCGCCGCTGCTGACGTCGTGGTGATCTGCACCGACCACAGCGCGATCGACTACGACCTCGTCGTGCGTCATGCACAGTACGTGTTCGATGCTCGACACTGCTGTCCCTCAGCTGACAACGTGGAGTACCTATGACATCATTTCTCATCACCGGCGGCGCGGGCTTCATCGGCTCGCATCTTTCTGACCGTTTGCTGTCCGAGGGCCACTCGGTCACTGCACTCGACAACTTCGAGACGGGAGAGCGTGACAACATCGCCGGAGCGATCGCGTCGCCGAGCTTCACATTGATCGAGGGCTCGATCCTCGATGCCGAACTCATGGAGCGCCTCGTCGAGAGCCATGACGTGATCGTGCATCTGGCCGCGGCAGTCGGGGTTGCGCGCATTGTCAACGACACGTTGCAGTCGTTCATCACCAACGTCCGCGGTTCAGAGATCGTCCTCGAGGCGGCCACGAAGCACAACAAGCGAATGCTCCTCGCGTCGACCAGCGAGGTCTACGGCAAGTGCACAGCGTTCCCGCTCAACGAAGACGCCGGAATGGTCGTCGGAGATCTCCGTATCAATCGGTGGTCATATGCAGTCGGCAAAGCGACCGATGAGATCTTCGCGATGGCGATGCACCGCGAACGTGGACTCGCCGTCACCATTGCCCGGTTCTTCAACACCGTCGGGCCGCGACAGAGCAAGGCCTACGGCATGGTCATCCCCCGTCTCGTCAGCCAAGCAGTGAACGAGGAGCCGATGAGCGTGCACGGCGACGGTCAGCAATCGCGTTGCTTCTGCCACGTGATCGATGCCGTCGATGCCGTCGTCGGCCTGCTCCACGACGACTCATCGATCGGTAAGGTCTTCAATGTCGGTCACACCGAAGAGATCTCGATCCTCGGTCTCGCCGAACTCATTCGCGAGCGGGCCAAGTCGGCCTCGAGAATCGACTTGGTGCCGTATTCATCCGCCTACCCCAGCGGGTTCGAGGACATCGCCCGGCGTATCCCCGACACTTCGGCCATCAATGCGGCGATCGGATGGTCACCGCAGCGGTCGCTCCTGCAGATCGTCGACGAGACCATCGAGTACTTCCGTCCGCCCGTCGGTGGCTGATGGCAGCGAACGTCCTGTTCATCTGCTTCAACCGGCCGTCCCTGGCCCGCGCCGCGTTCGAGCGATTGCGCGAAGCCAAGCCGGCGTTTCTCTACGTTGCCGCCGATGGCCCACGATCATCCCGACCCGGTGAGGCGGCGCTGTGTGACGAGGTCCGGTCGGTCTTCGACGATATCGACTGGCCATGCCACGTGGTGCGGGACTTTGCTCCAGAGAATATGGGTTGCGAGGCACGAATCGAGTCGGCGCTACAGAGCACGTTCGAGAACGTTGATCGCGCCGTCGTCATGGAAGACGACCTGATCCCCGAGGACGGCTTCTACGGATTCGTGGAGACCATGCTCGACCGATATGCCGATACGCCGAAGGTTGGAACGATCGCGGGGTCATCGTACGTCCGGGCATCGGCGTTCCGCCGCTCTTCGTACTACTACTCGCGATACGCAAACACCCTCGGGTGGGGCACGTACAAGCGGGTGATCGACAAGGTCGATTGGCGGCCGGACCCCGACGAGATCACATCCCGTCTCGACAAGGTCCTCGGTCGCCGTGATGAGAGCGCAATGTGGGCGGATTGCGTCCGCCTTGTCTACCAAGGCAAGGTTTCCACCTGGGATTTCCAGTACGTGATCTCCCAGCTCCTGGCTCGGAATCTGTCCGTGACGCCACGCATCTCGATGGTCACGCATATCGGTACCGGCCCTGACGCAACCCACACTCCGGTAAACGACGACTTCTTCCTCCGTCGCGTGCAGTCACCACCGGACACGATCCGCCATCCACGAATCATGCGTCGCAGTGTCGTCCTCGACGCCATGCACTCGCTTGGTGCCATGCGCCCTCGCAATCACTGGTACATGAAGGCTCGGCCCTACGGGCAAGAGATTCGCAAACGTCTCATCGACCAACGGCTCCCGCCGCTGACAACTAGCCCATCGAAGGGAGCGCCATCGTGAGCACACTCGAAGGTGCCCGTCTGTTCATCACCGGTGGAGCCGGCTTCATCGGCTCCACCCTCGCGACGCGGCTGGCCGACGCCAACCAGATCACGATCTATGACAATTTCGCACGAGACGCGATCAGCCGGACCGGACTCGCCGACCACCCGAACGTAACGATCGTCAAGGGGGACGTCGTCGACGAGGCGGCAGTTCGAGACGCCATGCAAGGGCACAGCCACGTGGTGCACTGCGCGGCGATCGCCGGCATCGACACGGTGATCCGAAGCCCCGTCACAACAATGCGGGTGAACGCGCTCGGGTCGGCGTCGGTACTGGCCGCCGCCAACACCCTCGACGATTGCCAACGCGTCGTCTGCTTCTCCACCAGCGAAGTGTTCGGGCAGCGAGCCTTTCGGAGCGCGGAGACCGATGCGACGATCATGGGAACGGTAGGTGAAGCGCGTTGGACGTATGCCGTGTCGAAGCTGGCGGAAGAGCATCTTGCGGTGGCCTATCACTCGGAGTTCGGTCTCCCAGTCACCGTGGTCCGTCCTTTCAACGTCTACGGGCCGGGACAGGTCGGCGAGGGTGCGTTGCGAATCTTCATCGATCGCGCCCTCAAGAACGAGACGATCCAGATCCATGGCAACGGCACGCAGATCCGGGCCTGGTGTTTCGTCGACGACATGGTCAATGGTGTCCTCCTCGCGCTCACCCACCCCAAAGCCGTCGGCGAGTCGTTCAACATCGGCAACGAACGAGCGGTAACGACGATCTACGGTCTGGCCAGCACGGTCGTTCGGGTCCTGAACTCACGGTCCGACATCGAGTTCGTTCGCAAGGACTATGTCGATGTCGAACTCCGCGTGCCATCGATCGAGAAGGCGCGTGACCTGATCGGTTTCGAAGCCAAGGTCGATCTCGACGAAGGCATTGCTCGCACGGCGGCGGGAATCCGTGATCGGCGGAGGCCGGCGTGAGCGACGCGTTGCCGCCTGTGCCGATCACTCGCCCCGTGATCGACGACCACGATCTTGAGGCAGTCGCGGCCGTCCTGCGGTCGGGAATGCTCGTGCAAGGTCCGCAGGTGGCGGCGTTCGAGCGTCGGTTGGCGTCGATCGCAGGGACGGCGCACGCCGTCGCGGTATCCAACTGCACCGTCGCCCTCGAACTCGCGCTCCGGGGAATGGGCGTCGGCGCCGGAGACCGAGTGGCGGTCACGGCCTACTCCTGGGTAGCCACGGTCAACGCGATCGAGATCGTCGGCGCCGAGCCGATCATGGTCGACATCGACGCCGCAACGTTCAACATGAGCGTCGAGGCCCTGGAGGCGGCATTGCGCGCCGGTCGTATCCACGCCGTGCTGCCGGTGCACACCTTCGGCAACATGGCCGGCTTCGACGACCTGATGGCAGTGGCGCAAGCACACGACGTCCGCGTGCTCGAAGACGCCGCGTGCGCCATCGGTGCGAAATCGGGGCTCGGGAGCGCCGGCGGGATCGGCGTCGCGGGTTGCCTCAGCTTTCATCCGCGCAAAGTCATCACGACCGGCGAAGGCGGTGCCATCACGACCAATGACGATGCGCTCGCCGACTTCGCACGCACGTACCGGAACCACGGCCAGAGCGCCGGCGGGTTCACCGCGTGCGGAAGCAACTTCCGCCTCACCGACTTCCAGGCCGCGCTCGGGATGAGCCAGCTCGACAAGCTCGACGGCATCGTCGCTGAGCGACAGCGCATCGCCGAACGCTACGATGCCGAACTCCCTTCGCTCGGCATGCAGCCGCAGCTTCGAGCCGTGGGCTCGGTGGTGCAGTCCTACGTTGCCCTCGTCCCCACGTCGCATTCGGCGACCGCGGTCGTCGACGGTCTGCGGTCTCGCGGGGTGGAAGCAACGATCGGCACGGTTGCCATACCGTTCACCCCCTATCACGGGCGTCGCTTCTCCGCAGACCTCACGGCGTTCCCCTTCCTCGCCGACGTGCAACAGCGGGGAGTGACGCTGCCGCTCTTTCCTGGCATGACCGAAGAACAGCAGACCCGCGTACTCCACGGTCTTCGCGAAGTACTCAGACCATGACGTCTGCGCGCAAGCTGATCTCCGTTCTCTACCCCGTCCTGAACGAGGAGGAGAACGCTCGAGCGCTTGCGGAGCGGATGCTCGTACTCACCCGGAACAACCCTGCGTACGACTTCGAGTTCGTGGTGGTCGACGACGGATCAACCGATAACACCATTGCCGTGCTCCGCGACTCGCTCGAATCCGGCATCGTCGTGCGCACGCTCAGCCTGGCCCGGAATTTTGGGTCGCACGCGGCAATCTCCGCAGGTCTGGAGATCGTCTCCGGCGATGCCGTCATCATTCTTGGCGCTGATCTCCAAGAGCCACCGAAACTCGTGACGGATTTTCTGGCAGCGTGGGAGGACGGTCATGAGACCGTCTGGGGGATCCGCCGCGAACGCAAGGTGCCGAGTTGGAAGAGTCGGCTGGCGTCAGCGTTGTTCTCCAAGCTGCTGTACCGGTTCTCGGAGCTGAAGACCTATCCGCCGGAAGGTCCCTCCGGCTGCCTTTGCGACCGCGAAGTCATCGAGGCGGTGCTCACGATGCCTGAACGCAACAGGAACATCTACGGCCTCATCGCATGGGTCGGGTTCCGCCAGACACGTTGCGAGTTCGACCAAGCCGAACGCCAGGCCGGCCACTCGAAGTGGACCACGTCGAAGCTGATCAAGCTGGCGATCGACTCATTCGTGCAGTTCTCGGCATCACCGATCCGGTTCATGTCCTACGCCGGCATGACCTTCGCCGGTGCAGGGTTCTTCTATGCCCTCTTCCTGGCCATCCGAAGCCTGTTCTCGTCGCGGGCCCCGCAAGGCTGGACGACGGTCGTGGTCGTCGTGCTGGTACTCGGCGGAACGCAACTCGTGATGCTTGGCGTCTTGGGCGAGTACTTGTGGCGTGGTGTGCACGAGGCTCGAGAGCGACCGCTCTTCATTGCTCGAAGGACCGCCACCGAGTCTGTGGCGAGCGCCAACGCCCCGTCTGCCTTTGGAGTCACCGCCGTCGAGCGACCGACGCCCCTCTTGGAAGACGGACGGGCCCTACAAGCAGGAGTTCTTCCGGAAGTCACGTGAGTTGTTCCCCCGAGAAAGGATCGCGTCGTACGACCATCACTTTTTCCCACGCTGACGGGTCCACCGGGTCATCGGTCGAGGAGAGCCACGTCATCGCATCAGTTCGGGCTCTGCCATAGCTACGGCTTCGGTGTCCAGAGGGAGATTCGGGCGATGCCGAAGTCGGCGAGGAAGGGCGGCGATGCGAGCGTGACCCGTTCGTAGCCGTCGGGGAAGTCGATTCCACATTCCTCGAGGGCACGTGTCGTCGTCGAGAAACGCGAGGCGTCGGTGAGGACAACCGGAGGCGCATCGGGACTGATCGCGCCGATGCGGCAAGCGTCGGCAATACGGCCACTCAGTACCCCCGCCAGCGGCTCGTCGATGTAGATGCCTGCCGGCGGGTGACCCAGCTCCAGCGCGTAGGCAAGGCCGACTCCGGCGAAGGACGAGAAGCCCGGCCGTCCCAGGACCCGACGATCTGCCAGCACCCGGTGAGCGTCGGTCATGAACGCCGCAGTCGCCGGGTCGGTGTACACCCCCGACAGCCTCGGAACGCCACGGACAAGTGTGGTCTGGTCGCGGAGGTCGCCGGCCAACCGGAACGGCGTGAGCCAAAGCGCCGGGGCGCCGAGTAGCCAGGTCGCTCCGCCGACCAAGCCGGCCAACCCGATCGATGCCAGCGAGGCTGGGCCGCGCAACGGCGCCAGCCAGAACAACACAACCAGGAACCCGCTCATCCAAAGCGCTCCGGCACTGGCGGCAATGACGAACGGCGTGTTCCCCGTGCCGATGGCCTGGAGCGTCGGGGCAGCGAGCAACAACGCGACACCGGCGAGAAGATCCCCGCGCCGACGGTCGTCGTCCGAAATACCGCCTACGACGGCAGGCCCGCGAAGTGACCAGGCCGACAACACGACGATGGCGGCAAGGAGAGGGAACGCGTTCTGCAGGGTCGACACATGGTCCTGTCCGCCGGTGAAGAACTGTCGTCTCCGGGCCACGGCGACAACGGCCAGGCTCACCGCGAGCATGGTGAGGCACGCCGCCCATGGCGCCCGCCGAACGAGCCACCGGACGACAACGGCAGCGACACCGACGACGGCGACGAGCGGGCCCACGCCCCGGAGAATGGAGCCGGCGGCAGACAGGTAGATGTCACCGTAGGAATTCGAGAGGCTCTGGCCCTTGACCGCCGTGCTGTTGGCGCGGAACACCGCCTGCGCCCGGCTGAGCACGTTTCCGGAGAGCACCTGCATGAGGCCGAGCGCGATCACCCCACCCACCGCACCGCCCAGTGCCAGCGTCCGAAGAAGGATCGCGACGGCGCCACGACGGCGAACTACGAGCACCGTGAGGCATCCGGCTCCGACCATGGCCGCCGACGGGAATTTCACGAAGAACAACAGCACACCGAAGAACCCCAGCCCGACTCCGGTCCGGATGCTCGCCCCGTCGGCGATGGCCCGCAACGTCACCACGACTGCGGCCATGGACAGGAGAATGGCGAGATCGTTGTAGCCAGGGGATTGCGGAAGCAGCGAATACACCGTGAGGCCCCCGACCATCACCAACGCCACCACCCAAACGAGTCGTGCCAAGTCCCGTTCGGAGCGTCCGCCGATGCGGCGTATCAGCACCCGCTCGACGGTCGTACCCAGCACCCCACTCATCACGAGGAAGGCGATCAGTTTCACCCGACGAAGCCACGGAATGCTCCAGCCGAGCAGTTGAAACACCGGTCCGAGCATGCCCGGCGCCCCGGTGAAGGTCAGCTCAGGTCGACGGAACGCCCGGGAAGTAACGAGGTAGATGCCCTCATCGGTCAGGTCGAATCCCCGCGAAGTGCCGATCCACACGGCGAGCGCCGAAACAACAAGGACTCCAGCCGCGCCGACGGCGGCCAATCGGGTGGTCCATCCGAGGAAATCCGGTCCCGATCGATCAGTTTGGCCTTGCTCCATACGGTCCAACCTTGCAATGGTTCGTTGAGATCGACGAAGCGTACGGCGGCGACGCGTCGGAGCGGAGTCAGTTGAGTCGACCGAACGGTTCGGATGATCCAAACGACCCGAATGGTCCGTCCGGCCGGGGGGATGCGTCGCGCCTACCGCTAGGGTACGGAGTCCCTGGACGCTGAGCTCCAGCGAGCGCAGCCGGAGACCACATGTCGACAGCGACGGCAGTCGCCGAAGGAAGTGACGCTCCTGCCGTCGCGGTGCCCCACGAGGGGCAACGCGACTGGTTTCCCGGACTCGACGGGCTCCGTGGCTTCCTTCTCCTCACGCTCTTTTCGTTGCACCTCCCTGCGCCGCTCGTCGGCACGCTCAAGGGGGGATACACCGCAATGGTCGTGTTCTTCGTTCTCAGCGGGTTCCTGATCACCACGGTGCTCCTCCGTGAGTACGAGCGCCGCGGCGGTGTGCGTCTCGGTCACTTCTACGCTCGTCGTGCCGTTCGGTTGCTGCCGGCGTTGTTCGTCTTCGTGGTTGCCGTCTACGCCCTTTCCTACACGGACCCGTTCCTGAAGTCGCACGGTGCGGACAACCGACGCCAGGCCCTTTCGACGCTCACGTACTTCTACAACTGGGTCGTGATCCACGGCTTCAACCGGGGCTCCGGTGCCCCCGGTTTCCTGGCTCATCTCTGGTCGCTGTCGGTCGAGGAGCAGTTCTATCTCCTCTGGCCGGGCACGCTCTGGCTCCTCATGCGGCGAATGGCGCGCGTCAATGATCGATCGCTCCCCCGACTCGCGAGGGCAGCCGTTCCGTGGCTCGTGACCACGATCGTGCTCAGCAACCTCGCTCGAACGACGATCGGGTTCGTCTTCGAGAATGCTCATTCCTACGATCGGGCGTACTACGGGACCGACACCATGGCGTCCGGAATGCTGATCGGCTCGCTTGCCGCCGTCGTGCGAATCGGGTATCCGGCCCTCTTCGCTCGGATCCGGCTGATGCTCCCGTTGGTCGGTTGGCCAGCGGTGCTTCTGCTCGTCGGCGGCGTCTTTGTGTACCCCGTACGGCCCAACACCTTCCCGTTCGCCGGCGGATTCCTCCTCACCGAGCTGTGCGGAATCGTGGTGATCCTCTGCCTCACCGAGCGAACGCTTCGACCGCTCAACTGGATCTGTGAGCGTCGGCTCATTCGGTGGATCGGCCGAATCGCGTATGGCGCCTATGTCTTCCACTTCATGCTGATCGGACGTTTCGCCGTGTACGAGAGCAGGTTTCGTTTCGAGTACGAAACGATCCTCGCGATCACGATCGTGCTCGCCGGAATCTCGTTTCACGTCATCGAGAAACCATTCGCCACGTGGGCCCGACGCCGGTTCCGGCTCAATACCTAACCGACGACCAGGTCTCACGCCGGCGAGACTCGGCTCGTCCGCCCGACCGTCGAGACTCGTCCAAGACGCACCCAGGTTTTCAGCCCAAGTGCGATTCGAGAGACCAATCGTCTGGCGTCCGACCACCACATGACAAACTCGGCGCTACTGCGGAATACGCACGTCGGGCGCCGGTCTCAAGCGTCGCGTGACAGCGGACGATGACCACATCAGGAACCGGGCGAGGACCGTCGCCGTCGGTGAAACCATTCCTCCCGACGGTTCGGCGTGAGCCGAGCCCCTCCCGAGAAACGAGACGCGGCGCATGCAGGCACGGACGGGCACAATGGTCGAGAACCGTTCCGCCGATTCGGTCCCGCCGAAGAAACCGCGGGACTCCGAGTGGTTCCCCGGGCTCGATGGTCTCCGCGGCGTGCTGTTTCTCATCGTCTTCTGCGTCCATCTCCCGCCACCGTGGATTCGACCGCTGCACGGCGGCTACATCGTCATGGAGATCTTCTTCGTCCTGAGCGGATTCCTGATCACGACCGTGCTCCTGCGGGAGTTCGAGAGGAAGGGTCGAATCGAACTCCGCTTGTTCTACGCGAGACGGGCAGTCCGGCTCCTGCCCGCGTTGGTGCTGTTCGCCGCCGTAGTGAGCGTCGCGAGCTTTCTCGACCCGGTTCTGGAAAGCCGCGGAGCGGACGTTCGGCGCCACGCTCTCGCCAGTTTGAGCTATCTCTACAACTGGATCGCCATCTACAGCTTCAACCGAGGTTCCAGCGCTCCCGGCTTCATCGCCCATCTCTGGTCCCTGTCGGTCGAAGAGCAGTTCTACTTCGTGTGGCCGGTCGTCATGCTGCTCATTCTCCGCCGTGTCGTTCGAAACACCGATCGTTCACTACGCGATGCGGCGAAGGCAATGGTGCCGTGGTTGATCGGCGGAATCCTGGCGAGCAACGTTCTGCGCACGCTCATCGGCTACGTGTTCGAGAACGGCTCGTCGTACACCCGGGCCAATTGGGGGACCGATACGCGGGCATCGGGAATGCTTCTCGGAGTCCTGGTCGCCGTCGTCCGACTCGGCCTCCCCGAGGTCTACGCGAAATGCCTCCGGGCACTTCCGGTTCTCGGAATCGTTGCGGTGACGTACTGGACGGCCGGGCTCTGGCTCTATCCGCTCCAACCGAATCCCTTTCCCTTCGCCGGCGGCTTCCTGCTGAGCGAGCTCTGTGGCGTGGTCATGGTGTTGTGTCTCGTCGAACGGTCGATCCTCCCGTTCAACTGGTTCTGCGAGACCCGGGTCATGCGCTGGCTCGGCAAGATCTCGTACTCCGGGTACATCCTCCACTTCATGGTCATCGGCCGATTCGTCGTGTACGAGAGCACGTTCCGCTTCGAGTTCCCCACGACGCTCGCAGTCACGCTCGCCCTCGCGTCGTTCGTGTTCTACGCCATTGAGCAGCCCTTCTCGAAGTGGGCGCGGAAACGGTTTCGGCTCGGGCGTTGACGAGATGACGACTGGACATCATCAACACGGAGACAACGCCACCATCGTCGCTCGAGTACTGGCGAGTTCGCTGCGGCGTTCGCTCGTTGTTGAACGGCGCGTCCGGAAGCACATGACGTACCGAAGGTTTTCAAAGCACGCAACGAGTAACGATGGCGTCTTTTCGGTCGACATCGAGTCGGGAATCGGGATGTTCGCCCAACTGGTCTGGTGCGTATACATCTTCGCCCATTGTGACCAGAACGGGCTCCGTCCCCACATTCGGCTCAGCGGAGCGAACTATCGGGGTCCCGGCCGCGACCGGAACTGGTTCGGGTATCACTTCGACAACATTGGGCTAAGCGACCTCGACCGACACCGGATCAATTCGGGCGAAATAGCCACCACGAAGGTCCGGTTCCTCGCGGAAGTTCCGCTCGACCGCGAGTTCGACAAGGAACTGACCCTCGAGCGAGCGAACGAGTTGGTGAACAAGTACGTCGGAATCCGACCCGAGGTACTCGACAAGGTCGTCGACTTCCGGGAACGAAATGCCACCGGCTCAAACACCCTCGGCGTGCACTACCGCGGCACCGACAAGGCTTCGGAGGCTCCACGAGTTCCACGGGAGGCCTGCCGCGACGCCGTTCGCACCTATCTGAAGGACCATCCAAACATCGACGGGGTTTTCGTCGCGAGTGATGAGCAATCGTTCATCGACTATCTGGTGGGCGAAGTGCGGGAGGTGCCTATCCACGCGCACCCCGACGACTTCCGATCGACGAACGGACACCCGATCCACGCCCTGTCCACGGGGAGCCCCGGTGACCGAAAAGGAGCCGAGGCCCTCATCAACTGCCTTCTGCTCTCGAGCTGCTCAGCGGTCGTCCGGACGTCGTCGTTCCTGTCCGCCTATTCATCGGTCTTCAATCCGAATCTCGACGTCGTTCTCCTGAACCGTCCCTTCAAAGAGGCGCTCTGGTTTCCCGAGAGCGCAATCGTCTCGGCCATCGAGGCCCCGGCTGCGCGCGGCCAGAGCTGACCCCTCAGGTCATCACCGCCTCGTCGAGTTCCACCGCAGTCAACTCGTCTCGACGCTTCGCCACCTGGAGCGGCTCCCCGCCGAAAGCCCGATTCGGCCGCTCTCGACGGCTTCCCTTGATCCTCGCCACCCACCGCGGGCCGTCGTTCACGCTCGTGAGAACTACGCCGCCGAGCTTGGCCCCGACCCGCTCGAGCGCTGTCTGGCTCTCCTCGAGTTGTTGGAAGGTGGTCTTTCCCATGCGGACGACGAGGATGACGATGTCGACAAGCGGCGACATGGTCATGCTCTCCGCATACGGATGGAGCGCGCCCGAGTCGACGAGGACCACATCGGCATGGTCGAGGAACTCCCGCATCATCCCGCCATGGGTCGCCAGCATCTCGGCGGGGTTGTCATTGGAGTCGTAGCCGGCCGGCAACACCGACAGACCGGGTTCCTGCGTGTCCTGGATGCACTCGTCGATCGGAATGTGCGAGCGCACGATATCGGTGAAGCCAAGCCCTTCGCTCATTCCCAGAGCTTCACAGACCTGTGGGGCGCGGAGGTCGAGATCGACCACCATGGTCTTGCGGCCCGACCGTGCCAGCAGGACACCGAGGTTGATCGCGGTGGTGCTCTTACCGGCGCGGGCATTGGGAGACGTCACCTGGATAAGCCGAGCCCCGGTCTCGGCAAGGACGTGGTTGAGCGCGCTCCGGAGTTCCCGATACGCCTCACCCGCGGGAACGCCTCGCTGGCTCCCGAAGAAGAGGGGAGGAGTGGAACGCATCGACCAACCCCGAATTCTCGGGATCGTACCGATGACCGGGGCATTGAGCCGCGCGGTGAGGCTTTCGGGACTGTGGATGCGGCGGTCGAGCCAGTGTGCGATCGCGGCGAGGGCGGAGCCGAGGAGCATCCCGACGAACAGCCCAGTGATGAGCACACCGAGCACGGAACTCGACGACGGCTTCGCTGCAGGCACCGCCGGCTCGATGATCTGAATTCCTCCGGTTACGAGCGCGGCGTTGACACGCAACGCGGAGATCCGAGTCTCATAGGCACCGATCGGGCCCGAGAAGCCGGAGATCAGGGCTTGCTTCTGGGCGCGCTCGACCGAGTCGGCCGGAAGACTCGCCAATTCGTCGGTCAGATCCCGGACCCGGGTCTGGAGCTCACCGGATTTCGAGACGAGCTGATCGATCGCACTCTCGTAGTCGGATCGGGACTGCTGGAGTCGGTAGTCGCGGTACTCGACTGCATACGCGTTCGCGACGGTCGCGACGCCAGCCGGCGAGGGCCCGGACGCGAAGAGACGGATCAGGTTGGCCCCGGTCACCTCCTTGGCCCGGATCGATGCTGACCGCCCCAGACGCTTCTCCACCCGCTGCCGGATGAGCCTGCTCTGAATGACTTGGATCTCGGTACCGAGTGAACTTCCGTTGAAGTCCGATCCGCCGACGGAGATGCCGGACGCATCGACTCCCTGGGACTTGACGAGGAGCGTCGCGCTGGACTGGTACCTGGTCGGGGCACTGTTGTAGCGGAGGATCATGATCCCCACGCCGAGGTTGAGACCGAGGAGCAACCAGACCGAACGGCGTAGCGCGATCGATCGGTAGTAGCGGAAGTCGGGTCGCCGCAAGGCCGTAGTGGTGCTCAAGTTCAGAACCTTCTCTCGTCAGTCAGCGAGGCGCCTGCAATGGGCGACTCGCCACCGCCGCTTCCCGCCAGCGTAGCCAGTTCATCCAGAAAGCGTCCGACAATGCTCGGCCACGAATAGCTCCCGACAACGAACTCTCGGGCATTTTTCCCTTGTTCCGCTCGCTGCCCAGGATCGTCGATCATCTCGATCAGCATCGAAGCGAGGGCGTGCGGATCCTCGGGTGGAACAGACCGCCCTCCACCCGCCTGCTGCAGCAGATCAGGCCCCTCCCCTCGGCCGCTGAAGACGATCGGAAGTCCCGCTGCCATCATCGGCAGCATCTTGGAGGGACGGGCGCCCTCGAGCAACGCGATGTCGCGAAGCGTCACGACGCCGATGTCCGCCGCTTGATAGAGGACAGCGACATCCTCAACCGGTATCGTCCCCAGGAATCGCACTGCGTGCCCAAGGCCACGCTGCGCGACGAGCGTTTTGAGGGTCTCGACCTCGGCCCCACCACCGGCGATCAGAAGGGTCGCCGGACGTTTCTCGACGACGAGTGCCATCGCCTCGATCGCGACGGCGAATCCTTGGGCCATGCCGATGGTCCCGGCATACGCCATCACCGGTTCGTCCCCAAGGCCGAAGGCCTTCCGGGCGCGAGAACGATCGCCGGGCCGGAACATCTCGGTATCTGCGCCGTTCGGCAGGAAGATCACCTTCGACGGAGAGACGTGCTTGACCTCCACAACTCGCGTCCGGATGCCTTCCGTGACGGCCAGCACGGCAGCCGCCTTTGCGTAGGTCCACCGCTCCAAACGCTCCAGTAGGGCCAGCGTCCGCTTGTTCGTGATCGCTCCGAGATCGCGGATGGAATCCGGCCACAGATCGGCGACGTTGAACACGAACGGACATCGCCAGATCCGGCTGAGCAGCCAAGCCGTCGGGCCCAGGGTGAGCGGCGGGGATTCGACGAAGAGCACGTCAGGAGGCCGGACCGCGGCCAGTGCCGCGAGGGCCGAGAGGGAGAAGCTTCCGTAGTTCGCCATCCGCTTTATCCCGCCACCAACGGCCGGGAACACCGGGAGGTGCAGCACCGTCACGCCGTGGCGGTGCTCACGTACCCAGAGTCGGCGGCGGTATCCGTCCCGGATGCGTCCTTCGGGGTAATTCGGCAATGCCGTGATGACGTCGATGTGGTGGCCGAGCCGGGCCGCCTCCTGCGCGAGCGCGGACAGTCGGAGTTGCGGGGCACCGATCTCGGGAGGGTAGTACTGCGTCAGGATGGCGAGACGCACCGAACACCTACCGTAACTCTCGTGGGGTCGGAAATCCTACGTGTGAAACCCCCGATCTCCTCGGCACAAACACGCATTGCGGTTCCATCGACGGATCTCGTGGCTAGCCTGAGGGGATGTCCCGAAAAGCTCCGACCGGACGTGTCCGATCTTGGAGCGGCACCCGATGAGCGACGATCATCTCGAAACGACGAATTTGCAGTCGTACTTCCAGTTGGCGAGGCGCCGTCGGGGGGTCATTGCATTGATGCTGCTCATCGGACTGGCGGTGTCGGTAACCCGAGCCCAAGGATCGCCGCGCTACGCCGCGAGCGCGTTGATCCTGCTCCAAGCCCGCGGCATCGACGCATCCGGTGTGACTGCCGGCCGAACCGGACGTCCGGGGACCGGGGGGACCGGGTACGTCGGTGATCTCTTTCAGGCATCCGTCGTGTTGCAGAGCAAAGCAATGCGCGACCGAGTCGAGCGGCGACTCGGGTATCCCGCCTACGTCGAGACGACCGTCATCAACTTCACCGACCTGATCCGCATCAAGGCGGAGACGGACGACCCGAAGACTTCGGCCGACATCGCAAATGCGTTCGCGGCCGAATACCGCGACTTCCGTCGAGAGCAGAACGAAAGCGTCTACGAGGAGGCGATCGCCAGCCTGAATGCTTCGATACGATCGCTCCGCCGACAGGTGGCCGCGCTTGACGCCGAGATCTCGGCTTTACCAGCCGATTCGCCCCAGCGTTCGGCTTTCGTTCTTCTACGAGCTACGCATCTCAACACCATCGCCTTGTTCGAGAGCAGAGCATCCTCGCTCGAGGTGAATGCCACGCTCTTCGCATCGACCGTGCAATTGGTCGAGCCGGCCCTCGTCCCGGTTTCGTCGACAGCACCCACCCGTCGTGAGCAACTCAAAGTTGGTGTCATCCTCGGGTTGGTCCTGGCCGGTCTCGCCGTGACGATCATCGAGTTCTTCGACCGTCGGGTGGCGTCGCCCGGAGCGCTCGAACGCCCGGGACAGCCGGTTCTTGCGACCGTTCCCAGGGTCGTTCGTTGGCGGTTCTCTCGTCGACCCCACCTTGCCGGGGGTTCGCGTTCGGAGGCCGTCGTCACCGAGGCCTATCGCGCGTTGCGCAGCACCCTGGCGGGTCTTCCCCTGCACCGCGAATCCGACGGTCTCGTCGTCGCCTTCAACGGCAGGCGTCCCGGGTCCGGCACGACCACGACCGTGCTGAACCTTGCCCATCTCTTTGCCGCGAGCGGCCGATCCACGCTCCTGCTCGATCTCGACGCCAATCAACGCTCCGCGTCGAAGTTCGGCGGGCGGCCAACGACTGACCCCGGATTCGCCGAGTACGTGGACGGAACCCACCTCCTCCAAGCCGCCAGCACGGCTCTCGGTCCCGACGGCCTCGTGGTGATGGGTGCCGGGAACGTCGGGTGGGAACCTGCCGAGTTCCTCGCCAAACCTGCGATCGGGGACGCCATCGGCCAGCTGCGGACCATGTTCGACGTGATCCTGATCGACACCCCACCTCTCGAGCACAGAACCGATTCGCTCTCCTTCGTCGCAATCGTTGACGCGGTGCTTCTTGTCGCTCCCGTCGGCCGACTCACCAACGAGGAGCTCGACGAATCCATCGAAGCCATCACCCGTGCCGGGGGCGTCGTCGTCGGGACGATCGTCACCGCCGTCCGTCTGTCGTTCCTCCGACGACTCCGGACTCTTTTCACGAAACGCCCGAATACTCGACGAACGACCGTTCTGAGCAGAAGGAATGCCTGATCCCGGCGATCAAGCGCGAACACCGGACGACCGAAATACCGTCTATGCCCTCGCCAAGAAGCGAAGGAATCAGGCGTCCAAAAAGGACGCACGCCGGGCCGCTACCGCGGGTCTGCGCTCAAGACTTTCGATGAAAGCGCCGATGTCGAGCGGGTGCATTTCCTCGTTGCCAATCCGAAGCGTCGTGCGTACCTCGCGGCGTTGCTCACCAGCATCCTCGTCGTGCCCTCGGCTGCAGCGGTCTCCGACCAGCTTGCGAACGCCGCGTCGACCGGGCCGACGACCGTCGTCTTGGAAGCCGAGGACGCCGTGCACAACCTCGGGATCGGCTCCGGTGCCGGCGCGTCGGGTAGCGGGGCCCTCGGCTACTGGCTGAACGCCGGCGGCTTCGTCAGGTTCGCGCTCACGGCACCGCAGGCTGGCACGTACCGGGTTTCGATGCGTCACGCGTCCGCATGGGACCTCCCGTCGACGAGAACCGTCGTCGTCGATGGACGAGATACGGGGAGGGTCACGTTCCCGTCGACCGGCAGTTGGGGCTCCTGGACCACCACTACCATGAGCCTTCCGCTCACCGTCGGCGCACACACGTTCGAACTCGCCTTCGGCGCGTCGGACTGGGGCGCAGTCGACCTCGACAACATCACCATCTCGTTGGACGCACCGACTGACGCTTCGGCGATCGCGGCCACGACTGCACCGCCGACCGTCGCGCCGGAGACGACCACACCTCTACCGACGACCCAGCAGACGCCACTCGAATGGTCGACCGGAATCCCCGCGACCGCGAGCGCGCCCGCGGTACCGATCCTCCTGGAGGCCGAAGACTTCCCGAACAACCTGGTCCTGGAAACGGTGCACGGTGGTACCGGACGGGGCTCGCTCGGGTACTGGTCGGCAGGAGGTTTCGTGCGCTTCACGGTGAACGCTCCAGCGTCCGGCACCTACCTGTTCCGCGTGAAGCATTCGTCGGCGTGGGACGCACCGTCGACGAGAACGGTGTTGGTCGACGGAACCGCAACACAGCAGGTCAGCTTCCCGTCGACCGGAGCCTGGGGAGCATGGCGCACGACCGACATCTCCATCCCGTTGACCGCAGGCGGACACACCCTCCAATTGCTCTACGCGTCCGGCGACTGGGGCGCCCTCAACATCGACAGCGCAACTATCGAACCGTCGGTGACGCTGAACTCGACGACATCGACGACAACTGCTCCCGCAGCGACCACGACGGCTCCGACGACCACGACCGCTCCGACGACCACGACCCCACCGTCGGTGCTCCTCGAAGCCGAGGACGCAGCTCACAACCTGGTACTCGAAACGGTGTGGAACGGAACCGGCCGCGGCTCACTCGGCTACTGGTCAGCAGGAGGGTTCGTGCGATTCACCGTGAGTGCTCCCACATCGGGCACCTACCGGTTCCGGGTGAAGCACTCCTCGGCATGGGACGCACCGTCGACGAGGTCGGTGCTCGTGGACGGAGCGCGAACTGCGCAGGTCACCTTCCCGTCGACCGGCGGGTGGGGTTCCTGGGGGACAACCGACCTCTCTCTCCCCCTCCGGTCCGGGACGCACACAGTCGAACTCGCCTATGCATCGGGTGACTGGGGAGCGCTGAACATCGACAACGCAACAGTGTCACTGATCTCCGCCAGCGTCATTCCACCGACGACGACCACGCTCACACCAACCACGACAGCAGCACCGACGACGAC
>JANPFX010000062.1:0-52355 GCA_031423635.1 Acidimicrobiia bacterium | reverse complement strand
CGAGGTACGAGCCGTCCTGCCCGGTGATTCCGGTGAGAAGTGCCCGTTTTCCGTTCGTTGTTGCCTGCATGTCGACACTTCCTTGTGGGAACGCACCGGGGAGAAACCGCGCTGCGCTTCGCAGCTTCCTCGATCGCAGCGTAGTTGTGGTGCCCGACCGTCCCGCGGGAGCCCCCCAGTCGATGATCGCCGTGCGCCTTTCGACGCCGGTCCTCTACCGTGACTGGGTATGACGAACATCGTTTCCACCATGGGAGATGTGGATCTGTCGATCCGCATGATCCTCGAACACGGCGCCGGTGTGTTCGGCGACGCTTCGGTCGTGACCTTCACCGGTGACGGCACGACAACGGCGAGTTTCGCCGAGATCGGACGACGCTCGGCGCAGTTGGCCAACGCGCTCCACCAACTCGGCGTCGTTCCTGGCGACGTGGTGGCGACGCTGCAGTTCAACACCCAGGCCCATCAGGAGGCCTACTTCGGTGTCCCGTCGATGGGCGCGGTGCTGCACACGCTGAACTTTCGTCTCCACCCTGATCAGCTTGCGTGGATCATCAACCATGCGAACGATCGGGTGGTGATCTGCGAGGGCTTCCTCCTACCGGTGCTCCTGGCCGTTCGTCCGCAACTCACCACCGTTCGCCACATCGTGGTCGTCGGCGCAGTCCCGACGGGAGTCGAGCTGCCCGCCGACGCGATCGACTACGACACGCTTCTCGCCCCCCAAGACAGCACCTACGCGTGGCCCAACACCCCCGAGCGGTCTGCTGCAGCGATGTGCTACACCAGCGGCACCACGGGCGACCCGAAGGGAGTCGTCTACTCGCACCGTTCGACCTTTCTGCACTCGCTTGCGTTCGTCGGCCTCGCCTCGCTCACCCCGAACGATCGTGTGCTCACGATCGTGCCGATGTTCCACGTGAATGCCTGGGGCATGCCCTATGCCGCTTTCATCGCCGGATCCGATCTCCTCATGCCCGGCCGCTTCATGCAGGCCGAGCCGCTCTCGCGGTTCATGGCGGCCGAACCGCCCACGCTGTCGGCCGGCGTGCCGACCGTGTGGAACGACCTTCTGCGCTACGCCGAGACCAACCCGATCGACTTCTCTTCGCTTCGCAACGTGATCATCGGCGGCAGCGCCGTGCCCGCCTCGTTGATCGAGGGGTTTCGCAAGCGTCACGGTGTGCAGGTCACCCAGGCGTGGGGGATGACCGAGACCAGTCCGATCGGTGCCATGGCCTACCCGCCCCGGGGGACGAAGCCGGAGGACGAGCTCCGCTACCGCACCAAGACGGGTCGACCGGTCGCCGGGGTGCGCATCCGCATTGTCGACGACGAGGGCACCGCCCTTCCCCACGACGGCGTGGCGGTCGGGGAGCTCGAAGCGCTCGGACCCTGGGTCACGTCGTTGTATCACGGCGTCGACGCGCCGGAGAAGTTCCACGACGACGCCGGTGAGCGATGGCTGCGCACCGGCGACGTCGGGTCAATCGATTCGGAGGGCTACATCCAGATCACCGATCGCGCGAAGGATGTCATCAAGTCCGGCGGCGAATGGATCTCCTCGGTGGAACTCGAGAACGCGCTCATGGGCCATCCCGCGGTGGCCGAGGCCGCCGTCGTCGCCGTGCCCGATGCCCAGTGGGACGAACGTCCACTCGCGTGCATCGTATGGCGCGAAGGCGCAACGGCATCGTTCGACGACCTCGCCGGCTTCCTCGGTGACCACGTCGCGAAATGGTGGATCCCCGAGCGGTGGGCGGCAATCACCGAGGTTCCGAAGACCTCGACGTTCAAGTTCGACAAGAAAGTGCTCCGCGCGCGCTACGGCGTAGACGAACTCGACGTGATCACTCTCGGCCGCTCGGCCCGGTGACGATCGCTCGCCCGAACAGGCGCCGGGCGCGAAACGACCGACGCTCGAGGCGTCGGTCGTGGTCGTTGCTACGGCTGCGAAGTGACCGAGGTGCGTCGGATCGGAGGGGGGAGACCGTGGCGCAACTCGGTAAGTAGAAGAACTGCGGAAACCGACCGGGTATTTCCGCCGCTGGCGTGACTGTCGTCACATCAGATGCTCAGAATCCCATCTGGACGTCGACCTCGCCGGTCCGCGCCGTGCGGAGGAGGCGAACGACGAGGACCGTCGTGTCGCCGTCGACCATGCTCCCGAGACCGAACGCTGTCACCGCCGGATCGTCCAGAGGGCTCGCCCCGGCCGGCTTGCCCAGCAACGCTCGGCTTGCCGCGTCGAAGCTCGGCCCGGAACTGACCAGCTCGGCGACTTGTTGCCAGGTGTCGTCGACCCCGTCGAGGATCTGGGGATCGTGGCCTACACCGCGACCGGTGAGGCTGTCCGCCCAGCCTTGTGCGCTGGTCTGGAGCGATGGGTCGTTGACCAGCAGTGGGAGCGATGAACGTTCACGTCGAGTCGCTACCACGGCGAGGAACTCGTCGGCCGTCGAGATCGGCGCAGCTCCGTCGGCGGCCGCCACCGGTGGTGTGGAGCGAGGTGGGGAGGTCGAGCCGCCGCGTGTGAGGGCGACGCCCGCGCCGAGCGAGGAGACCAGGATCATGGCGAGAATCGATGCCCGCCTGAGCCGACGAAGGTCACGTTCGTCGACGGTCATCGTGGCGCGCCGCACCGACGTCGTGTCGCCATGGCGACTGGCAACCGTGGCCGAGATCGGACGCATGCCCTTTGTTCATCGGCACACCAGCGGGGGAAGTTGAGCGGGGTGGTGACGCTCCGAGGCCCGACGGCTCACCAGGGCGCGATCGGGGCGACCTGGTTTGCTCAGTCGATGCAGAACAGCCCGGCGCGGATCGAGCTCGACCGCTCCGGTTCGCCTTCCTTGTCGGCAGACAGCGAGCCGGAGAGCTGGTCTGCACCCGCGCCTGTGGTCCAGACGGGGCCCTCGATCTCGGAGTTGAACCGTTCGACCGAGGCGTCCCATGCCTGCAGTTCCTCGAGGGTGCGGCGGAGCGCAGGAGTGCCGTCGGAAAGCCGGAAGCGATTCAGGGCGGGTCCGTTTCCCGCGTCCATGCTGGCATCGAGCAGCAAATAGGCCGACAGGTGATCACCGGTCTTGGTGTCGTACTCCGTTGGACCGGTGGCGAAGAACGCCTGGAACGTGTTCCAGGAAACGGATCGGCTGCGCGAGCCCATGTTGTCGCACGGAGACTCCTGCGGGCCCCACCCGGTGTCGAACAGCGGCGGACCAAACAATGCGGTCAGACCGGAGAGGGCCGTCTCCGCATCGGCGCCGAGCGGGACGTCGCCCACGGCCTTGGCGGTGAGCACGACCGGAGAGGCGGGCGACGGTGCGGCTGCAGCCGTGTCCGGCGCACTCGTGGTGGTGCTGGCGGGAAGCGGCGTCGTCTCCACGGGAACGGAGTCCGCCGGAGCGATCGTCGTGTCGGCTGACACCGCGGTGGTCTCTGTTGCCACCGTGGTGTCCGAGTCACTGCTGCTGCACGCTCCGACGCCAAACGCGAGAGCGGCGGCGACCGCAACGGTCGGCAGCATTCGGCACCGAGTGGTCTTCGGCCTCGACGAACGAGCTTCGGGCATCGAGGTCGAGCGGTGCTTCTTGACCATCACTTCGCGTAGACGTAGAAGCCCCGGCCCGACTTGCGGCCGAGGAGTCCGGCCTCCACCATCCGGCACAGGAGCGGAGGCGGGGCGTAGAGCTGCTCTTTGAACTCCGCATAGAGGCTCTCGGCCACGGCCATGGTCGTGTCAAGGCCGATCAGGTCGGTGAGACGCAGCGGGCCCATCGGGTGCGCGCAGCCCTCCACCATCCCGGCATCGATGTCCTCGGCCGTGGCGAAGCCGGACTCCATCATGCGGATCGAACTCAGCAGATAGGGGATCAGGAGCGCGTTGACGACGAACCCGGCGCGGTCTTGGGAGTTGATCACCCGCTTGTGGAGCACGTCGGTGGAGAAGCCCTTCGCCCGTTCCTTGGTCTCATCGCTCGTCAGCAACGACGTGACGAGTTCGACGAGCTTCAGGACCGGCACGGGGTTGAAGAAGTGGATGCCGATCACGTTCGCGGGACGCTGCGTAGCCATCGCCAGCTTCATGATCGGGATCGACGAGGTGTTCGAGGCCAGGACCGCCTCCTCGCTCGTCACCACGGCATCGAGCTTGCGGAACACGTCGAGCTTCGCCGCCTCGTTCTCGACAACCGCTTCGATCAAGAGGTCTCGGTCGGCGAGCGGATCGAAGTCGGCGACGAAGGTGAGGCTGCCCATGGCCTTCGCGAACGACGTCTCGTCCAGCTTGCCCGCGGCGAGACCGCGTTCGAGTGACGTCTGCAGTCGCTTCTCGGCTCGAAGCGCGGCCTCGTCATTCGCCTCGACCACGACGGTGTCGAGGCCGGCCCGGGCGCACACCTCGGCAATCCCCGAACCCATGAGGCCGCCGCCGACGACGCCGATCCGGTTGAACCCGTAGTTGTTCGCTGTGTTCATCGGCGTGCAGTCTTGCATCGCCGCGTGCTTCGATCAGGCGCGCTCACCCGAAAGCGGCGTTGCGGGTGCTGCCTGGCAGAGCCGTCGCCAGGAAGGTGTTCGTCCCGCGGTCGCGCAATTCGATCGCTGCTGCGACGAGACCGCCGTAGGCGGCCCACGCCAACGCCCCGCCCGTCGAAACCCGTCGGACGCCGAGGGCCGCGAGCTCCGGCACCGTGGGCGAACCGGGAAGCGCGAGAACGTTGACCGGAACCGCGCATTCCTGCACGATTCGCTCCACCGCCGCAGGAGCGTGTGCCCCGGGCGCGTAGACCGCGTCGGCACCGGCTTCGCGATACGCGCGCAGACGCATGATCGTGTCGTCGAGGTCGTGCACTCCGTGCAGATGGTTCTCGGCCCGACCGGTGAGCACGATGCCATGGCGACGACACGACTCGGACGCGGCGGCGACGCGTTCGGTCGCGATCGCGAGTTCGTCGATCTCGTTCGTCGACGGATTCCAGTCCTCGATGGAGATCCCCGACGCGCCGGCGGCGGCGAGGCGGTCGATCGTTTCGGCTACGCCGGCGGGCGACTCGGCATAGCAACGCTCAGCGTCGACATTGATCGGAATCGTGACGGCCGCCGCCATCGCGCCGACATGAGCAACCAACTCGTCGAGGGTCACCGTCCCGTCGAGTCGACCCATGGTCGCGGCCAGTCCGGAGCTGGTGGTGGCCAGCGCTTCGAAGCCGAGGTGCTGCAGGAGACGTGCCGAACCGACGTCGAACGGGTTCGGCAGGACGAAGGTTCCGGACTCGTGCAGTGCTCGGAATCGACTGCGCATGGCTGAGGTGGTCATGACCGCACGCTACCGGTGTGACGTTTCGGGGCGCCCCGGGTTTCGGGTTGTCGTGTCGCCACCGCGCCTACAACGGGCCGAGTGCGTCGTGGTCTTGGCGCGCGGTCGGCGCTACGCCGGTCAGCCCGGGATCGCCTTCCACGCCACGTCCTTGTCCACACGGACATCACCCGGGAGACCGAGCACACGCTCGCCGAGGATGTTGCGCATGATCTCCGAAGTACCGCCCTCGATCGTGTTGGCGCGTGACCGGAGGAAGGCCTTCGAGATGGTGTAGCTCTCGCGGCCTCCCCGTCCTTCGACCCGCTTGAGCGGGTAGCCGGGCTCGTGGAGCATGCCATGGGGACCGAGCAGCTCCATGGCGAGCTCCCAGATCCTCAAGTTGAGCTCGGCCGATGCCATCTTGCCGACCGAGCCCTCGGGCCCCGGGTTCCCCGTGGTGGCCTTCGCCCGCGCCCGCAAGGTCGTGAGGCGTCCGACCTCCGCTTCGATCCACAACTGGGTGACTCGATCGCGGAACACCGAATGTTCGGCGGCGCCGAGCTGCGGGCCCTTCTCGTGCCACACCTTCAGGAGCGTGGCGATGTTGCCGGTGCCCCGGTCGGCCGTGCTGCCTCCGAGGGCCACGCGCTCGTTCATCAGGGTGGTGGTGGCGACCCGCCAGCCGTCGCCGACCTCGCCGAGCAGGTTGGCGTGGGGCACTCGTACGTCGGTGAAGAACACCTCGTTGAACTCGGCATCGCCGGTGATCTGGAAGAGCGGGCGGATCTCCACGCCCGGTGACTGCATGTCGAGGATGAAGTAGCTCAGGCCCTTGTGCTTGGGCACGTCGGGGTTGGTCCGGACGAGGAGCATGCCGTAGCGGGAAAGGTGGGCGACGCTGGTCCACACCTTCTGACCGTTCACCACCCACTCGTCGCCGTCACGCAGCGCCCTGCTCGACAGGCCGGCGACATCGGAGCCGTGGCTCGGCTCACTGAACATCTGGCACCACACGTCTTCGCCCGTGAAGATGCGCTTCAGGTGCTTCTGGTGGTGTTCTTCGCTGCCGTAGGTGAGAACGGTCGGCAGGCCCATGCCGATGCCGATGGTGTTGATCGCCAGCGCGGCGAAGTTGCGTCCGGCATCGCGGATCGTCTGTTCAACGACCTGCTGGAGCTTCGGGGATTGGCCGAGACCGCCCTTCCCCTCGGGGAACTGCACCATGGCCAGACCGGCGTCCCACAGTGCGCTCCGGAAGGACGTTTCGTCGGCGTCGATCCCGACCGCTTCGATCACGGCCGTGGTCCGGGTGCGGATCTCTTCGTCGGACATGGCCATCAGGTGCTCCTGTTGTGGTTCGGGGCGCTCGATCCGAGCCCGGAGAAGGCTAGGCGGCAGACCCTTCGGAAACCCAAGCGGAACCTGAGCGGTGACAGGGACGAACAGCGGGTCGATCGGGGGCGCCCACGACCGTCGTTGGTGGCGGCATGGTCGAAGTGTCGGCCAAACTGCACGAAACGTCGAAAGCGCCGGGACACCGGCTACCAAGGGAGACCCCGTGAAGGTTCCGTTCACTGTCGCTGACTTTCTCAACCGGGCCGTCGCTGTCTACGGCGATCGCGTCGGGGTCGTCGACGAACCGGGCGTGGTTGGCTCGCTCGGCGTACTGACGTATGCCGAGATGGGGTCGCGGGTGCGGGGAATGGCGCGGCGCCTGGAGGACATGGGCATCGGTGTGGGGGATCGGGTGGCGATCGTCAGCCCGAACTCGGCCAAGTTCCTCCTGTCGTTCTGGGGGACGTCGACCTACGGACGTGTTCTCGTGCCGATCAACTTCCGTCTCAACACCGAGGAGATCGCCTACGTCGTCAAGCACTCCGGAGCGCGGGTGCTCCTGGTCGATCCCGAGCAGTACGACGTAGTGAAGGACATCGAGGTCGAACACCTCATCACGCTCGACGGTACCGCCGACGCTGCCCTCTTCGCCCCGCTCGGTGCCGATGAGGCCGAGCCGACGGCGTGGGAGCCCGACGAGGACGCCAGCGCCACGATCAACTACACGTCGGGTACCACGGCTCGTCCGAAGGGCGTGCAGATCACCCACCGCAACGCCTGGACGAATGCGGTCACGTTCGGGTGGCATGCGTCGGTCAGCGACCGCGACGTCTACATCCACACCCTCCCGATGTTCCACTGCAACGGTTGGGGACAGACCTATGCCGTGACCGGCATGGGCGGCAAGCACATCGTTCTTCGCAAGGTCGACGGGAACGACATCTTGGATCGTGTCGAGCAGCACGGCGTGAACTTCGCGTGTGGCGCACCGGCGGTCGTCGCCATGACACTAGATGCGGCGGAGAAACGAACTGCCAACGGCCAAGCCATTCCCGGTCGGGACGTGATGCGCATGGTGGTGGCCGGAGCTCCACCGCCGTCGAAGACGATCGAGCGGGTCGAGCTCGAGCTGGGATGGGAGTTCATCCAGATCTACGGACTCACCGAGACTTCTCCCCTCCTCACGATGAATCGTAAGCGCGCAGAGTATGACGCGCTGTCGGTGGGTGATCGGTCACGTCTCCTCTCCCGTGCGGGCGCTCCGGCCATCGGCGTCACGATCAAGATCTCTGACGACGGAGAGGTATGCGCGCGGAGCAATGTCGTCTTCGCCGGCTACTGGGAACAGCCGGAGGAAACCGGGAAGGCCATCAAGAACGGCTACTTCCACACCGGTGACGGCGGCTACCTCGACGGCGCGTATCTCGTCATCGCCGACCGCAAGAAAGACGTGATCATCTCCGGCGGCGAGAACGTGTCGTCGATCGAGGTCGAGGACTGTCTGTTCCAGCATCCGGCGATCGCCGAGTGTGCCGTGATCGGCGTGCCCGACGCGAAGTGGGGCGAGACCATCAAAGCCCTCGTGGTGCTCCGTGCTGGAGCGCCGGTCCCGACCGAGCGCGACGTGATCGACTTCTGCCGGTCGAAGATGGCGCACTTCAAGTGCCCGACATCGGTCGAGTTCCGAGACGCCCTCGCCCGCACCGCCACCGGCAAGCTGCAGAAGTTCAAGCTCCGCCAGCCCTATTGGGAGGGCCGCGACAAGTTTGTCAACTGACGGGCAGCAATCATGATGTCCGGGTCGCCGGCGCGCCACAGAACCGTCAGCCTCACGCCGGTGATGAGCCAACCGGCTGGACCCCGGGGCGATCGGACTAGCGTGTCGTCGTAGTAGCCGCCGATCGTGAACCACGACGCCGGATCGGTGGGGTCGTAGACGTGATGGGCCTGCATGTACATCCGGCAGGTCGCGCCGTCGCCATCGACGGACACCATCGGGTTGGTCATGGAGTGCTGCGTTGCGGCGAGCCCGCTGAACAGCGGAACAACACCACCCAGCCACTGGTCTCGCGTCATCATCGACGCGCGCCCGCCGCTGTAGGACGTGAAGTCGATCGCGACCTCGTCCGCGAAGATCGAGCGGTAGAGGGTGAAGTCGCGCGTGTCGATGCCCACGGCGTAGCGGTAGATCGTCTCGGCCACCGCGAGCTTGTCCTCAGTGCTCATCAGAGTGCCTCGGCAAGACGGGCGATCGATGCGGGAACGAACTCCGTGACCTGCACGCGGCTGATGCCCAGGTCCTCCAATGCGCGAAGGTTCTCGAGCACCTTGTCGGGGGAGCCGACGAACTGTCCGCAGAGATTGGACCCGAGCATGTCCCGCACCGGCGCCACCGTGGCGTCGTCACCGACGGCGATCAACAGGAACAGTCCGATCGGTATGTCGGAGCGGACGGAGCGGACGTCGTCGACCATGCCCCACAATTCGTCGCGGGTCACCGAAGCGAGCGCGGCGACGTCGAGCGCACCGCCTCGGGTCGTGCGGCCGAACTTGAGCTCGACCCGATCGACCAGGGGCGTGATGTTGCGCACGGTCCACGGGCCACCCACGGATGCGACGAGAGGAATGGGGTCCGACGGCACCGCCGAGAGCTTGGGAACGTCCATCGAGTAGTGCTCACCACGGAAGGTGCACGCACCGGTCGTGAAGATCTCCCGCACGATGAGGAGTGCCTCGCGGTACATCCGCGCCCGAACCGGTCCGTCCGGGAACTTCTGCCCCGTCGCCAACAGTTCCTGCTCGGTCCATCCGGCGCCGAGCCCGGCTTCATATCTTCCGTTCGAGAGCCGCTGCATGGCGATGCTGGCCTGGGCGAACTCGAACGGTGAACGGAACAAGTTGTTGGCGAACGACGGTGCCAGGGTGACCCGCTCCGTGGCACAGGCCATAGCCGCGAGCGACACCCAGAGATGAGGGAAGACCTCTCGCAGCCAGTAGTGGTCCGAGCACGTCACGCCGTCGAAGCCCTGTTGCTCGGCGAGCGCCGCAAACGCACCGGGTTCGTGCCGGTTCGAGGTCAGGTTGGCGAAGAGCTCCATCGGCAGGTCCTGTTCGGAGGAGGAAGGCACAGCGGTCGTCGGCTCACTGTATGCACCACGACCAGAGAAGACGGAAACCGCGGTCGGCGGCCCAGCCACCAGGACCGTCGCCGGGTCGTGGGAGTCTCCCCGTAACCTGGTCCGGGTGAATGGCAACGCGAAGCGACTCCAGCTTGGCGCCGGGCTGCTGGCCGTTCTGGGCTCGGTCGGCGTCGTGCTCGGTGCCGCGCTCCCGTGGCTGGAAACGGGTCGCGTCCGACGAAGCGTGTTCACGATGGCGCGCATCGCCAGCGAGATAGGCGTGCTCGATACGTCGACCCGGAGGGCCGCCGTGACCATGCTCCTGTTCACCCCCGTCGTCGCCTCGGTGGTCGTGCTGCTCATCGGACTCGGCCGGCCGCGCTTCGCCGGTGCCGTTGCCCTGCCGCTCGGCGTGGCCGGGCTCGGCGCCGGGACGATCGGTACGAAGTTCTCCCCGAATCATCTGATCGGGCCCTACGTGTGTCTGGTCGCCGGTGCCGTGTGCCTCGTGGGGGCCTGGGGCCTCGTGTTCCTGTCGACGCATGCCGAAGATCCCGTGATCACCAGTGGAGGTATCTCGTGAGCGATGAATCATCGGAGCAGCCGGAAGTCGGCGACACATCCGGGCCCGACCAGGCCGTTCCGACCGACGCGGCCGTTCCGACCGGGTGGGGACCCCCACCGACCACGGCAGCTCCCGCCGCGCCCAAGCGGCGCGCCGGGCGGCTCGCCCTCGCCGTGATCGGTGTGCTCGGCATCGGGGCCGGGACGGCGTTCGCGGTGACCCAGCTCACCGGTGGCGAGAAGTCGAACACGCCCGAGCAGGCCGTGGAGAGCTTCTACCGTGCCGTGGAGACCGGCGACTTCATCGGTCTCGCCAAGACCCTCGCTCCAGGTGAACGAGACGTGATGCTCGATTCGCTCGTGCCGCTCGTCAACGAGCTCAGCCGGCTCGAGATCCTCGAGAAGGACTTCGATCTCGAGAGGGTCAAGGGCTACACCGCGAAACTCTCGGACTACAAAGCCACCGCTACGTTGCTGCGTCCCGATCTCGCCGCGGTCAGGGTGACCGGCGGCAACCTGAACGCCACGTTCGACCCCAAGAACCTCCCGTTCGGGGACTTCCTGCGCGATCAGTTCGGCAAGCAGATCGACGAGGCCGAGGCCACCACCTCGTCGAGTTCGCTTTCCTTCGGTTCCGACGACAGCCCGATCGTCGTGCAGAAGGTCGGCAACCGCTGGTACCTCTCGGCGAACTACTCGATCGCCGAAGCCGCCCGCAACGAGTCGAAGACGCCGTTCGCCGTTCCGGCCAAGGGGAGTGGCGTTCCGGCCAGGGGTGCGAAGACACCGGAAGCCGCCGTAGCCGAGATGATGCAGGCCGGGGCCCAGCTCGATTTCCGCCGGATCGTCGAGCTCCTCCCACCCGACGAGTTCGCCGCCCTGCACGACTATGCCGGCGAGTTCATCCCTGACGCCGAGCGTCAGGTTGCCGATTTCCGCAAGCAGTACTCGCTCACGCTCCGGCCCAAGCTCCGTACGACCGCGCTCGCCGACGACCGCAGCCTGGTGCAGATCACCGACGTTCCGCTCGAGTTCACGTCGACGATCAACGAGCAGCGGATCAGCGTCTCCTACGCCAACCGGGAAGGCTCGGCGTCGTTCACCTCGGCCGACGGAGAGGACCTCCGGGCCGAGTACAAGGACAACTGCCTCGACCTCGTCCTCGACGGTGAGAAGAAGCGGGGGTGCGGTCGCGATGGTCTGGCCAAACTCTTCACCGACCTCACGGGCGCGCCGATCGACTTCACCTCGCTCCCGGCGACGACCGGTGGCATCAACGGTCCGTGTGCGGCCAAGCGCAGAGCGGTTGTCGGCTTCACCGTGATCAAGCGCGACGGCCTCTGGTACGTGAGCCCCACCCGAACGATCTTCGACGCCATGACGGCCACGATGAAGACGCTCGATCGGGCCAACCTCGATTGCCTGGTGAAGGAGGCGAAGAAGGTCATCGACTCGTCGGGCAGATCGCTCACTGCCTCGGAGGTCGCGGCGCAGGCGCAGGACCCGACGGTCATCGGCGATTCCGATCCCTTTGCTATCGCCGATGATGCGGTGCAGGCGGAGGACCCGGTTGTCATCGGCGCAGACACCTACAACGAGATGTTCACCGCCGACAGCATGGGCGACGCCACCCTGCTGGCCGACACACCGGCATGTCGCGAGTTCAAGGCGAAGAGCGACGCCGGTGAATCCCCGTCTGCCGAGGTCATGGATCAGTGCTTCAGCGACGCGTTCGACACCGAACCGTGACGCGTCCTCGCCGAATCGTGAGGCCGTCAGCGCCGTTGACGACTGAACCGTTGACGACCGAAACGTGACGCAGTCGGCGCGCGGGCGGAGGCGGCCTCCAGCGGTGGGCCTCGCCATTGGCGATGTTCATCGCCGCACGAGCAACCAAATACCATGACCTCACTTCAGTGACGGACCACGAGATTCGGGCCGCGGAACGGCTTCTGTAGCTTCTTCGGTCCGGTCCCACGTTGTGGAAGTCAAAGCATCCTGCGATCCGAAACATTCTTCCGAATTCTTTGGAATCTGATCGGAGACTGTCACACCCCCAACGTCATAATGGGGGCATGAGCACAACGGTTTGGGACGGGGTGAGAATCCCGACGAGTGATCCATCTGTCACCACCCGCGTCCATGCCGCTGCGGCGTTGCGTCAACTGGAACGTCTCCGCCGCGAGGTCGACGCCGCCTCGGCCGCGGTCACGATCGTTCTCGGCGCGAACAGTCGTGACACTGCCGCCGAGATCAGTCGGGCAACGGGAAGATCGAACCGTCAAGCCCGCCGCGATGCCCAGACCGCACAAGCAATCGAAACACTCCCGGCCGCTGGTGAAGCACTCGCAAAGGTGAGGTATCGGCCGAACACGTGGCCATGCTCCACCCACTGCTGGGTTTACCCGGTGTCACCGAGCTGCTGGAAAAGGCGGCGACGTCCACCGTCGACGAGTTTCGTGACACCGTGCAACGCTTCGAACTCGACGCCCGCGGCGACGAAGACACCGCGGCGAAACAGCGCAAACGCCGGATGCTGCGGTTCTTCGAGGCTGAGCTCGGCATGCTCGGCATCTCCGGACTGCTTCCCCCGGTCGAAGGCGCCCGGCTACGCGCCGAGCTCGAAGCCATCGCCGACCGTGCCTACCGCGCCGCGCACCCCGAACGGGCCGAACACCGCGGTGCACACCACGAAGAACCGCTCGCCGCTCGCCTCGCCGACGCCCTCGTCTCACTCGTCACCGACACCGACACCGACACCGACACCGACTCCGGCACCGACAGCTACAGCGACACCGATGGTGATGGCTCCGGTGTTGGCATGGCAACGGGAACGGCAGTGCGCGGAGTGGCGCGCGGTCAGCCGCATCATCGGGGTGTCGCACCGCCGTCGTCATGACGTTGTGCCTCAACGATCACATGGCGAAGATCGTCGGCCAGGGACCGGTGCCGTTCACTACCGCCATGGACCTGGCCGTCTCCGGAAATGTTGATCTCTACGCAGCGATTCTCGGTATGGACGGCGAAGTCCTCAACTTCGGCCGGGACCGTCGATTCCCGACATTGTTGCAACGACTCGCCGTGACCATTCGTGACGAACGATGCCAATTCCCGGGATGCGATGCATCCCACAGCCGGGCAGAAGTACACCACATCATGGAATACGACGACGGTGGACCGACCGTCGTGTGGAACCTCACCCTGCTCTGCGACCCCCACCACCACTTCCTCCACGACAACAACCTCTACATCGACCGACAACCCGGCCAACCCACCCTCATCCGCCGAACATCCGACGTGACCCTCTACGCCGGACCATGAACGACCAGCGGGACCGCGGGATCGTGGGGCCGCGGGATCGTCGACCCGCTGACCGTCGGACCGTCGAACCGTCGACTGTCGGACCATGAACGAACCGCGGAACCGTCGAGGCGGAAACCCTAACGTCCGGCGAGAAGCGCGTCACTGACTGCGTCGAGCACGCCGACTCCGGCGGTGACCTGGGCCTCCAGGGCCGTTGCCTGGGGCACGAGTTGGGTCAGGAAGAACTCGGCCGTCGCCCGCCGCGCCACATCGTCGGTGTCGGCGACAGCGAGGAACTGACGGGCCATCAGCCATCCGCCGACCGTGGTGGCGAGGAGACGAAGGAACGGTGTCGCGCCGGCCATCGTGTCGCGCGGCCGGGTTCGTCCATTCTCCAGCAGCCACGCCGATGTCCGCTCGCTCGCCTGGACCACGGCGAGGAGCGGAGTGGAGAGCTGCGGAGGCAATTGATCTGCACACGTACGAATCTCGCCGAGCAGCTCACGGACGACCTCACCATCCCGCATGCCGATCTTGCGGCCGATCAGGTCCAGGGCCTGGATGCCGTTGGTTCCTTCGTAGATCGCTGCGATGCGCACGTCTCGGTACAACTGGGCCGCGCCCGTGTCTTCGCAGAATCCCATGCCGCCGAAGACCTGCACTCCGAGTGAGGTGACCTCGTTGCCGAGGTCGGTGCACCACGCCTTGGAGAGCGGCGTGTAGAGGTCGGCCTGCTCTTGCGCGCGGGCCCGGGCACTCTCGTCGGCGAGCGTGCGCGATTCGTCGATCGCTAACGCGTTGAGGAAGATCAGGTGCCGCATCGCCTCGGTGTATGCGCGCATAGTGAAAAGCATTCGGCGGACATCGGGGTGGCCGGCGATCGTGGCGCCGGGATTGTTCGAGCCGACCACGCGTCCCTGCACCCGGTTGAGCGCATGGGCAGAAGCGAGTTGGTACGCGCGCTCGGCCAAGGCAGGTCCGTGCTGGCCCACTGCGAGACGGGCGTTGTTCATCATCGTGAACATCACCCGCATGCCGTCGTTGACTTCGCCGATCAACTCTCCGATGGCACCCTCCCCCGCATCGCCGAACGCGAGCGCACAGGTCGGTGACGCGTGCAGACCCATCTTGTGCTCGGTCGAGATGACGCGGACGTCGTTGCGTGCGCCGATGGCGCCGTCGGCATCGACGAGGAACTTCGGGACAATGAAGCAGGAGATCCCCTTGGTGCCGGCCGGAGCGCCGTCGACCCGGGCCAGGACGAGATGGACGATGTTCTCGGTCAGGTCGTGCTCGCCCCAGGTGATGTAGATCTTCTGACCGGTGATCCGCCACGTGCCGTCGCTCGCCTGCGTGGCGCGCGTGCGGAGCGCTCCGACATCGGAGCCGGCATCGGGCTCGGTCAGGTTCATCGTGCCCGACCACCCGCCCGCCACCAGCTTGCCGAGGTACCGCTCACGCTGAGATTCCGATCCCCAGTGCGTGAGGGCGTCGATGGATCCTTGCGTCAGCATGGGGCACAACGCGAAGGCGATGTTCGACGATTCGAGCATTTCGGAGATGGCGAGGCCCACGGTGTGCGGGAAACCACCCCCTCCGTAGGCCGGAGAAGCGGCAACGGCCCCCCATCCGCCATCGACGTACGCCCGGTAGGCCTCCCTGAAGCCGGAGGCGGTGCGGATGGTCGACGCGACCGTGTCGACGATCACTCCCTCACGGTCGCCGATCGGGTTCGTCGGTGCGATGACCGCAGTACACAGGCGTCCGAACTCCGCCAGGAGTTCATCGACGGTGGCCCGATCGGCATGCTCCATCCCCGGGAGCAGGTGGAGCCCGGGCGCGACCAGATCGAGACTGAATCGCAGGTCGGAAAGGGGGGCGCGATACGCAAGCACGCCTGGAGTCTCCCATCGCCGAGGGTCGTACGGTGATCGGTGCAGCGCTCACTTCCCGCTACCGTCGGTCCCGTGACCCGTGATCCCGCCGGAGAGCAGATGACGCCGTGACACGCACACTTGCTGAACTGCGTGCCGAGATCGACGCGTGCGACAGGGCGTTGCTCGACACCCTCGCCAGGCGATTCGGTGCGGTGCACGAAGTGGCAGCACTGAAGGGCGCGTCGGCTTTGCAGGTGCTCGTTCCGGAGCGCGTGCGCGAGGTGCTGCGGACCCGGGTCGCCTGGGGCGTCGATGCCGGCATCGATCCGCGGTTCGCCGACCTGCTGTTCCGCATGCTCCTCGGGGAGGCGCATCGCGTCGAAGCGGTTTCCCTGCGTGCCGACCGCGACGAGACGTCTGCTCCCGGCGCGCCGGAGACGGCGCTGCAGACGAGCGCCTGCCGCATCGACCACGTCAGTGTCGTGGTTCGCAACCTCGATGAAGCCACCCGTTGGTTCGTCGACGGCCTTGGCTTCGCCATCGTCGAATCCCGGACCGAACACGCAGACCACCCCGGTCTGCACTGCGCCGTCGTCGATGCCGGCGGTGTCACGTTGGTCCTCGTCGAGTCGTCACCCGACCGGCCCGGTGGTCCACTGCCGACCGGTGTCCATCATCTCGCCGTCGAGGTTCTCAACGCCGCGTATCTGCACGACGACCTCGCCATGCGGCACACCGCCGTCCAGACCGGTGTGATGGCCAAGGACAATGGACTCGAACGCTTCTTCACCGTTCGTGACGAGTCGAGCGGTCTGCAGCTCGGCTTCGTCTCACGCGTGGGCGCCCGCAGCGTGTTCGACGGCGGCGATGTCGCCGCCCTCTCTGCGGCGATCGACGACCCCGCCTGACGCGAGTGACCAGGGTCACCGCCGGTTTCGTCCGGTTGCCCTCAACCGCTCCCTAGATTCACAAGTTCACAAGGCGGGGGTCCGTAACCCGCTCGCTGTTCTCCCGGGGAACCCGTCATGCCCGAAGCTGTCATCGTCTCCACGGTTCGTTCGCCGATCGGGCGGGCGTTCAAAGGCTCACTCGTCGACGTACGTGCCGACGATCTTGCCGCCCAGATGGTGGTGGCCGCCCTGGCGAAGGTCCCCGGGCTGCCGCTCACCGAGATCGAGGACCTGTTGCTCGGCTGCGGCCTCCCGGGAGGCGAGCAGGGCTTCAACATGGCCCGCGTCGTGAGCGTGCTTGCGGGGCTTCCCGACACCCCGGGAACGACCGTGAATCGCTACTGCGCATCCTCGCTCCAGACGATCCGCATGGCCGCCCACGCGATCCGTTCCGGCGAAGGCATGGCCTACATCGCTGCGGGGGTCGAATGCGTCAGCCGTTTCATCCACGGCAACTCCGACTCGCTTCCCGACACGGCGAACCCTGCGTTCGACGACGCTCGCATGCGCTCCGCCGAGCGCTCGGGCCCATCTGCGCCGCGTTGGCAGCCCGAGGGCATGCCCGATGTCTACATCGCCATGGGACAGACCGCCGAGAACGTGGCGCAGATCGAGGGCATCACCCGCGAGGAGCAGGACCTGTTCGCGTTCGAGTCGCAGCAGAACGCCGCGAGCGCCATCGCCAACGGCTTCGCCGAGATCGACATCACCCCCATCACGCTGCCCGACGGTACCGTCGTGAGCACCGACGACGGCCCGCGGCCCAACACCACACGTGAAGGTCTGGGCCAGCTCCAGCCCGTCTTCCGGCCCGACGGGACGGTCACCGCGGGAAACTCCTGCCCACTCAACGATGGAGCAGCCGCTGTCATCGTCATGAGCGACGTCCGCGCCCGCGAACTCGGCCTCGCCCCGCTCGCTCGGATCGTGGCGTCCTCGGTGACCGGGATCAGCCCGGAGATCATGGGGCTCGGTCCCATCGAAGCCGTGCGTCGCACGCTCGCTCGCGCCTCCATGACCATCGACGACATCGATCTCGTGGAGATCAACGAAGCATTCGCGGCCCAGGTGATCCCGTCGATGCGCCATCTCGGGATCGACCGGTCGAAGCTGAACATCCACGGGGGAGCGATCGCCATGGGTCACCCGTTCGGGATGACCGGAGCCCGCATCCTGACGACGCTGCTCAACGGCCTCATCGCCACTGACCGGACGATCGGGCTCGAAACGATGTGCGTCGGCGGCGGGCAGGGCATGGCCATGGTGATCGAACGCATCAACTGAGCTCGCGAATTGGGCTCGTGAATTGGGCTCGTGAACGGGTCACGTGCCAGCGCCAGGGGTGGTGAACGCCAGAACTGCGTCACAAAGACGGAGCCGCTCCCCGGGCGGACTTCTAGACTCGGGGAAATGTCGGGAACCGTCGTCGTCGGAACGCAATGGGGTGACGAGGGGAAGGCCAAGGTCGTCGACCTCCTGAGCGAGAACTCCGACGTCGTCGTGCGCTACCAGGGCGGTCACAACGCCGGGCACACGGTCGTGGTGGGCGACCGGAAGTTCGCGTTCCGCCTCACCCCGTCGGGCATCCTCTACGACCACGTCACGCCGGTGATCGGCAACGGCGTGGTGTTGCACACCCCGACCCTGTTCGCTGAGCTCGACATGCTCGCCGCCGCCGACATCGACACCTCACGACTGCGGGTGAGCACCAATGCGCATCTGATCATGCCGTGGCACGCCCTGCTCGATGCACTCGCCGAGACCCGCCGCGGCGAGAAGGCCCTCGGCACGACCAAGAACGGCATCGGTCCGGCCTACGTGGACAAGGCGGCCCGGGAGGGCATCCGGGTGCAGGATCTGCTCGTTCCGGCCCGGTTCCGCGAGCGACTCCGGTATGCGCTCGACGAGAAGAACGTCGTTCTCACGAAGGTCTACGACGCCGATCCCATCAGCGAAAGCGACATCCTCGCCCAGTACCTCGACGAGATCGCACCCCGTCTCGCGCCCTATGTGTGCGACACCGTCGACCTGATCCACCGAGCCCTCACCGCGCACCAGACGGTCCTCTTCGAAGGAGCGCAGGCGACCTTCCTCGACATCGATCACGGCACCTATCCCTTCGTCACGTCCTCGAACCCCGTGGCCGGCGCTGCCTGTGCCGGTGCCGGTGTCGGCCCTCGCGATCTCACCCGCATCGTCGGCATCGCCAAGGCCTACGTGACCCGGGTCGGAGCGGGTCCGTTCCCGACCGAGCTCCACGACGCAGTCGGCGACACCATCATCGAGAAGGGTCACGAGTTCGGAACCGTCACCGGCCGTCGCCGCCGAGCCGGCTGGTTCGACGCGGTCATGATGCGACAAGCGGTTCGGCTGAACTCGCTCACCGAGCTGGCCGTCATGAAGCTCGACATCCTCGATGGATTCGAGTCGGTGAAGATCTGCGTGGCCTACGACATCGACGGGTCCCGCCACGAGTTCCTCCCGTCGGACCTCGGTCTCTTCAGTCGTGCCGTCCCGGTATACGAGGAATTCCCGGGCTGGAACACCGACATCTCCTCGGCCCGATCGCTCGGGGATCTCCCGGCGAATGCGCAGGCCTTCCTGGCCGCGCTGCAGGCCCGGAGTGGCGTCCGCATCTCGCTCGTCGGAGTCGGTCCCGAACGCGATCAGATGCTCGCTCCGTAGGCATCCTTCGTCGGCTGGCAGAATCAACGGGTGATCGATCGCTACTCGCTGCCGGACATGGCAGCTCTCTGGACCGACGAGGCGAAGGTTACCCGTTGGCTGGCCGTCGAACTTCTCGCCACGGACGCCCACGCCGAGTTGGGCATCGTGCCGTCCGCGGATGCCGCCGTCTGCCGGGAGCGGGCGCGCGTGAGCGCCGCCGAGGTGAACGAACGCGAGAAGGTCACCGATCACGACGTCGCAGCGTTCGTCGATGTGGTGCAGGCATCGATAGGGATGCCGGCCGGCGCATGGATCCACTACGGACTCACCTCGACCGATGTCGTCGACACCGCCCTGTGCCTCGCACTCGCCGAATCCGCCGACCTTCTCATCGCCGGCGCGACGGCTCTCATCGCATCCCTGCAGCGACGCAGCCTGGAGTTTGCGGAGACGCCCTGCATGGGCCGCACCCACGGCATCCATGCCGAGCCGACGACCTTCGGGGCGAAGCTCGGACTCTGGGCTCTTGCGGTCGCGCGCGACCGCGAGCGACTCGTTCGAGCACGAGTTGCGATAGCGGTCGGCAAGCTCAGCGGCGCGGTCGGAACATTCTCGAACATCGACCCGTTCGTCGAATCGTATGTGTGCGAACGGTTAGGGCTGACGCCGGTCCCTGCGACACAGGTGGTGGCGCGTGACCGCCATGCGGAGTTCCTCGGCGCCTGTGCGTTGGTCGGTGCCACGATCGAAACCATCGCCACCGAGATCCGTCACCTGCAGCGAACCGAAGTCCGCGAAGTCCGCGAACCTTTCAGAGAAGGGCAGAAGGGTTCGTCGGCGATGCCGCACAAACGCAATCCAATCACTGCTGAGCGGCTCGCTGGCCTGGCCCGGATCCTGCGCGGCAATCTCGTGGCGGGACTGGAGAACGTTGCGCTCTGGCACGAACGCGACATCTCGCATTCGTCGGTCGAGCGGGTGATCCTCCCCGACTCCTGCCTACTCACGCACTACATGCTGACGAAGGCCCGGTCGGTGATCGACGGATTGTTCGTCGACGTCCGACGGATGCGCACGAACATCGACGCGTCGTTCGGTCTCGTCTTCAGCCAGTCCGTCCTCCTCGCCATGGTGAGCGCAGGAACGGGACGCGACGACGCCTACCGGATCGTGCAAGAGCTCGCCCTCCGCGCCTGGGACGAGGAGCGGTCCTTTCGCACGCTGCTCGAGGAGGACCCGCGGGTTCCGTTCACCACGTCTGAACTCGACGAGATCTTCGACCTCGGACGCGTCTTGCGCCACGCCAACCGGACGGTCGACGCGGCGCAAGCCATCGTGATCTAGGAGAACGAAACCGGTTGTCGGCGGACAACCGTGTTGTTCCTACATGCTTCGGCGGATCCCGGCGGCCTTCAGCACGGCCGCGTCGACGCCGAGCTCGCGCCACGACGAATAGCTGATCCCCTTGCGCTCACTGAACTCGAGGGCTTCGGCGACGAAGGCCTCTTCGAGGTCGGCGAGGTCGACGCCGGCCTCGAGTGATTCCAGTTCGGCCTGGAGATCGGCGCGCTCTTGAATGAGAAGCAGGCGGTCCATCGGTCCGGCCTCTTCCAACGAGGCTTCGATCGCACTGAGTCGTTTGGCGATCGAATCCGGCGTGCGCTTGCGTCCCCGCTTCGGCTTGTGGGCTTCGAGCGCTTCGAGATAGTTGCGGATAGCGCGACCCTGGGATCGTCCTACGGCAAGTGCTTCTTTGTGCTCTTTGGACATGGATTTCTTTTTTGCGGTGGCCATGGATGGACAGTATTGCAGAAGTGCTTCATGCCCCGAAATTGGAGCAGCACATTTCTTGGTTTGGCGATGTCAGGTCAACGCAAGGCGCAAAACTTCATGCATGGAATTCACCGCATGAACGTCAAGGGCGGCCAAGACGTGGGCGGGCACATCGTCGAGGTCGGGCTCGTTCTGCGCGGGAATGATCACCGTTGTGACCCCGGCGCGGTGCGCCGCCAGAAGCTTCTGTTTCACGCCCCCGATCGGTAGAACCTTGCCCTGCAGGGTGACTTCGCCCGTCATCGCGACGCTCGCCTTCACGGTCCGATCGGTCAGAAGACTGACCAGCGCGGTGGTCATGGTGATGCCGGCCGACGGCCCGTCCTTGGGGACGGCGCCAGCAGGGAAGTGCACGTGGATCCGACGGTCCGCCAGCTTCTCCGGAGCGATTCCCAGAGCCTCCGCGTTGGCGCGGACGAAGGACATCGCCAGCGCCGATGACTCCTTCATGACATCGCCGAGCTGGCCGGTGACGGTGATCGTCAACTCCCCTGACGAAGGCATCGACGTCGTCTCGACGAAGAGGACATCGCCGCCCGCACCGCTCACGGCCAGACCCGTGGCCACCCCGGGGCGATCGATGCGCCCCGCGATCTCCTCGGGTGTCCGCTTCGGACGGCCCAACAGCGCCACGATATCGCTCGGGGTATCGATGGCGAAGGGTTCGTCGGCGGCAGCGGTGGTGTGCTTCGTCGCGGTCTTCCGCAGCAGCTTTGCGAGTGTCCGCTGCAGCGTTCGCACTCCGGCCTCGCGGGTGTATCCCTCGATCACGCTCCGTAAAGCGTCGTCGGAGATCGTGACGTCGGTGTCGGTGAGGCCGTGTTCGCGCAACTGTTGCGGCAACAGATGATTGCGGGCGATCGCCACCTTCTCATCATCCGTGTACCCGTCAACCGTGATGATTTCCATGCGATCCAAAAGGGGCGCGGCGATCGAATCGAGCGTATTGGCAGTGGCAATGAACACCACGTTGGAGAGATCGAGGTCAACTTCGAGGTAGTGATCTCGGAACGTGTGATTCTGGGCAGGGTCGAGAACCTCGAGCAGCGCTGAGGCCGGATCGCCGGACCAACCGGCAGCGAGCTTGTCGATTTCATCCAAGAGGATGACCGGGTTCATCGTCTTTGCCTCTCGCATCGCCTTGACCAGACGACCACTCTGCGCACCCACATAGGTGCGTCGATGTCCGCGAATCTCCGCCTCATCACGGACGCCTCCGAGTGAAACCCGGACGAACGAGCGGCCAAGGGCTCGGGCAATGCTCTCGCCGATGGAGGTCTTCCCCACCCCCGGCGGACCGACCAGCATCAAGATCGCACCGCGACCGCCTCGCGGCGAGGCCGGGACCGCCGCCGGAACCGGGATGTCTGCAGTTCCCAGAACCTCGCCCTCGGGCTCGATCACGTTTCGATCCGACGCGGACTCATCGGCGTGGCTCTCGCGATCACCGGCTTCAACGACCGTGCGGGCGGCTGCTTCCCGAGCGTCGCGTTCGGCCCGGAGCTTTCGGACGGCGAGCCATTCGACAATGCGCTCCTTGGCATCGTCGAGCCCGGTCGTGTCCGCGTCGAGCACCGCGCGGGCCGCGGTGATGTCGAGCCGATCGTTCGACTCGACGCCCCAGGCGAGGTCGAGGATGGTGTCGAGCCAGTTCCGCACCCAGCTCTGCTCCGGGCTCTGCTCACTCATCCGTTCGAGTCGATCGACCTCTTTGGTCGCCGCGGCGCGGACGGCATCCGGCATCGCCGACGCCTCGATGCGGCCGCGGTAGTCGCTGATGGCATCGGAACCGTCGTCGCTCTCGCCGAGCTCCTTGCGGATTGCCGCCAACTGCTGGCGGAGGAGGAACTCCCGTTGCTGGCGCTCCATGCCCTCGCCGACGCTCTGGGCGATCTTCTGCTTGACCTCGTGCTCGGCGATCGCTTCACGGAGCCATTCGCCGACGAGCTCGAACCGCGCGTCGACGTCGATCGTCTCGAGGACCTGCACCCGGCGCTCCGACGAGAGCTCCGGCCAGTAGGCGATCGTGTCGACGAGCTGGCTGGGATCGTCGATGGCGCTCAGGTCGACCGACACCCGCGTGTTCTGCGTTCGCTCGACCATCGTCTCGACGAGCGCCCGGTACTCGCGCATCATCTCGCGGCGCGTCGTGGGCGGCGCGCTCTCCTCGACCGGGATCGCTTCAAGCCACAGGACGTCGGCTTCGGCTGCTGCGCCGGTAGCGGCGACTGGCGAGGCGACCGCGCTGCCGAGACGGGCGCGTCGCGTCGCCCGCACCACGATGGCCCTCGTACCGTTGGGAAGCTCACCGGAGTTCTCGATGCGTCCGACGACGCCCACCGATGCGTACCGGCCGTCGGGACGGGGAACCAGGAGCACGCGGCGCTCGTGCGCCATGGCACCTTCGACGGCGACCTGCGCCTCGGAACTCTCCAGCGAAATCGTCACGACCTGGCCGGGGAGCACGACGCCGTGGGGAAGGGGAAGGACGGGCATGATCCGCGTGCCGATCGTGCCGCGCGACGGGGTCGCCGCGGTGAGCCGATCGTCTTGGTCGGGTGCTGAAGGGCTGGTGGTCATGGGAACTCCTGCGTGTGCATCGGACGTATCTCCGTGGGGTAACCGAACCGTCTTCGGCGATCGGCTATTCCCACACGTCGATTCCTTGAGTCCCTCTCTATCAACTTGGCGTTGCTCTCTCGCCGGCCTCTCTCGAGGCCAGACCGGCCGTCGACGTGGCGGTACCTTTGGCCATGACCTCCTCCGACGCCTCCCTCGCTGCCCCGGAGCACTGTTGGATGCCCATCGCCGACGGCCAGTATCTCGGTCTCACCGCGTCTCGACGGTTCCCGCTCTACACCCGCGGCAACGCCGGCGAGGTCTTCCCCGAGGTGCAGTATCCCCTCAGCTTCACGGTCAACTGGTCCGTCACCAAGGCGGCGTTCGAGGGTGCCGCGACGTCTGCCGGGATCCTCACCAGGGCCGATATCGACGATGACCCCACGGCCCTCACCGGTGTCTTCGGCGGATACACCTACCTGAACGTGTCGTCGCAGCGCCTGATCGCGGCACGATTCCCCGGCACCGACGTGTCGAGCGTCGATCAGCAGTACCTGGGAACGTCGAGTGCACCGCCGTACGTCCGCGCTCGGGGCGATCGACGCTTGCGGTCCTCGATCGCCGCCGTTCGCTTTGCGCTGCGAACACTGCGCACGAAAGCTCTCCCCCAGCTCGACATCGACCGTCGGAGCGTCGAGCGGTGGCTCCAGTCGATCCCGTCGTTCGAGTCCGAGAAGGACGGCGAGCTCGTGGCCTTCGTCCGGTCGTCGATGCCCCTCGGTGCGGAACTCTTCGAGCGCCATCTGGTCGTGTCCGGGCAGGCTTCTATTCCTGCCGGACTGCTCGTGCGGCTCTGCGACAAGCTCGGCCGCCCCGAACTCGCCGCCCGACTCATGGGCGGCATCGGTGACGTCGCCTCGGCGGCACCTGCCGGTGCGCTGTGGGAACTCGGCCGGGTCATCGCCGCCGACCGCGGACTCACGGCGCAGTTCGATGGCGGTCTCGGCGGACTGCACGACCGGCTCCGCGTCGACCCTGCAGCGGCACCGTTCCTGCGAGCGTTCGACCAGTTCGTCTCCCGATTCGGCAGTCGTGGGCCGAACGAATGGGAGACCGCCTGCGAGACATGGGGCACCGATCCGTCGCTGGCCCTCGCCCTCGTCGACCGGATGCGGGGCGCCGCCGAGGATCATTCCCCGATGCTGCGCGGCGAGGGACTTGCGGCCGACCGGGCCGCGGCGATCGAGTCGGTTCCCCGTGGGCAACGGCGCCGCCTGGCCAAGACCGCTGCGAGTGCGGCGCTGTTCAACCAGTCTCGGGAGCGGAGCAAGACCACCGTCGTCGAATACCTCCACGGCATCCGCCGGGTCATGAAGGAACTCGACCGGCGTGTCAACCTACGCAGCGGCGGATCGAAGAACGACCTCTGGTTCGTCACGATCGACGAAGTGGATGAGTACGTGGAGCACCCGGTTTCGTTCCGTCAGGTGATCACCGAACGGCGTCGCATGCGGGACCTCATGTCGAGTCGCGAGCCACCGTTCATCATCGACGGGAACGTCGGCGTTCCCGACTTCTCGACGTGGCGACGGCGTGACGAGGCAACCGCCGTTGGTGTGGTGGTCGGCCAGAAGCTCACCGGTATCGCTGGGTGCCCGGGCGTGGCGCGGGGTCGGGCTCGCGTCGTGCTCGATCCGTCGGATCCCACGGCGCTGGAGGGCGGCGACGTCCTCGTGGCGCCGCTCACCGACCCCGCATGGACACCGCTGTTCGTGCCGGCGGCGGCAGTGATCGTCGACGTCGGCGCCATGCTCAGCCATGCGGTGATCGTCTCCCGGGAGCTCGGCATTCCCTCGGTCGTCTCGGTCACCGATGCCACGAGGATCATTCCGAACGGAGCGCTCGTCGAGGTCGACGGCTCGGCCGGAACAGTGACGATCCTCGAACTCCCGTGACGCGCGTCGGGTGGTCGCGGCGGGGCGTCAGCGCAGCGGTGTCGAACCGTCGAGGGTACGCAGCGGGCCGTAGAGGTCCGGTCGCCGATCGCGGAACAGTCCCCAGGCCGCCCGCAAACGGGCGTTCTCCCGGCGGTCGATCGTCGCGGTGATGACCGCCTCCGATGCCCGCTGCGCATCGGCCACGACCGCTCCCGTCGCATCGGTGATGAACGATGTGCCGTAGAACGCGATCTCGCAGGTTTCGCCCACCTCGCGGCCGGTGCGGTTCGCCGCGACAACCGGCACGAGGTTGGCGCCCGCGTGGCCGCACATCACGCGCCGCCAGTGTCCCGAGGAATCCCAGGTGGGATCAGGAGGCTCGGAGCCGATCGCCGTGGGATACAGGAGCATCTCGGCACCGAGCAGCGCCATGGCCCGAGCGGCCTCCGGAAACCACTGGTCCCAGCAGATGCCGACCCCGATCCGGCCGAACGCTGTGTCCCACACCCGGAACCCGGTGTCACCCGGCGAGAAGTAGTACTTCTCTGTGTAGCCCGGCCCGTCGGGGATGTGGCTCTTGCGGTAGCTCCCCAACGACGAGCCATCGGCATCGACCATCACCACGGTGTTGAACCGCGCCTGGCCGGCGAGCTCGTAGATCGACAGGGGAAGGACGACGCCGAGCTCGCGGGCGAGCGCCGAGAAATGGGCCACGGTCGGGTGGCCATCGACCGGCTGGGCCCGAAGCAGATGCTCGGGCTTCTGGTCGAGGCAGAAGTACGGCCCTTCGAAGAGCTCCGGGAGGAGGATCACGTCGGCCCCATCCGCAGCGGCGAGTCGCACGAGTCGCTCGGCGGTCTCGACGTTGTCCGCCAACGCCTCCGCCATCGACATCTGCACCGCAGCAACCGTCACGAGGTCGGGAACCGTCATCCCACGACTCTCGCGCACCGCGTCACCCGCGTGGGCCGTGGATCAGCGGACTCACCTAGCGTTTGGGCCATGCCCGAGGGAGACACGATCGCTCGTGCGGCGTCATCGCTCCGCACGTGGCTCGGCGGCCGGGTCGTGACCGCGGCTCGTACATCACTGCCGAACCTCCCGGTCAGCCGCCTTGTCGGGCGGACCGTCAGCAATGTCGGCACCGTCGGCAAGAACCTGCTGGTCTCCTTCGCCGGCGACGGCGCCGACGACGTGCTCGTGCTGCACACCCACATGAAGATGACCGGGTCGTGGCACGTTTATCCGGCCGGCGCCTCGTGGCAGAAGCCGACCTGGCAAGCCAGAGTCGTCATCGAAGCCGGTGATCGCATCGCCGTCTGCTTCAACGCACCGGTCGTCGAGCTCGATTCGCCCGGCCCGACCAGGCGTCGCCCCTCGTTGAGCGGGCTCGGACCCGATGTCCTCGTCGAGCCGCTCGCCGTCGATCGACTCCTCGAGCGTGCTGCAGCGACGACGGCGGGCTATCCGCTCGGTGAACTTCTCCTCGACCAGCGGGTCGTCTGCGGCATCGGCAACATCTACCGCTGCGAAGCGCTGTTCCTCGAGGGCTACCACCCGTGGACGGCGCGGAGCGCGCTCTCGGACGAGGCACTGGTCGCCCTCGTCGGGCGGGCGGCTCGGCTCATGCGGGCAAACCTTCGGACGGCCACGTCGCGAACCGACCCGGTCGGTCGGGACTTCGGAGCGGGCGGCAGCCGAACCTGGGTGTACCGCCGGGCCGGGCTGGGCTGTCGGACCTGCGGCACCGCGATCGTCGCACGCGGTCAGGGGCCGCTGGCGCGACGGGCGTATTGGTGCCCGGCGTGCCAGGTTCTGACGACCTGACGCCGCTGCGCCCGTCGGCGACACACCACTAGCGTGAACGGGGTGGACGAACAACCGCTCGATCTGGCCCCCGGTTCACCGGAGCTTCGCTTCACCCCGGAGCTCCTCCGGGAGATCGAGGCTGAGTTGCACGATGTCGAGGCCGCCATCGAGTCGCTCCAGCTCGACCGGGTCGTCGCCCCGTAGGTCGACGGGAGCGGCAGGAGAGTCTTCGCTGTCCTCACGCGCAGCTGTCCACGGGCCCTGCTCACCTTCTTCGTCCCCCGGCGGCGACTCGCTGTTTGGACGTTGCGCTCCCGCCCAGACAACGCCGTCGAGGAACGCGGAAGCTTCGACCTGGCGTTCGTAGCGGGCTTCGAGCGCTTTGAACGCCGGGCCGTGATCGGCGTGCACGAGGTGCGCGAGCTCGTGGACGAGCACCGCGTCGACGACCCAGTCGGGCATTCCGATCATGCGGTCCGAAAGCCGCACCGATCCGTCGTCGATGCTGCAGGAACCCCAACGGGCGCTCTGGTTCGCCACCCAACGCACTGACGATGGCGCCGGAAGGTCGTAACGCGTCGACAGGCTCTTCGCCCGCTTCATCAGATCGCTCGAGGCGTGAGTCCTCTTGCGGGCGAAGCGGGCCTGCATGCGGTCGACGAACTCGTTCGCTTCGCCGTCGGAGAGCCACGAAGGCACCGTGAGTTCGAGGACGCCCTCGACGAGGCGGGCGCTGACGCTGCGTTTGCGTCGACGCGATCGGAGAACGCGCACGGGGTACGGGTCGGAGGGCGGCGCAGGCGCGCGACGGCGGCTCACAGCGCCGTACCCGACCGTCGGGTCGACGGGTCGCGCAGATTGACCCGCGCTCCCCCCCGGATCTCGCCGCCGACGAGGAAGAACCATCGTCCGCCGAGGTTGCCGACCGGCTTGGGCTCCACATGGTGCAGCCGTTCGAGCGTGCGGATCACCCCGCCGTGACTGACGACGACGACGGCGGCACCGACCGCGACGGCTTCTTCGCACGCGGTTCGCAGCGCCGCCGAGACGCGCGTACGAAACGAGTCTTCGTCCTCACCGCCGGGCAGCTGCGAGATCGTGCCGTCCCGCCAACGCGTCAGCATGCCCGGCCATTCGCGCTCGATCTCCTCGGTGGTCTTCCCCGACCACGCACCGACGCCGCGCTCCCGGAAACCCGCGTCGATCCGCATCGGTGGGGCGTCGAGCGCTGCGGTGATCGGTGCCGCCGTCTGACGGGCGCGAACGAGATCCGAGGCCACCACCCGCACCGGGAGGGATCGGGGCCAGCCGGCCAACTCGGCTGCGGCCGCGGCGGCCTGACGGTGCCCGTCGTGGGCGAGGTCGATGTCCGCCCAGCCCTGCCAGCGCTGCTCGGCATTCCAGATCGAAAGGCCGTGCCGGAGGACGAGGACGCCGGGTGTGCGGAACCCCGCTCGGGCTGAGCGGCGTCGGGCCGAAGGCGTCGGCGGTGACGGGTTGGGTCGGCTCGGCATACCCTTCGAGTGAAGCACGCAGGAGCGACGATCCCATCCCATCTCGTCGCGTCGCGCGGACACCGAACGCGGATCGCCGCTGTTGTCGCCTCGCCGCCGACCCGCCGCCCTCGTTTCCGTCGGTGTCGCCGACATCGTCCGGCATCCACTGCCGCCACTACCCTGAGCTTCCATGGCCAGACTCCGTCTTTTTGCCCAGGCCCGGGAGGCGGCGGGAGCGAAGGAGTGGCAGGCCCCCGCCGGTACCGTCGGCGATCTGCTGGATGCCGCAGTCGGCGAGTTCGGCCCGGCCTTCGCCCGGGTCCTACCCCATTGTCGGATCTGGGTCGACGGCGAACCGGCCGAGCGATCCACCCCGGTCGCGGACCACCAGGAGGTTGCCGTCCTTCCTCCCGTTTCCGGCGGCTGATCGGCACCTTCCCGCGTGGTCGTTCCGGTGCGGGCGCCATCGTGACCGTCCCCGGCACTAGCGTGGTTGACGTGCCCAATCGTCACCTCACCCGGGTCCTGTCGCCCGACTACCTCGACGGGCTGCCCGAGTGGTCCGACGACGAGGTGCGGGCGCGGCGCGCCGAATGCCACGAGCTCGAAGAAGCAGCGTCGTATCTCCGGCGGCTGACCCAGACGCACCTGGACATCATCGGAGCCGAACTCGACGGCCGTCGCCGGGGGGAGACCGCCGACATGACGGTCGTCGAGCGACTCACCCGCGTGCTCTCCTCCACCGGTGATGCGTCGCCCGGAGCCCGTGGACGCCTCATGAGCGACAACCCCCGGGACGACCAGGAGGCATGGGCCGAAGGCCGTGCTCGCACGGCGATGGGTGGCCACGCCATAGAGTCGATCGCTGGCCTCGATGACGCGGCGCTCGCCGTCCTGACCGAAGCGCTGATCCAGCTCGAACGTGATGTCAGCAGCGAGCGGCGTCGGCTTCACGAGATCTACGACGCAATCCAGGGCGAACTCGTGCAGCGCTACAAGACCGGCCGGAGCAGCGTCGACCGCCTCTTGCGGTAGCTGCTGAGTCGGCTGATGAAGACCCGAGAGGCCGCCGGGCATGGGCCGAGCGAGGAAGAGGAGCAGAGCGGTTCGCGGGACGAACCGCGTCTCGGCCCGATCAGCCTCGGCAGCTTCATCCGCGAGCAGCGTCGCGTCGCCCGGCTGTCACTGCGGAAGCTGTCCGACATGGCCGACATCTCCAATCCCTACCTGAGCCAAATCGAGCGCGGCCTCCGCAAGCCGTCGGCGGAGATCCTCCAACAGCTCGCGAAGGCGTTGCGGATCTCGGCCGAGACGCTCTACGTGCAGGCCGGCATCCTCGAAGAAAAGGAACCCGGAGATCCCGATCTCGCTGCGGCGATCCAGGAGGAGGCCTCGCTGACGGACTCCCAGAAGCGGGCGCTCCTGCAGATCCTGCGGTCGTTCCAAGCGGAGAACCTCGCCGCCGAGGGCGGCTCGGGCGAATCGTCGCGCTGAGGGCCCACCGCTGTGTGGCGGGAACACCGAGGACGGCCGTGACGTTGTAACTCGGTGGCCGGGCTACGGTTCGACTCTCTCATCTCGGTTTGTCGGGTGGTTGCGACGCAACTCGTCGGGATCGCTGACCGGCTTCTACCCCCAGGCTCGACCAAGGCATGCGCGTCGTCGTCCTCTCCTTCCATACGTCCCCGCTGACACAGCCCGGCACCGGCGACGGTGGCGGCATGAACGTCTACGTCCGTGAACTCTCCACGGCGCTTGCGCGCGCCGGGGTGGAATGCGACGTGATGACCCGGGCGACGTCCCCGCTCGACCCGGCGGTCATCGCCGTGGAGCCGGGCTTCCGGGTGCACAACATCGTTGCCGGCCCGATGGCGCCGGTGCCGAAGGAGGACCTGCGTCCCCTCGTCCCGCTGTTTGCGTCGGCGGTTGGAGCGCGCATGGCCACCGAGGGGATTCGAGCCGACGTCCTGCACGCCAATTACTGGCTGTCAGCAGAGGCTGGGCATCTGCTGAAGCACGCCCTCGACGTGCCGCTCGCCATCACGTTCCACACCCTCGCCCGCGTGAAATCGGAAACCAATGACCCCGAGCCCGAGGACCGGGCGCTGTCGGAGGCCGCGGCGATCGGATGCAGTGACATGATCCTCGCGAACACCGCGGTCGAGGCCGAGCAGCTAGTTCGTCTCTACGACGCCGATCCGGCCCGCATCGAAGAAGTGCCGCTCGGGGTCGACCATGCGTTCTTCTCTCCGGGCAGCCGTGCCGGGGCGCGTGCTGCGCTGAAGCTCGACGATGCACCATTGCTGCTGTTCGTCGGTCGACTCCAGGGCCTCAAGGGCGCCGATCTCGCCATCGAGTCCCTGGCTGCGTCGAGCCATCGCAACGCCACGCTGCTGCTGTGCGGTGGGCCCAGTGGTGTCGACGGTCAGCGTTACGTCGACGAACTGCACGTGTTGGCCGCTCGGCTCGGTGTCGCGGACCGTCTGCGTTGGGTCTCCCCGAAGCCGCACCATCTGCTGAGCACCTACTACCGGGCCGCCGACGCCGTGCTGGTGCCGAGCCGATCGGAGTCCTTCGGTCTGGTCGCGCTCGAAGCCAGCGCGTGTGGCGTTCCCGTCATCGCTGCGAACGTCGGCGGGTTGGTCACCATCGTCGACGACGGTCTCACCGGCTACCTCGTCGACGGCCGCGATCCGGAGGCGTGGGCGCGGCGGATCGATGCGGTCCTCAACGATCCCGATCTCGGCGCGATGGTCGGGGCGGCCGGGGCGCTCCGTTCGAGGCACTACGCGTGGAGCACCACGGCGGCGCGTTTGCGCCGGCTCTACGGCGACCTGTCGATGCGGTCGCTCGTGCAGTGCGCGTGAACGAGTCGGCCACGCCCGACGACGGCCTTCTCCCGGATCACTTCCGGGCCGATGCCCTCTCCCTGCTCGAGTCGTGGACCGGCGGTCTGCACACCGATCATCCGGTGGTCACGAGCGTCGAGCGTGATGCCGACGTGGACCGGTGGTACGTGCGGACGCGAAGCGAGGCCAAGACCGTGACCACGGTCTGGTTCACGGTTCGTGAGCGGACCCTGCACTTCGAGTCGTACTTCCTGCCGACACCCGAGGACAACGTCGGCGCGGTGTACGAGTACCTGCTGCGGGCGAACGCCCGGCTGTACGACCTGCGCTTCTCGATCGGGCCGGAGGACGCGACCTACCTCAGCGGTGTCGTCCCGCTGCAGGGCCTTCTCGCCGGTGGGAGTGCCGAACTCGACCGGTTGCTGGGATCGGTCTACGCAGCCAGCGAGGAATGCTTCCCGACGGCCGCTCGTCTGGGTTTCCCGGCGCGCTTCGCCTCCTGAGGGAGCCGGCGGTGGGTTGGATCCTTCCGATCCGCCTCTGCGGTGGCCTGTCCGAGGATCTGTTTGCGTCGTGGGATGACGATCGATATGTTTCATTGCACAGGAAGTCCGGTGGCGTCTGCTGCATGGTTCGTTCGGGGAAGTGCGAACCACGCGGTGCAGCCTCCGGACTTTCTCTTTTCCCTCTGGGAACGATCGCTCGGATCGAGGCGAGGCCCGGAGCCGAGTGGCGTGTTGCCTCTTTCGATGGGACGCCTTGCCGACAGCTTCGTCGACGGTGGCGTCCTCGTCGTTCCGTTCGCGCCCTAGCGAGCGATGGTACCTGCGTCTGTGCCATCCACCCCAACGCACAATCCGGCCAACGCAATTCGGCGACGCACCACTAGGGTTGCTGACCATGACGAGGCTGGTGGTGGTCGGTGGCGGAAAGATGGGGGAGGCGCTGATCGCCGGTCTGATCGGTTCCGGGCGGATGGCTGCGCCGGAGTTCCTCGTCGTCGAACCTGACAGCTCCCGAGCGGCTGTACTCGCCACGACTCATGGTGTCCCCACGGCGTCGGGCCTCGAACACTGTGCACTCGATCCGATGACCTTCGACGCGCTGATCGCCGTGAAGCCCGGCATAGTCGCCGCTGTCTGCCACGCGCTGGCCGGCCGGGTCGGCCGAGTCCTGTCGATTGCTGCGGGCGTCACGACGGCCACGATGGAAGCGGCGTTGGGCGCACAGACCGCGGTCGTCCGATCGATGCCGAACACCCCGGCACTCGTCGGGGTCGGTGCGTCCGCGATCGCCCCGGGCCGCCACGCTTCCGAGGACGATCTCGATTGGGCGGCCAGCATCCTCGGCGCAGTCGGTGTGGTCGAGCGGGTCGACGAGAAGCTTCTCGATGCAGTGACGGGCCTGTCGGGGTCCGGTCCGGCCTACCTGTTCCTCGTCGCCGAGGCCCTGGTCGATGGTGGGGTCGCCCAAGGACTTCCCCGCGCGGTCGCAGTGACGCTCGCCCACCAGACGATCGCCGGTGCCGGCCGTCTGCTCGTCGAGTCCGGCGACCAGGCTGCGCAGTTGCGCGCCAACGTGACCTCCCCCGGTGGCACGACCGCCGCTGGCCTGCGAGCGCTCGAATCGGCAGGTGTTCGGAGCGCCTTCATCGAAGCAGTAGCCACAGCGACCAGGAGGGCCGGCGAACTTGGGTAGGAGAGCGACGTTGTCTCGGACGCTCGGCGCGCTGGGACTGGTGGCGGGCATCGTTGTCCCGGCGGTCTCCGCCCGTGCCGCAGGGCCCGATGCCGATTTCTTCGTCGAGCGCTTTGGTGACGCCCTCGACTACGGCAACGCCGAAGATGTGCCGATCTCGCAGGGTCTCACGATCCGGGCGGCGAGTGCGGCGATCGATGGTGGCGCGCTGCGCGTCGAGCTCGCTGGAGCGGGCTGGATATCGCTGCTGTGGCCGGGTGTCCCCGGAGGCATCCCGGTCGGACGCGAGGGTGTGGTCAACCCGATCGACGCGTCAAAGTTCGGGCGCCTCGGGCTGGCCATGCGGGTGAGCCGCGCCCAACCGGTGATCGCCCTCTGGCACACCTGTGCAGCTGCGAACGCCGGGTGCCAGGGTGGAACGGTCTTCTCCGCCTCCCCGGAGCAGACGACCTATTCGATCGACCTTTCGCCGGTGACGACCGATCCCGGCCTTTCCGCACCCTGGGCTGGATCGATCGTCGGTCTGCGCCTGCTGTTCCCTGTCGGTGCGGGCTCAGTCGAACTCGACTGGGTACGACTCGCCCCCAAGGGCGATTCGTCGCTCGGCGAACGCACGGACCGCGCCCTCCCATGGAGTCCGAATAGCGCCCTCGACTACGCGACCTGGGCCGGGAACGCGTGGGACTTCGACGATTCCGACGCGGTCACCTCAGGTGTCGCCTCATCGTCGATCACCGGAGGAGTCCTCTCGGCCTGCAACGCCCCGACGAAAGCGTCGACCGGAGACGCAGCGTTCACGCTGCGGCTCCCGTCCGGGTCCATCGACGCCGACCGGTTCCACCGGCTCGTCGTCGCAGTTCGCCAGGACGGGCCCCTCTCCCTGGAGTTCGGCCCGGGTGGGGGAATGAACATGCGGGTGGTCTGGCGCGACGCGGCCAATCGACGCCATGTCTCGAAGGACATCGTCATGTACAACAACGAGGCCACGGTCTCGTTCGACCTTCGCGATACCGGCATCGGTCCCCTCGGCGTCGATGGCACGGCCTGGCGAGGCCGGGTCAACGAGTTCCGTATCGATCCGAACGAGGATTCCGCCGGAAGGTGCTGGAGGGTCGGTCACGTGTGGCTCCTGGCCGGCGAGGGCGTCGACCAGGGCCCGATGCCGCCGGTGGCGGCGAACGTTTCGGCGTCGCCGAAGCAGTCCACCGCCAAGGTGATGAAGTCTCCAGTGAAGACTCGCAAACGGGCGACGGCCAAGACGACAGTGCGGCGACCGGCGGCGAAGACGAAGGTGAAGCGCTGACCGAACCGGCGGTTCGGTTCGGACGGTTCCGCGCTGGCGCACGCCGTCGACGGCTCGTCCGCGGGAAGCCACTTATCCTCGGTGGTACCCATGTCGCCGAACCCGTCAACAACCCCGACCATCTCGTTTCTCACCGACTACGGCCTCGCCGACGAGTTCGTCGGCGTATGCCGATCGGTCATCCGCCAGCTCGCTCCGACCGCCATGGTCATCGATGTCAGCCACGACATCCCGGCGCACGACGTGCGGGCCGGGTCGTTGACCTTGGTGCGGGCGGTGCAGTACCTGGCCGACGGTGTGGTCCTGGCGATCGTCGACCCGGGCGTCGGCACGTCTCGCCGGGCGATCGCCGTCGATGCGGGTCCGATGACGTTCGTTGGACCCGACAACGGTCTGCTCGCCCCGGCCGTCGCGTTCCTCGGCGGTGCGACTCGTGCTGTGCACCTGAACAACGCGGAGTTCCACCTCAGTGCGCCGGGCGTGACCTTCGCCGGACGGGACGTGTTCGCCCCGGTCGCGGCGCAACTCGCCAATGGGGTCGCGTTGACGGACTTGGGCGATCTGATCGATCCCGCCGGTCTCGTGCCGGGCATGATCCCGCTCACCCGAACGGACGATGGGGTCATCCATGCCGAAGTCCTGTGGGTGGACCGGTTCGGCAATGCCCAGCTCAACGTCGACCCGGACGATCTCGGTCCGGGTGCGACCGCGGTGTCCGTCGAATTCGGCACGACGACGCGGACTGCGCACATCGCTGACACGTACGCCTCGATCGGAACGGGCGCGATCGGTCTGGTGACGGACTCCTACGGGATGCTGTCGCTCTGCCTCGATCGGCGCTCCGCTGCCGATGAGCTGGGCCTCGGCCCGGGCGTGTCAGTTTCGCTGAAACGGTTGTAACGGGAAGCCGGAGGGTCCGAACCGCGGTCCGGCCGGTCGGATCGGCGCTGCTGCGCGAGACTCGGGACCCTCATGCGACCCGCCACAACGATCGTTCTCGCCGTTCTCCTCGTCGCGCTGTTCGGCGCCGCCATCTTCCAGTTTCTGAGCGGTGATCTCACCGGTGGCGGTTCGACCGGCAGCACGGTGCCCACGACGGTCAGCGTCTCGACCGTCGCCGTCAGCGAAGCGGGCTGAACGTGCCCCGCTTGTCACGATCGGTCCGTCGGTGTTCCCGGCCGCTTCGCTGGCGCGGAACGTCTGCATCGGACAACAGGATGGTCGATCGATGAACCTCGCCACGATCATCGGGACGCACCCGGCCGACGCTCCCGCGCTGCGTTTCGGCGACGAGGTCGTCACCTACGGCGCCCTTCGAGCAGAGGTCGGTGCGCTCCGCGGCGGACTGACGGCGCTCGGCCTCGCACCGGGGGATCGCGTCGTTCTCGTCATGACCTCGGGCCGGCAGTTCATCGTCAGCTACTTCGCCGTGCTCGGGGCCGGCGCGGTCGCCGTGCCGCTGAATCCGCAAAGTCCGACGGCCGAGGTGCTCCGCGAGATCGCTGCGGTGCGGCCGACGATGCTCATCGTTGGACCGATGGGTGTGGCGACGCTCACCGGGCAGCTCGACGGCCACCCTGATCTGACGGTGCTCGCGCCGGCGACCGCGGCCATGCCGCACGCGGTCGACTTCGAAGCCGTCGCCGCCGGGAAGGCCGGCCCGCTCGTGGAACGGGCCGACGGTGACCTCGCCGCCCTGATGTTCACCAGCGGCACGGCCGGTTCGCCGAAGGCCGCCATGCTCACCCACGGCAACCTCCGGGCCAACCTGGAGCAGATGCAGTCGCTGGGCGACGCCAACCTGACCTCGAGCGATGTCGTCCTTGCCATTCCGCCGCTCTTCCACATCTACGGGCTCAACGCGACGCTCGGCGTCACGCTCGCGGCCGGCGGCTGCGTCATCCCCGTCGATCGGTTCGACCCGAGTACGGCCGTTGCCACGATCGCCTCGGCGAAAGTCACCGTCCTCGCCGGGGCCCCGCCGGTGTACGACGCGCTGGTGTCCCTTCCGGCCGAGGCGGCGACGAAGGCCCAGTTCGCCTCACTGCGTCGCGCGATCTCCGGTGCATCCAAGCTCGATACGGCAACGGGACGCGCCTTCGCCGATCGGTTCGGCGTTCCCGTGGGGGAGGGCTACGGGCTGACCGAGGCATCGCCCGTGGTGACTGCCGCCACGGCATCTGCGCCCAGACCGGGGACCATCGGGGCGCCTTTGCCCGGCCTCTCGGTTCGGCTGATCGACGAGTCGGGTGACGACGCCCTCGTCGGCGATGCCGGCGAGATCTGGGTGAAAGGTCCGAACGTGTTCCCCGGATATTGGGAGGATCCCGTTGCCACAGCCAAGGTCCTCACCGCCGACGGCTGGCTCCGCACAGGTGACATCGCCGTCGCCGACTCCGACGGTGAACTCACGATCGTCGATCGCGCGAAGGACCTCATCATTGTTTCGGGGTTCAACGTCTATCCAGCGGAGGTGGAAGAGGTGCTCGCCTCGCACCCCGACGTCCTCGAAGCCGCTGTCGTGGGCGTGCCCCATCCGCACACCGGAGAAAGCGTTCGAGCGTTTGTGGTCGCCCGGCCCGGGGCGATGATCGAAGCCGACGCGCTCATCTCGTTCTCGATGCGTCAGCTGGCCCGCTACAAATGCCCCACCTCGGTCACCGTGGTCTCGGAACTTCCCAAGGGCTTGCAGGGCAAGGTGCTGCGGCGAGCCCTCATCGACTGAGGGCGACGGCGCCCGCCTCGATCGACGTTGTCCGCGTGGTCGGACGTGGTCGTGAACCGGTGAGCAGGAATCCGACGAACAGGAGGACCACGCCGGCGGCAAGGGTGATCGAGAACGCCCGCATCTCCCCGAACCTGGCGTTGAGCGTGCCGCTTGCGGACAGGGTCGCCGTTCCGAGTGCGAGGAGGCCGAGTCCGCCCGCCCGCCGGCGAGCCACGGACGCGTGCATGCGGTCACGTGCGCGGACGACGCCGATCACTCCGACGATGGTTCCGACGAACACGATGACCGCCGAGATCCCCGACCCCAACGCGGCGAACAGCCGAGGGCCTATGGGGAACACATCCTTGCCCCGAGGGAGGTCCACGCCGTCGACTCCCGCGGTGAACGGCGAGGCCATCACGACCCCGACGGCGAGGGCGGAGAACAGTGAAACCGTCCAGCTGATGGTGTTGGCAAAACGGCGGGGCATCTGGAGTTGGAGCTGTCCGGCGGCAAGGAACGGGACATTGACGATGGCACCGAAGGCGTAGAAGACCCGGAACGTGATCCCGCTCCATCCCGCCGTGGCGCCGTAGCCGAGGGCACCGGCCCCGACGAAGAACATGAGAAGCGAGAGTGACCAGGACAGATCCTGGGGTCGGCGCCGAACGAGCCAACGTTCGAAGGTGGAGGCGCTGAAAGCGAGTGCGACGAGGGCAGCGGCGATGGCGAGCGCGGTCGTGAGCACGTGCCCATTGTCGCCGACCGGCAATGGGCGGCGTTCCGCCCGAACTTCTTCGACCAAGTTGCACTGCGGCGCCCGGAGAGGGGTCGTGAACGGCGTCGGGTCGAGCTTGTGAATTGATGCACAAGCGGTTTAGCGTGGGGTTCGTGTCCAAGGACGTGCGTCGGATCCCGGACGCCACCATCGCCCGTCTCCCGCGGTACCACCGGGCGCTGCTCGAGCTGGCGGCGGCGAAGACGGCCACCGTCTCCTCCGACGAGCTGGCCGATCTTGCCGGGTTCAATGCGGCCAAGGTGCGTAAGGATCTCAGTTACCTCGGGACCTATGGAACGCGGGGCGTCGGGTACGACGTCGACAACCTCCGGCGTCAGATCGGCCGGGAGCTGGGCCTCACCGAGAGCTGGCCGGTGGTCATCGTCGGCATCGGGAACCTCGGGCGGGCTCTCGCCACCTACAGCGGCTTCGCCATGCGTGGCTTTCGGATCGCTGCCCTCCTCGACGCGGATCCGACCAAGTCCGGGCAGATGGTAGGGACTCTGCCCGTGCGTCCGTCATCGGATCTCGCCACCATCGTCGAAACCGAGCACGTGGCCATCGGGATCATCGCGACCCCCGGTGGGGCGGCCCAGGACGTCGCTGACCAGCTCGTCGCGGCCGGCGTACGGTCCATCCTGAACTTCTCACCCGCGGTGCTCAACGTGCCCGAGGGCGTCGCCGTGCGGGGAGTGGATCTGGCGGTTGAACTCCAGGTTCTCAGCTACTACCAGCACCACCGCGACGATCTCGACGCCTCCGCGTGAGTCCGCCCCCGGGTCCCGCCCGCCCGACATTGGTCACACGTGTTTGGCGGCCGGGCCGAGATGCGAAAGACTGGTTGATCGTGAGTGCTCGAACCATCGCCGACATAGGGGCGCGCTGATGTCTCTCGTCGTGGTCGGCCTCCATCATCGGAGCGCGCCGATCGAGGTGCTCGAGCAGGTGACCGTCCCGCCGGCCGGCCTGGCCAAGGCTCTCCACACGTTGCGCAGCGGCGACGATATTGCCGAAGCCGTCATCGTCTCCACCTGCAACCGCACCGAGATCTACGCGGTGTGCGAAACCTTTCACGGCGCTCTCTCCCAGTTGCACCGCTTCCTCACCGATCGGTCCGGACTCTCGATCGACCAGATCGCACCACACCTGCACACGGCCTACGACGACGCTGTCGCCCGACACCTGTTCACGGTGACGTCCGGCCTCGATTCCGCCGTCGTCGGCGAGACGGAGATCCTCGGTCAGGTGCGCGCTGCATTTGACGCTGCCCTCGCCCAGCAGAGCGCTGGCCCGCACCTGGCGTCGCTCTTCCGCCACGCGCTCGAAGCCGGCAAGCGGGTCCGGACCGAAACCGGGATCTCGCGCGGCACGGCCTCGATCTCGCATGCTGCCGTCGAGCTCGCCGCCGATCGTCTCGGCTCGTTGAGCGGTCGTTCGGTGTTGGTGCTCGGGGCGGGCGAGATCGGCGTCTCGATGGCCACCTCGCTGCAATTCGCCGGAGTTGGAGAAGTGTTCGTGGCGAACCGCACGCGCCAGAAAGCGGCGACGCTGGCGCAGCGCATCGGCGCGACCGAAGTTGCCCTCCATGACCTGCCCGCCACGCTGGAGCAGGTCGACGTGTTGCTCACGGCCACCTCGTCCGATACCCACGTGCTCGGACGTGACGACCTCGAGGCAGTGATGGAGGCGCGCAACGGGCGGCCCCTCCTGGTCGTCGACACCGGTCTACCCCGCGACGTGGAGCCGAACGCCGGTGAGGTACCCGGCGTGACCCTCCTCGATCTCGACGCCATCCGTGCCTTCGTCGAGATCGGTCTGGAAGGTCGTCGTCGCGAGATCGACCAGGTGCGTGAGATCGTCGTCGAGGAGGTCGATCGCTACCGTGCGGGCGCGTCGGCGCGGCTCGTTGCTCCTGTTCTGGTCGCCATGCGCGATCACTTCGAAATGGTGCGCTCCGCCGAGGTCGATCAGCTCGACTCACGGTTGCGGCATCTCTCGCCGGCCGATCGGGACCTTGTCGAGCAGTTCACGAAGCGGCTCGTCGCCAAGCTCGTGCACACTCCTACGGTGCGTCTGAAGGAAGCGGCGGGAACGACTCGAGGGACACGGATGGCCGATGCTCTCCGCGTGCTCTTCGACCTCGATCGCGAGGATGAGTCGCCCGAACGCGGGGAAGAGGCTGTCCTTCCTCCGCACGAATGAGCCGGGTGCTCCGAGCAGCCACCCGGTCCAGTCCGTTGGCTCGCTGGCAGACGGCGTTCGTCGCCGAGCGGCTGGCGAGTCGGGGTGTCGAGGTTGTGGAAGTTCTCGTCGACACTTTGGGCGACCGGACCCAGGCCGCGAACACTCCGCTTCACTCGATCGGTGGCCAAGGCGTCTTCGCCAAGGAGATCCAGCAGGCTGTTCTGGACGGGCACGCGGACATCGCGGTGCATTCCGCGAAGGATCTCCCGGCGGTCACTCCCGACGGTCTCACCTTGGCGTGTGTGCCGGTCCGAGGGGACGTCCGCGACATTCTCATTGGTTCGACGATCGCCGACCTTCGACCGGGAGCCGTCGTCGCAACTGGTTCGGTTCGCCGACGAGCCCAGCTCGCTCATATGCGCGCTGATCTTCAGTTCGCTGAGCTTCGTGGCAACGTCGGGTCCCGTCTGGCGAAAGCGTCCCAGTTCGACGCGATCGTCCTTGCCTTGGTACCGCTCGGTCGTCTCGGGTTCGACGATGTTCGAGGCGAGATCCTCTCGACGGAGATGATGCTTCCCATGGTGGGCCAGGGAGCTATCGGCGTCGAGTGCCGGGTCGACGACGACGCGACGGTTGATGCTTTGACCGGGATCGACGACGGAGACGCGCACACCACAGTGCTCTGCGAGCGTTCGTACCTGCGCCGTCTCGGCGGTGGTTGTGAGCTACCTGTCGGAGCACTCGCCGTCATCGAGGGTGACGAGATCTTCCTCGACGCGCTGGTGGCGGCCTATGACGGCTCGACCATCGTGCGTCGCACCCGCCGGGCGCCGATCGCCCACGCGGTGCGTCTCGGAAACGAGCTGGCCGAAGAGGTGCTCGCGCACGGCGGCTCGGCCCTGCTCGAGCTCGTCGGCTGAGCGCGGCTGCTTCCGGATCCCGCGATGACACTCGATCGCCCTCTGGCCGGTCGCTCGGTGGTCGTGACGAGGGCCGCGGAACAGGCGGGGCCATTCGTAACGTCGCTGCGCGGCCTCGGTGCCGCGGTCGTCGAGGTGCCGGTGATCCGAATCGTCCCTCCGGACGACGGAGGTGCCGCACTGCGGGTGCGAGTTCGGGATCTCGCCTCCTACGACTGGGTCGTGCTGACGTCTCCGAATGCTGCCGAACGGTTCCTGCGGGCCGTTGACGCGTCGGCGAATGGTCAGCTCGACGCCAAGATCGCATGCGTCGGACCGGGCACCGCGACCGTCGTCCGAGAAGCCGGACGTCACGTCGAGCTCCTGGCCGATCGCGCCGTCGGTGAAGGCCTCGTGGAGTCCTTCTCGAGTGGTCCGGGTCGCGTCTTGCTGCCCCGCGCCGCGGTCGCCCGCAGCGTTGTCCCCGATGGACTTCGGGCGCGAGGGTGGAGTGTCGACGAGGTCGTGGCGTATCGCACGGAACCGGTCCCGCTCGATCCGGCGGTGCGCTTGGCGGTCCGCGATGCCGATGCGATCGCGTTCACCTCGTCGAGCACGGTCCGGGCCTTCGTGACGTCGCTCGGCACCGATGCGCTGCCACCGATCGTCGTGTCCATCGGCCCCGAGACCACGGCGACCTTGATCGAACACGGTGTGCGGCCATGGCAGACCGCCAACCCCCACACCCTCGACGGCCTCCTCGCCGCGCTCGTCGAGTCGTTGAGGTAGAGCCGACTGTCTGAGGGTGGTTCGAAGCGACAACAAACATGTTTCGGTTGCGTGGCCCACCAGCCAGGCATCCTGTTTCCGTTTCGGGTTCCTGTCACCGATCCTCCCCATCCGCTGCGGTACTCGCCCGTTGTTCTCCTCCGTCGAACCGGGTCTCCGTTCCTCGGGCGGGGCCCCATCGGCGCCACCCCTCCACTCCTGCGTTGGGCAGGAACCCGCAACGGGACAGGCTGATCCGTCACTGCCGATGCCGCAGGCAACACGAACCGGGTGAAATCGGGTCTCCGCCGCGCTACGGGTGGGTACGGTGGTCGGCCATGTCCGCCGACGCCGCTCCCGTCAACGCATTCCAGTCCCATGTCACCGAGATCGAAGCCCGTCCGGGGTATGTCCGATCGGCGGCGTTCGCCGTCGGATTCGCCACTGTTGCGCCCTCCGGCAAGGTGCTCGACACCGCGTTCCCGGTCGTCAACCTGGCGGAGAACTTCGGTGCGGGGGCGGTGCTTGCCGAAGTCGTCGGCCATCGCAGCGGAACCGCGTCCTATGGGCTGAGTCGGGATCAGCTCGATCGGGCCATCGCGGCGTTTGCCGCGTTCGAGGGCGACGGAAAGTCGCACCCGAACGTCGATGCACTCAAGGCGGCGCGGGCGGCATTGGGAGCCCCCCCGCTCCATGGCGGCGCGCGTCGACCGGTCGTGGTGTTCATCGGTGCGCTCGCCGACTCGCCGACGGGGCCGAGCGACGTGTACCTGCGCCTGCACCTGCTGAGCCACCGCAAGGTGCAGCCCCATGGCCTGTCGCTCGACGGCGCATTCGGCCATCTCAACAACGTGGTGTGGACCAACCTGGGCCCGTTCGACCCCGAAGGCTTCGACGCGATCCGCTTCCGCCTGCGGGCCGAGGGCACCGAGGTGCGCGTGCACAGCGTCGACAAATTCCCGCGGATGACCGACTACGTGGTGCCGACGGGCGTACGCATCGCCGACGCCGACCGGGTTCGTCTCGGCGCCCACCTGGCCGAGGGCACGACGGTCATGCACGAGGGGTTCTGCAACTTCAACGCCGGCACGCTCGGCGCGTCGATGGTCGAGGGCCGTATCAGCCAGGGCGTCGTCGTGGGGAACGGGAGTGACATCGGTGGCGGTGCCTCGATCCAGGGGACGCTGTCGGGCGGCGGAAAGCAAGTGGTGCGTATCGGCGAGAGGTGTCTGCTCGGGGCGAATGCCGGGCTCGGAATCTCCCTTGGTGACAACTGCATCGTGGAGGCCGGGTGCTACATCACCGCTGGTTCGCTTGTCGCGCTCCCCGACGGGGGGGTCGTCAAGGCACGCGAGCTCAGCGGCGAATCGAATCTGCTCTTCCGTCGCCACAGCCAAACCGGGGCGCTCGAAGTGCGCCCCAACGGTGTGACGTGGGAAGGGCTGAACGCCGCGTTGCACAAGAACTGACGACGCCCACGGAGTACGTCGTCTCCCGTTGCTGAGATCGGCCGAAGAACCGGGAACGCACAGCACCTGCACCGGGCGTACCGTGGATCCATGTCCTGGTTCCGCAAGTCCATCGATATGCCCACCGCCGACACCGCCCTCCCCGGCCGTGTCGAGGCAATGCCGATCCGCACCGTCCACCACGTTTCCGGTCGGTCCTTCCGGCCGCCGTTCCCCGATGGGATGGAAACCGCGGTCTTCGGTCTTGGCTGCTTCTGGGGCGCAGAGCGCAAGTTCTGGCAGGCGCCGGGCGTGTGGGTGACTGCTGTCGGCTACGCCGGTGGCATCACGCCCAACCCGACGTACGAGGAGACCTGTTCCGGACGGACGGGCCACAACGAGGTCGTCCTCGTCGTCTTCGATCCGACCCAGATCGACTTCGAGGCCGTCTGTCGCGTGTTCTGGGAGAACCACGATCCGACCCAGGGGATGCGCCAGGGCAACGACGTGGGCACGCAGTACCGCAGCGGCATCTACGTCACGTCCGCGGCCCAGAAGGCCACGGCGGAGGCCTCGAAAGCAATGTTCCAGGAGAAGCTCACCGCTGCCGGGTACGGCCCGATCACCACCGAGATCGTCGACCTCGAGCACTTCTTCTACGCCGAGGACTACCACCAGCAGTACCTGTCGAAGAACCCGATGGGCTACTGCGGCATCGGCGGAACGGGCGTGAGCTGTCCGATCGGCGTCGCCCGCGCCTGACCGGTCGTCGCCCCTCGTCGACCAACGGTCGGTCGGGGGCACCCGTAGGATCGGTGGCGTGAGTGTTCCGATTCCCGGGCGGCGGATGCGTCGACTCCGTCAGACGCCAGCGATGCGCCGTCTCGTCGCCCAGACGTCGTTGCGCGTCGACGACCTCGTCGCTCCTCTGTTCGTTCGGGAGGGGATCACGGAGCCGAATCCGATCGCCTCGCTGCCGGGCGTGTCGCAACACACCGTCGACTCGCTGCGCAAAGAGGTCCATGCGCTCGCCGAACTCGGCGTTCCGGGGGTGATCTTGTTCGGCGTCCCCGTCGCGAAGGATGCGGAGGGTTCGCAGGCGTGGGCCGAAGAGGGGATCGTGCAGGTGGCGCTCCGCCAGGTGCGCGCCGACCTCGGCGACGCCATGGTCATCATGGCCGACCTCTGCGTCGACGAGTACACCAGCCACGGTCACTGCGGAGTGCTGGATGCCGGCGGCAATGTCGACAACGACCTCACGCTGGCGATCTACGCCCGTATCGCCCGCGCACAAGCTGACGCCGGCGCCCACGTCATCGCGCCGAGCGGGATGATGGACGGCCAGGTCGCCGCGATTCGCCATGGTCTCGACGCCTCAGGTCACCCGACCGTCCCGATCCTCGCCTACGCCGCCAAGTATGCGAGCGGGCTGTACGGACCTTTCCGCGACGCAGTTGATGTGCAGATCATCGGCGGAGGTGACCGCAAGGCCTATCAGCAGGACTTCCGGAACCAACGTGAGGCGCTCGACGAGGTCGCCCTCGATCTCGACGAAGGTGCCGACATGGTGATGGTGAAGCCAGCCGTCACGTATCTCGACGTGATCGCGAAAGTACGCGCACTGACCAATGTGCCCGTTGCGGCCTATCACGTGAGCGGGGAGTACGCCATGATCCACGCCGCCGCCCAGCGCGGCTGGATCGACGGACCGGCGGTCGCCTTGGAGCAACTCACCGCCGTCAAGCGGGCCGGGGCCGACATGATCCTCACCTACTTCGCCCGCGACCTTGCGTCGACCGTTCTCCGCTGATCCGACACCTGGTGCCCGATGATCTGTACACGTAGTGACTGCCCGTTCGACGGATCCTCAGGGTGCGCCACCGCCGACGGGAGCGCCTGCCACACCACCAACGCCTCGGCGTACGCCCGGGCGTCGGAGGTTCTTGTCGGCGGGGTGAACTCGCCGGTGCGGGCGTTCCGGAGCGTCGGAGGAACTCCGTACGTGGTTGCCCGCGGCAACGGTGCGTATGTCTGGGACGTCGAGGGAACCCGCTACATCGACCTCGTGCAGTCCTACGGCGCATCGATTCTCGGACATGCCCATCCCGCGGTGGTCGAAGCGATCCGCGCCAGTGCGGGTCAGGGCACGACGTTCGGCGCCCCCACCTACCGCGAGATCGTGCTCGCCGAGGCGATGTGCGCCCGTGTTCCCGGCCTCGAGATGGTGCGCATGACGTCGAGCGGCACGGAGGCCGCCATGAGTGCCATCCGACTCGCCCGTGGCATCACCGGCCGCCACAAGGTCCTGAAGTTCGCCGGCTGCTACCACGGAGCCAGTGACTCGCTGCTGGCCGCCGGAGGCAGTGGCGTGGCCAATCAGGGCCTTCCCGGCAGTGACGGTGTGCCCCCCAGTGCGGTGGCCGACACCATTGTCGCGCCCTTCAATGTCATCCCGGAGATCGGTCCTGATGTCGCCGTCGTGGCCGTCGAGCCCGTCGCCGCCAACATGGGACTGGTTGCGCCGGCACCGGGGTTTCTCCAAGCCCTCCGCGATGCCTGTGATCGCTCCGGAGCGCTCTTGCTGTTCGACGAGGTGATCACGGGGTTCCGTCTCGGCAGTGGCGGTGCCACCACGTGGTCCGGTGTCACTCCCGACCTGTGGTGCTTCGGCAAGATCATCGGCGGTGGGCTGCCGGTCGGTGCTTTCGGCGGCGCGAAGACCGTCATGTCCCACCTCGCGCCGCTCGGACCGGTGTACCAGGGCGGCACGCTCTCGGGGAACCCTTTGGCGATGGCCGCCGGTCTCGCCACTCTCGACCTGTGCACGGACGACGCTTACAGCGCGCTCGAGGAACGAACCGCCCGATTCGTCGGCGCGCTTACTGATGCGATCGCTGCCTCGAGCATGCCGATCCAGGTCCCCCGGGTGGGGACGATCACCGGTCTTCATCTGAGCGCGACTGAGATCACCAACTACGACGAGGCCAAGGCGGCCAACACCAACGGACTGTACGCGCCGTTCTTCCACGAGATGCTCAAGCGTGGGGTGGCGATGGCGCCGGGCCCGTACGAAGCGTTGTTCCCGTCGTTCGCCCACACCGATGCCGACCTCGACGCCGTGGTGAACGCGGCAGGCGAGTCGGCCGCAGCCGTCATGGCTCGACGAGCGGCCGACTGATGGGCGCCGGTGAGTTGTTCGCCGCAGTGATCGCTCGCACGGCGGCCGTGTGATGGCTTGGTGGCTGATGAAGTCGGAGCCGGACGGGTTCTCGATCGATGTCCTGAAGGCGCGCAAGCGCGAGCCGTGGGACGGCGTGCGGAACTTCCAGGCCCGCAACTACATGTGGAAGCAGATGGCGATCGGTGATCGCGTGTTCTTCTACCACTCGAACTGCAAGGTCCCCGGCATCGTCGGGCTGGCCAAGGTCGCATCCGCGTCGTACCCCGATCCGAGCCAGTTCGACTCTTCGTCGAAGTACTTCGACCCGGATTCGTCGCCCGGCGATCCGCGATGGTGGTTGGTCGACGTCGCGTTCGTGAAGAAGTTCCGCCGGGCGATCTCACTGGACGAACTTCGCACCCACGCCGACGAGCTCGACGGGATGCTCCTTCTGCGCAAGGGCAACCGTCTGAGCGTGCTCCCTGTTTCCGATGACCACGCCGACGTGATCCTCGCGCTCGTCTGAACGCGGAGCGACGACCGTCACGCCTCGGCCGGCGGAGGTAGCGGCACGCGGCTGAGAAGATGGTCAACGATGAACACGTGCGACCTCCTGGTGATCGGTGGCGGACCCGCCGGCGCCGCTGCGGCGTTGCGTGCCGCTCGTGCGGGCGCGCATGTCGTCGTCTTCGAGAAGGGCCCGCACGGTCGCGACAAGGTGTGCGGTGACGGGCTCACGCCCCGGGCGGTCTCAGCCCTGTCGGAGCTGAAGATCGATCTCGAGGGGGCGCATCGGATCGACGGGCTCCGGATGATCGCAGGGAAGAAGACGCGAGAACTGCTGTGGCCGTCGAACAACCGCTTCGGTCCGCACGGTGCGGTGCTTCCCCGTCGCCTCCTCGATCGCCAGCTCATCGATGCCGCTGCGGAAGCCGGGGCCGAGATCGTCTTCGGGACCGAAGCGCTCCCCGTCATCGAAGGCGGACGGGTCGTCGGCGTGGAGACGACCGCAGGACAATGGCGCGCCCCGCTCACGATCCTTGCTGCCGGGGCGCCGGGCGCCGCCGCCCGACTGCTCGGCGCGGAACGCGTTCCCGACGAGACGTTCGGTCTCGCCATCCGCGCCTACGCCGAGTCACCGCGCCATGCCGATCGTCACCTCGAGGCCTGTCTGAGCCTTTCCGACGAGCACGGCACGGCGATTCCGGGCTACGGGTGGATGTTCCCGGCCGGCGACGGCACCGTGAACATCGGCGTCGGGGCGTTGTCGACAATGAAGGGTTTCAAGAAGCTCAACCTCACCAAGCTCATCGACAACTACGCCGCCATCGTCCGCGACAGTTGGCAGCTCGGCCCGTTCATCGACAAGCCGAGGGCGTGGCGTCTTCCGATGAGCGCCCAGCGCCGGTATGGCGAGGGCTGGCTGGCGATCGGTGATGCCGCCGGCCTGGTCAATCCGATGAACGGCGAGGGAATCGATTACGGGCTCGAGTCGGGAATGATCGCCGCCGATGAGTTCGTGTCCGATCCGGCAAATGCTCCGCGCGCTTATGATCGATTGGTGGGCGAGCGCTTCGATGCGTTCCTCCGGACCGGTCGCCGCTTCAGCTTCGTGATCGGCCATCCCTTGCTGCTGCGGACGGGCCTGCGGATTGCCGTCGGAACCCAGAAGGCTGCTGACCTGACCCTCGCCGTGATGGGGAACCTCGTCGACAACGACACGCCCGGGGCTGCCGGGAGGCTCCTGTCATTCGCCGATAGGGCGTTGGCCCTCGCCGATCCTCTCCTACGCCGAACCCGGGCGGCTGCGTAATAGTCGCTACCGTATGTACGCATACGATTGTAGTCTGATGATGGTCCTCTCATGAGAGGACGATGAGCTTCTGACCGGACGGTCCGAGAGATGATGGCAATGCAGTGATCGCCCTCTCACATCTCCCTCACGTCTGAGGCGTTGACTCTGTCTATCGGATCGACACGCGACCACCGAAGGAGGTTGTCCGATGACCACTCTTACTTCCCTTTATCGCCCGACCAGCGATACCCGTCTTGTCGAGGCAACCCCTCGGCGTATTCGTGCCAAGCGCGGCGATGGGGATCGTCTGCGCCTTGAGATCCTCGACGCCACCGATCAGCTCCTGATCGAGGGTGGCACGACCGAATCCGTTTCGATCCGCGCTGTCGCCGACCGCGTGGGCTGCACCCCTCCGGCCATCTACCTGCACTTCTTCGACAAGCAAGAACTGCTCTTCGATGTTTGCGCTCGGCGCTTTCGTCAGCTGGCGGAGTGGATCGACAGCGCCACGGAGGATGTCGACGATCCGATGGCTGCGCTCGACGCGGGCACCCGGGCCTACGTCCGTTTCGGCCTCCAGCATCCAGAGCACTACCGCATTCTGTTCATGGGGCGCTCGATTCTCACAGCCGACCAGCTCGACGAGATGCGACGCACCGGCGTCACCGGACTCACGCGGCTTGTCGAGCGCTGCCAGGCCTGCATCGACGCCGGTCAGGTTCGCACGACCGACGCGTCGATCATGGCGCACAGCATCTGGGCGCTCAGCCACGGTGTCGTTTCACTCATCATCGCCAAGCCGCATCTCGACTGGCCCGAGGCGAACGAACTCCTCGACCACCTTCTCGGCACCTATCTGAACGGCATCCGGGCGTAGGGTCCGCTTTCGCCGTCACAAAACACGACGCCGTCTCCGTCAAAGACAACGGCCACCGGATCTCCGGTGGCCGTTGTCGCGATGCTCACGCCGTCGGGCGGAGACGGTGCTACTTGCCGCAGACGTCGCCCGTCTCGTACTTGGTCTCGCCGAGCGTCTTCGTCAGGTCGGCTTCCGGGACGACCAGGGCAGCGTCGGCCTCGGGTGCCCCGGCCTTGACGAGGGGGTTCACCGGGTACGCCTCTCCGGCGAGCACATGACGCTCGTAGTTGATGACCGCAAGGAGGTCAGCGTCACTGAGCGTGGCCGTCGCAAAGGCGGGCATCCCTCCCTTGCCGACGTGCTGTCCGCCGTCACGCTTCGGGTTGCCGTAGGAGACGCCGGTGCCGCACGAGCCGTGACGCACGAACGCGAACTGATCGACGGGATCGGGGAACGTCTTGTCGACCTCACCGTTGTAGAGCGGCCGGCCCACGAGACCGGCGTCGCTACCCGCACCGTTGGCGCCGTGACATGCAATGCAATTGGCCACGTAAAGCCGTGCCCCGATGGCTTCGGGTGAGTCGGCGGACGCTCCCGGCACGCTGAAGGTGTTGAACATGAAGAACAACCACACGGGCAGTGCCACGAGCATGAAGACCGAGCCGATGCGGGCGAATCCCATCCCTTTCGGCGCTGGCGGCGGGCCGGCGGGAGTGGGCACCGGGGCGGTTGCGGCAACGCCTCCACCACCGGCTCCGCCGCCGGCGGCGGCCACCGGGGCCGACGCGACGACAGCGGGGGTCGATGCGGACTCGGCCGACTCGGTCGGTGCGGGGGCCTCGGCACCGGACAACGCGGCGCGCCGCGCCGCTGCTCGCTCGAGCAGGTGCTTGGGAATATCGGCCATGGCGTCGCCTTTCGGGGAACTGTCGTGCGCGTGCAGCGGGGCGACTGCGTGCCGTCACCCTTCGGTCGGCAAATCTAGCGCTCGGACCGGGCGGGAGGGAATCCCCCGGCGGACGCGCTAGCGCTTGTTCAGATCATCGGTGCGAATCGTTCGCCGGGGCGAGATGACGGATGTCATCGAAACGGCGTCCGGGTGATTCCCTGCGCGCCGGGTGGCAGTGGTAGAAACGTTGACAAGCACAACGGGCCCATGGCCCAGCTTGTGATCTGATTCACAATCTTTCCGTCGTCTGCTGATCTCCTCCCCGAAAGGCCCCACGTGGTTGCGTTCCTCGGCTCGTTCCTCGCGCTGATCGCTCTCGTCGCTGCCGTGTTCGCCTACGGGAGCCGACGCCCTGTGGGCACGTCGGTAACCTGGGGTGAGGCGATCATCGGCGCTGCGGTGGTCTTCTGGATCTTCTTCCTGGCCTATGGAATCGTTCCGCATTCGTTTCTCTCCTGGGCGGACGGCAAGACGCTGAACTGGCGTTCAGACTCCCGGGGCATCCCGCTCGGGCCCTTCGGCTCGCTGTTGCCGGGGAAGACCTCGAACCAGTTTTTCAGCGCGGAGCGTAACGTCATGTTCCCCGACGGCGTCACCTTCGGCGGTCGTGGTCGCGTGATCATCTCCAAGCAGACGGTTCGCGACATCATCGCCGCCACGATCTACATCGTCTTCCTCGGCGCCAACATGAAACTGTGGGTGGCCTGGCAGAACCGGGGCAAGAAGGCGGCCGCCAAGGCCGCCATCGAACCGGTGTCCGCCTACGGTCGGCCGCTGGTCAAGAAGGCATGACCGCGGCGAGGTGACCCATGGCGAAGACTGAAGCAAATCCCCCGATGCCCTACTTTCCTGGCGGCTACACGCTGGCCGAGATCAGCGTCGACGAACTGAACAAGAGCGTCAAGCCGAAGCAATTCCTTCATATCGATCAATCCGAGTGCATCATGTGCGAGGGGTGTGTCGACATCTGCCCCTGGAAGTGCATCCACATGCTCTCGGCCGGGACCGTCGAGGATTCCGTCAACGTCGTCTCACCGGGCACCGACCCCGATGACCACGTGATCTTCGTCGTCGATGAAGACGTCTGCACGCGTTGCGGCCTCTGCGTCGACCGCTGTCCGACCGGCGTGATCATCATGGGGAAGGCCGGCGTCGCCCCTCGCGATGGCGATCAGCACATGCGCGACAACAAGCACGGCTATTCCTACGGGATGCGGTTCTAGATGTCTCCGCGCCACCGACTCACGTTCGGGTCAGCTAACGCCCCGCAGGTTCCGAGCAGTACCGTTTTGAGCGATCGATCAGCAGGAGAACTTTCGTGACCACACCAATGAAGCCCGGACTCCCGGAGCGCCTCAGCGCCGGACTCACCAAGTCCGTCGAGAACGTCCAGGGAAGCCAGGCGTGGAACTCCATCTTCCGGCCCGGGTCGATCTTCCGGAAGGGCTACTCCGACTCGCCGCGTAACCGCAGCTACGTCATCATGAACTCGCTGCTGTACCACCTGCACCCCGTGAAGGTGAAGCGACACGCCGTGAAGGTCAGCTACACGCTGTGCCTCGGGGGGCTCTCGTTCTTCTTGTTCATCGTGTTGACGGTCACCGGCATCTTCTTGATGTTCTTCTACCGCCCGACCGAAGCACTGGCCTGGCAGGACATCAAGACGCTCCATACCGCCGTCACCTTCGGTCTGCTGGTGCGCAACATGCATCGATGGGGAGCGCACCTGATGGTGCTCTCGGTCTTCTTGCACATGGCCCGGGTCTTCTACCACGGCGCCTACAAGGCCCCTCGTGAGTTCAACTGGGTCATCGGCGTCATCCTCCTCACCCTGACCTTGCTCCTGTCCTTCACCGGGTACCTGCTCCCGTGGGATCAGCTCGCACTGTGGGCGGTGACGGTCGGCACCAACATGATCGGCTACACCCCAGTCTTCGGTACCCAATCCAAATTCGTACTCCTCTCGGGAGTCGAGATAGGCACCGACACACTCCTGCGGTGGTACGTGCTCCACGTGCTGCTCTTCCCCTTCATCATCGTCATCTTCATGGCCATCCACTTCTGGCGGGTCCGCAAAGACGGCGGGATCTCGGGGCCGCTGTGATGTCGCATTGCTTTCACCACGAAACGGCAGAGCGGGATCTCGGGGCCGCTGTGATGTCGCATTGCTTTCACCACGAAACGGCAGAGCGGGATCTCGGGGTCGCTGT
>JANPFX010000061.1:0-20808 GCA_031423635.1 Acidimicrobiia bacterium | reverse complement strand
AACTCGTTGTTGCGGGCCTCGATCTCGTGCAACAGTCGGGCGTTGTCGACGGCTATGGCGGCCTGATCGACGAACGTCTGCAGGGTCTCGATCTGCGCGTCGGTCTGCGGACCGAGCTTCAAGAACCCGACCGAGCCCACGGCAACGCCGTGGCGCATCATCGGAATCGTGAGCTGGCTCCGCCCCGGGCGGCGGCCGAGGAGCGTGTCGGCATAGCGGTCCGGCGGAACGTCCCCCCAGTCTTTGACATGGATGAGCTTCCCGGTTCGAACTGCTTCAGCCGTTGCCGTTTCCCCGTCGATGGGCATGCGTTTCCCGAGGAAGTCAGCCAGCGCTTCTTCGACGTCGACGCCCTCGGAGTTGGTACCGGCGAGGACCGCAGCGACCCGGAGCTCGTCGCCCTCTGTTGTCGCGACGACCACACTCCCACCCTCGCTCACGCGCTGCGCGTGTCGAGCGAGGGTGGCGAACACGGGTTCCAAGTCGAGCCTGGCTTTACTCACGGCGTCGAGCACCTCGGTCATCGCCGTCTGGCGGACGAGTGCATCGTCGAGGTCGTTGAACAGCTTTGCGTTGGCGATGGCGATCGCCGCCTGGTCGGCAAAGGCTTGCAGGACGACGAAGCGGTCGTCGTCGAATGCCCGCACTTCGGTGCGGTACAGGTTGATATTGCCGAGATACTCGTGATCGTTGAAGAGCGGAATGGTGATGTGCGAGCGGAGGTTGCTCGCCCGGAAAACCCTCACGGCATCGTTCACACGGCTTTCAGGGAAGCCGTCCATCACCTCGCGGAGGTCCTTTCGGTTCACCGGTCCTTGATCCCGCAACGGGGCAGCGGGGTAGCTGAGCCCACGAAGGTCCGCCGCTGCCGGGCCTACGGTGAACTCGACGACATTGATGTCGCCATAGTTGAGGGAAATCGATCCGCAATCGGCAGCGCACAGCGCCACCGCGCGTTCGAGGATTCCGTCGAACACCGCGCGGAGATCACCCGGATTGGCGCTGATCAGTCGCAGCACCTCGCTCGTTGCCGTCTGTAATTCGAGCGACTCGGCGAGATCTGCGTTGCGCTCCTCGATCTCGCGCAGCAGACGGGCGTTGTCGACGGCGATGGCGGCCTGGTTGGCGAACGTCTGCAGCAGGGTGACGTCGGTGTCGGTGTAGCCCCCTGCGGAGGTTCGAATGAAGGCGAGGACACCGATGACTGCGCCATTGCGCAATAGCGGGAGTGTCAAGGCGCCTTCAACCCCTGTCAAGGGCGGGAAGTCTGGGTACCGCGCATAGAGTCCGGCCCCGCCACGAATCACGACTGCCTTTCCTGTGAGTGCAGTGTCGATAGCGGGATGAAGACCAGCTCGGGTCAAGGGAATTGTCCAACCGATGCCAACGCCCGCCGCCGTCCACTCAGCGGTCACCCGGTCGTTGCTGTTCTGAGTCGCCGCACGCACGAGCGTGTCGCCTTCGCGTAAATACAGGCTTCCCGTGGCACTGTCGCAAAGTCGAAACGCATGTCGGGTAACGGCCTCGAAGACCGGCAGCAGGTCACGCCGAGCGGTGCTGACGGCGTCGAGCACATCGGTCATCGCTGTCTGACGCGCAAGCGCAGCATCGAGATCGTTGAAGAGCCGTGCGTTGCCGATGGCGATGGCCGCCTGCTCGGCGAAGGCCTGAAGGATCCGGCCGTGCCGTGGTTCGAAGGGCCGTACGTCCGAGCGGTTGACGTTGATCGAACCGAAGAGTGTTTCGTCGACGACCAGTGGCACGCTGACATAGCTCCGGACCGGCATGGAGCGCTGAACGGCGTCACCCGGCCTGACCGCTGAGAGGTCGTCGTGGAAACGGATTGTGTTGCGGTCGGCATCAGCCGGAATCGGGAAACGCTGTCCGACTAATGCGCGGTTGTCGGCGATGCTTGTCGCGACGAGCACCACGTCGGCGTCTTCGATCCGCAAGATCCCGCTTCCGTCGGCATCGCACAGCCGCGCGGCCCGTGTGACGATGCCGTCGAACACAGCCTGGACGTTGCCGGGGTTGTCGCTGATGAGTCGCAGCACGTCGCTCGTCGCTGTCTGGAGTTCGAGCGACTCGGCGAGGTCGTTGTTGCGCTCCTCGATCTCCCGAAGGAGGCGGGCGTTGTCCACAGCGATGGCGGCCTGATTGGAGAAGGCTCGCAGGAGGGAGATCTCCGCGTCTGAGAAGCCGCCGCGTTCGGATCGCTGGAATCCGAGCACGCCGACCACTTCGTTGTTGCGCAACAGCGGGAGCTGCAGGGTGCTCTTCAATCCCGAGCCTCGGAGGCGGGTCAACGGGTAGAGGTCGGCCGGCACCTCATCCCAGTCGCGGATGTGTACGGGCCGACCGGTTGCGGCCGCTTCCCCCGACGGTCTCGTCGGATCGATCGGATAGTCCACCGCGGACACGAGTTCGTCCATTCCCGGCGCATCGTTGACCGACGGATGGAGACGTCCGGCCGTCCGGACAAGCCGGTCGCCCTTGCGAACGAGCAGAACCGCAGACTCGCTCCTCGACAGCCGGAACGCATGTTGGGTCACCGCTTCGAACATGGGCTGCAGGTCCGTGCGAGCGGTGCTGACCGCGTCGAGTACGTCGGTCATGGCGGTCTGGCGCTCCAACGCTTCGTCAAGGTCGTTGAACAGCTTGGCGTTGCCGATGGCGATCGCCGCCTGATCGGCAAAGGCCTGTAGGACGACCGCCTGCTGCGCATCGAACGGTCGAACCTCGTGACGGAAGAGGTTGAGGTTGCCGATCCACTCGGCGTCGTTGTACAACGGGACGCTGACGAACGATCTGATGTCGAACTCGGCAAAGCTCGCATATGCCGAAACCTCGGTGAGGTCGTCGACGAAGACCGGCTCTCGCCGTTCACGAGCCGTCCGGGTCGCCGTCAGCATTCGGTACTCCCGACCGAGCACGCCGCTGGCCCGTTCGCCAAACGTCGCGGCCGCCCTGACACCGTCATCGCCGAGAGGGTCGCCCCGTTCATCGGTTCGACCCGCTGCCTCGCTGCTCGGGATGCGAAGCATCGCCGTACCGGCAACGGCATCGCACAGCTGCGCCGCCTTCTGGAGGATGCCTTCGAGCACGGTTCTCAAATCACCCGGGTGAGCACTGATAAGCGCGAGTACTTCCGACGTCGCCGTCTGGAGTTCGAGCGACTCGGCGAGGTCGTTGTTACGGTTTTCGAGCGCCTTGAACAGGCCGGCGTTGTCGAGCGCGATCACCGCTTGATCGGCGAAACCTTCGAGTACGCGGATCTCGTCGGGCGAGAACGCCAGTGGCACGTCGCGTCGGGCAATGAGAAATCCCGACGACTGGCTTTGACCTCGCAACGGCACAAACAGACACGCAGCTTCCGTGAGACCGCTCGAGGTGGCCATCTGCGCCGGCGTCGGATTTTCTGGAAACCACGAATCAACCGGCCCTACGAGTTGTGCCGGCACACCTGACGCAAGTACTTCGTCGACGATTCGATCGACTCCGGCCACGCGCGCCGGTCCAACCCGAAAGCCGAGCATCTCATCCCATGCGTGAAGTCCTTCGGCACCGCCGAACGTCACTGCCATGTGACTGGCGTTCGACAACCGCTTGGCCGTGCGGGCAATCTCCGGGAGCGTCCTCTCGAGGTCACCCGGCGATGAGCTGATGACGCGCATGATCTCGGCGCTTGCCGTCTGCTGCTCGAGCGCCGCGTCGAGGTCGCTGAAGAGCTTCGCATTGGCAATCGCGATGGCGGCCTGCTGGGCGAACGCCTCCCCGACTCGCACGTCGGCGGGCCCGAACGGCCGCACTTCTGTGCGACCGATGGTGATCACGCCAAGGAGCGCGTCATCGTGGAACATCGGGATCGCCATCGAGCTGCGAAGGTTTGCTCGTTGGGCTGCGTTCGCCGTGACGGGATCAGTGTGGTTGACGGCGAGGTAGTCGTCGAGCAGCACCACGGATCGCCGGCGGATGGCTTCGCCCGTGCTTTGAGAAGCCTCGTTAGAGTGGCCGCCCATTGCTCGGTGTCCGAGGGCGAGGTCGACATTGAACGCAGCTACGACCTCGGTGTGATGACCGACCTCTATGAGGATGGCACCGACCTGCGCATCACACAGCTCGGCGATACGACGCAGCACCGTATCGAGCACAAGCGGGAGATCTCCCGGGTGTTCACTGATGAGTCGAAGCACCTCGCTCGTAGCCGTCTGCAACGCGAGCGCATTCGCCACCTCTCGGCGCTGTTGGGCAGCGGTGACGGCGTTGCCGGCCTGCACCGCGAAGGCCTGCAACAGCTCCACGTCGTTGTCGGTGAACGGCTCGATCTCTCGTCGGGCGACGAAGATCCCGAGAGGCGCAGCGGAGCCAGGGAGCGGTACGTACACGGACGACTTGGTCTTCGTGATGACGGCTGCATCTCGTGATTGCGCGTACTCGTCGCCAAGTACCGATTGATCATCGAATCGCAACACGTTTCGATCGCGCAGGACCTCGGTGAGCGCCGAGACGTCGCTGTGGTCACGCAAACCTTTCAACCGACGTCCGTCCCCGGCCATGTTGAAGCCGTAGTTGGCGATTCGCTCGCCCTCCACCACGAAAACGGACGCGACGACCCCGCCGACTAGCGCAGCCGAGTGGAACGCGACTTCGAACAGCACGGCCTCGAGGTCGTCACCGGCCTCGGCCACTGCCCGCAACACGCCGGCGAGCGCGACCTCACGGCGCTCCGCCCGGGCCAAGCGCGCCGCCAGGTCCGTGGGTTCGTCGGTTCGTTGGCTGTCTGCTGCCGTCACGCAACTCCTCGTGGCTGTGTTCCGTGCCGTTCAGCAAACCACGGATGGGCGAGAACCACCGTGATCGAGATCACACAGCAGAGGATTTGGAACTTCCGTAGCTCTGGGAGCTCCGGAGACTCCAAACTCCTTACACCTTTGCGCTTCCGGACGCGCCTGTCCCACCCGTTCCGCATTACGCACAGTCCTACAGCCGCTCGGTAGGGTGATCGGGCCCAGCACGGGTACGAATCGTGCGCCCCGAGGAGGAGCAGCTGTGAGCACCGGATTGAGCGAGAGTTGGGCCACGCTGTGGGAGGCGCTCGCCGACCAGCAACCTGACCACGCCGCCGTGGTCGTCGGACAGCGGGCCATGACCTGGCGTGAGCTCGACGACTCCGGCGCCCGGGTGGCGGCGTTCCTCGCGGCGAACGATGTCGGGCACGGCATCAAGGTGGCGCAGTTGCTCTACAACTGTCCCGAGTACCTCATCACGGTCTACGCCGCCTTCAAGCAGCGGGCCACCCCGGTGAACGTGAACTACCGGTACCTCGCCGACGAGATCGTCTACGTGCTGGACAACGCCGACGCCGAAGTGCTCGTCTTCCACGGCGCCATGGCCGAGCGGGTCGCTGCCGCGGCCGCACGTCTGCCGAAGCTGCGTCTGCTTCTTCAGGTCGACGACGGTGCGCCCCTCCTCGAAGGCGCCACCTTCTTCCACGACGTGGTCGCCCAATTCGAGCCGGCGCCGAGGATCGAGCGCAGTGGCCAGGACGTGCTGTTCCTCTACACCGGCGGCACCACCGGCATGCCCAAGGGCGTGATGTGGCGCCACGTCGACCTGTGGGGCGCGCTCGCGTCGACGGGCTATCTCGCCGCGGGCCTGGAGCTGCCGACCACGCCGCAACAAGTCGGCGAAACGGCGGCGATGCTGCAGGCCGCAGGCCGCAGCCCGGTGAACCTGTGCGCCCCGCCGCTCATGCACGGCACCGCGCTCTTCCTGGCGATCGGGGCGTTCGTCATGGGCGGCAGCGTGGTGCTCCTCGGCAACCGCGGCTTCGATGCGAACGAGCTCTTGGGGCTCGTCGAGCAGCGCGGCGTCACCCAGCTCTCTATCGTCGGCGACGCCTTCGCCCGGCCGATCGTCGCCGCGCTCGACGCCGGGAGCTATGACCTCTCGTCACTCCAGCGCATCGTGTCGACCGGGGCGACGCTGAGCTCGGAACTCAAGGTCGGTCTCCAACGCGCTGCCCCCTCGGCCTTGATCATGGACATGATCGGCGCCAGTGAGGGTGGACCGTTCGCGCTCTGCATCACGCCGCCGGGGACGAAACCGGCTGACACCGCGGTCTTCATGGCGCCGCCGAACGCCGTCACCCTCGATGACGATGGTCGCGTGATCGCGCGGGGGACCGGCAAGCCCGGCAGGCTCGCCGTGAGCGGACCGATGCCGGTCGGCTACTTCAAGGACGCGGCCAAATCGGCGGCGACGTTCCCGGTGGTCGATGGTGTTCGCTACACCGTCCCCGGCGACTTCGCCGTCATCGACGACGACGGCACCGTGCACCTGCTCGGCCGTGGCTCGGTGTGCATCAATACCGGTGGCGAGAAGGTCTATCCCGAAGAGGTCGAGGTCGCCGCGCGTAGCCATGCCGGCGTGCTCGACGCCAACGCCATCGGTGTTCCGGACGAACGCTTCGGCGAGATCGTCGTGCTCGTCGCATCACGGGCACCCGGTTCGACGGTGCCCGACGACGAACTCATCGCCCACATCCGCACGCAGATCGCGCCGTACAAGGCACCGAAGCGCATCGTGTGGGTGGACGCCGTCTACCGCAGCCCCAGCGGGAAGGCCGACTACCGCTGGGCGAAGGAGGCCGGCGCCGCCGCTGCGCAGTAGCCCGCCTCGCGCACATCGGGGCCGCGCTTGGCGGCGCGGCAGTGAGGACAGATTCGGTGACTTCCGCCGCACATCGCCCTCTCCATGGCGCACATCGGCCCGAAAGCTGACGATTTGCCTCCATTTCTGGCGATGTGCGGCAGCAGGGTGACGATGTGCGGCAGCAGGGTGCTGATGTGCGGCGGGAGGGTGGTGTTGTGCGTCGTCGTCGTCGGGCTGTCACAGGGGCTGTGTGACGATGTCGGGGTGGGAACGAACAGCCAGCGCCGTCGAGACGCCAACCGGCGCAAAGTACGCGCGCAGATGCATTCGAAGAGACCGTCGAACGATCGGATCGCACCGCCGCATCGGCCGGTCCACGACGCCGGGGTGCCGACCGCAGAGCTCGTCGACCAATTGGTGACTGCCGCGATCGGTGCGTCGATGTCCGGCGACGATGTTCTGCTGGCCCGCTGGTGCGACGGGCTCGAGGTGCTTGCGCTCACGCAGTCCGACGAAACGCTCGTGGTGCTGCGACGCCGACTCACCACGGCGGTGTCTTCGATGTGGACCTTCGGGTGGCAGCCGCTCGACCTGGTGCACGTTCTTCTGCATCGCACCGCGGCCACGCATCGAAGTGTGCTTGTGGCGGCGATCGCTGCCGAGCATGCCGAGTTGGTCGCCGCGGGACGTGGTGCGAACGTGGATCCCCGGTGGTCGGCCCAGCTCGACCGCATCAACGCACTGTCCGAGCCCGAGAGCACCATGACCCGCCTCTTCGCCGCGACCGGAGCCGACGACCCGGCGAAGCTCACGGCCGAAGTCGGCTTCGTGGTTGATCTCCTCGCCGTGCTCGTCACCCTGCCCAAACTCGAACGACTCATGCCTCCGCCTGGAGAAGCGCACGCACCGAGCCCACGCTCGACCCCCAGGGCACCGTCGTCGCACCTCGACGCGAAGGTGCTTGCCCGCGTCCGAGCCCTGTTGGCAAAGGCCGAGTCGACCACGTTCGACGAAGAGGCCGACGCCCTAACCTCGAAGGCGCAGGAGCTCATGGCTCGCCACGCCATCGACCTCGCCATGCTCGACGCGTCAGCTCCGAACCACGGCGCGCCCGTGGCACGGCGAATCCATCTCGACGATCCCTACGTCGACGCGAAGTCGACGCTCCTCGCCGTCGTGGCCACGGAGAACCGCTGTCGTTCGGTGTTCACCCCTGGCTTCGGGTTCTGCACGGTGATGGGCTTCGACGCCGACATCGACATCGTGGAACTGCTGCTCACCTCGCTGCTCACCCAGGCCACATCTTCGATGGTCGCAGCCGACAAACAGGTCGACCGCAACGGCAGGTCGCGCACCCGGTCGTTTCGTCAATCGTTCCTCGTGGCCTTCGCCTACCGGATCGGCGAACGACTCCGCGAGGCCAATGAAGCCGCGGCCAGCCAAGCCGCGGAAGATCTCGGCGACGCGTTCCTTCCGGTACTCGCCACCCGTGCGGTGCACGTCGAATCGCTCCTCACCGAAATCTTCCCGAAGACGCGGGCGAAACGCAGCGCCGTGTCCAACGCCGACGGCTGGCACGCCGGGCGCGCCGCCGCCGACAAGGCATCCATCCGTCCGCCCGGCTCGCTCCCTCGCTCCTGCGGGTGACGCAAGACTGTTTCGATGGCTGTGTCATCGAAGAACCCGCCTTCGAACGCCTCGCTGCGACACGTCTCCCTTGCGGAGCGCCGCGCCCGCCTTGTCGTGCGTCATCGTCTTGCTCCGGGTACGACAGCTGACGATGCGACCACGGTAGTCCGCTCACTGATTGCGATCCATGCGACGGACCCGGCCACGGTGTATCTGTCCGTCGCGATGCGGCTCCACCAACCGGCGCTCGACCCGTTGGCCGACGCGCTGCTCGGAGACCGCTCGATCATTCGGCACCATGCGATGCGGCGAACGCTGTGGGTCATGGAGCCAGACATCGCCCGTGCGGCACACGCAGCGTGCACCGCGGCACTCGCGGTGAAGGAGTGGAAATCCATGGCGAAGCTCCTTGCCGACAACGGCGTGGCCAATCCGGAAGAGTGGCTCGTCAAGGCGAAGCGACGAGCGATCGACGTTGTGGGCGAACTCGGCACGGTCACGGCCAGACAACTCGGCGCAACGGCGCCTGATCTCGCCGTGCCTTTGCGACTCTCGGTGGGGAAGAGCTACGAGGGCACGCAGGGAGCACACACCCGCCTGCTCCAGAACCTCGGCTTCGATGGAGCGCTCGTGAGGACGAGGTCGGCGGGATCGTGGGTGAGCGGCGAATACGAGTGGGCGGTTGCTCGATCGTGGCTTCCCGGTGGGGTCGTCGACGAAGAACTCACGGTCCGCGAAGGAGCGGCCCAACTGGCCGACGCCTACCTCCGCTCGTTCGGGCCGGTCACCTCCGGCGACCTGCAGTGGTGGGCCGGTTGGTCCGTCGGACAAGCCCGTGACGCCCTCGCCGATGTCGGCGCCGTCCCCGTCACTGCGGAAATCGACGAAGGCGGAACCGGTACGCCGGCGTGGCTCCATCCCGATGATCTCGATGTCGTCGAGAATGCCGGGCCGTGGGCGGCAATCCTGCCGAGCCTCGATCCCACGATGATGGGCTGGAAGCAGCGTGAGTGGCACGTCGGCTGTCACGGCGTCTTTGGCGACACCCTGTTCGACCGCAACGGCAATGCCGGCAACAGCATCTGGGCCAACGGTGCGGTGATCGGTAGTTGGGCCCATCGCAAGGACACATCGGTCGCGGTCGAGTACTTCGACAACCCGACGAAGAAGGTCCGTTCGATGGTCGACACCTCGATCGACCGGTACCGGGCCACCGTCGGAGACACGGTCGTGCGCCCCCGCTACCCGGCGCCGCTCCAAGCGGGCCTCCTCTCGTGGTAGCAGGGCGTCGACATCCCACACCGGGTAGTTCCGCATCCCACATGGCCAATTCGGCGACCGGAATGCGCGAAAACAGCGCACGTGGGATTCCGTGAACGGGAATGTGGGATGCGCGGCCTTGCGTCGGGCTGCGGCCGGAGTCGCGGGCGACCGTGGTTGACTGAACCCATGGCGTCAACTGCTGTCCCTCCCGTGTCGTCGCTGCTCGACCTGACCGGTCGGGTCGCGATCGTGACGGGAGCGAGCGGCAACATCGGGGCGGGAATCGCCCGTCGCCTCCACGAAGCCGGCGCACTCGTTGCCCTGCACGCCGGTCGGAACCGGGCGTCGGCCGACGCGCTGGCTGCGGAACTGGCCGAACGGGTGACCGTCGTGCAGGGAGATGTCGAACGCGATGCCGACCGGCTCTGCGACGAGACGATCGCCGCCTTGGGGCGGCTTGACATCGTGGTGAACAACGCCGGCATCCAGCCGGTCGCGCCCTTCATGGATCTCACTGCGGACGACCGTTCCGAGATGCTCCGCATCAACGTCGGTGGCGTCATGGCGATGACCCACGGCGCGGTGGCGCGGATGCCCGACGGGGGCTGCGTCGTCAACATCGCCTCGATCGAGGGCCTGCAGCCGGCGTTCATGCACAGCCACTACACGACGTCGAAGGCGGCGGTGCTCATGCATACCCGCGCCGCTGCCCTGGAGCTCGGCGCCCGGGGCATTCGGGTGAACGCCGTTGCCCCCGGGCTCATCCATGTCGACGGCATCGAAGTCGGTTGGCCAGAAGGCGTCGCCCGCTGGCGCGCCGCCGCTCCTCTGCAGCGTCTCGGGGAGCCGAGCGACATCGGCGACGCGGTGCTTTTCCTCGTGTCGCCCATGGCACGGTGGATCACCGGTGCGACGTTGGTCGTCGACGGGGGAGTGCTCACCCACAACACCTGGTGACGAATCGCACCACACAGCGGCGGTGCTGTGCCTTTGCGTGGCTCCAGCTCTCGGAACGTTGGTGGTGATCGTGAGCGGCGGTGCTGTGCCTTTGCGTGGCTCCAGCTCCCGCAACGCCGGTGATGATGGTCAGCGGCGGGCGACCAGCATGACCGACTCTGCGGGGCCGCCCCGGCGGATCGGCTCCAACGCGTCGAACACGATGGCAAAGCCGAGAGCGCGCAGCGCGTCCCGGAAGGATGCGGCCATCACGTCGGCGATCACCCAGGCCACGACGGTGTGTTCGGCGAGCACCTCGACGATCCGCGGCACCGCGGTGGCGTCGACGTGACCGCTCGTGAACGTGCCGGCGGAGACGGACGCGGCGTAACGCTCAACGCCCGCGTGATCTTCGACCGCCGCGAACGGCTTCGTCAGGTCGACCACGCACAGGTTGCGATACGACCCGCGTCGTGCCGCGACCTCGAGCATCTCGGGTGAGATATCCCAGCCATCGATTGCGGTGAACCCATGATCACGCAGGTGCGCGGCGACCACTCCCGTGCCGCAGCCGAGGTCGAGCACGGGTGCGTCGAGATCGGCGTGGTGTTCGGCCAACAGGTCGGCAATACGCGATGAGCCGACGACACCGAGCGTGTCGAACACATCTCGGTCGTAGGTCTCCGCCCAGTCCCGGTAAAGGGCGACGGCGTCGTCGGCCGATCGCAACGAGCGAGCCCTGGTGACGAGGTCAGCGGCGCGTTCAGTCATGGGCCCAAACTCCGATCGCGAACAACAGACGGCGATGTCGGCATGGCGTCGGTCCCGTGTTCGAATACATGCTGAGCTGTCACTCGAGCGTCCCGTGACATCAACCGAGGAGTTGAAACATGTCTGCCTACATCATCGCCGATGTCGAGGTTCATGACCCGGTGGCCTACGAGCCCTACCGGACGATGGCGGCTGCCGCGATAGCCAAACACGGCGGGCGTTACCTGGCCCGGGGCGGCGAGGTCCAGGTGCGCGAAGGAACCTGGCAACCGCGCCGGACCGTCATCCTGGAGTTCGAGAGCTACGCCAAGGCGAAGGCGTTCTATGAGTCCGACGATTACGCCCCTGCGCTCGCGCTCCGAAAGAGCATCGCAACGACGAACCTGGTGATCGTCGACGGCGACACGCCGCCGGCCTGACGCGGTCCACTCGACCTCGGTCGGGTCGCCGTCGATTCCGGCTGGCGCTCGGCGGCGGCACGTTGCCCACTTCTGTCGGGTTGCGTCGCGTGCCGGTTCTGGCGGCAGTTCGTCACCCATGGCTGCGCTCGCCTTGCGATCTCGGCAGGCTCGGATCGATGCCGCGGAGCCCAACATCGCGGCGTCGCTGTGTTCGTCGTTCCGAGCGTGAGGGGGGGTGACGATGATGCCGATTGCCCGCAGGCGCTTGTTCGTCGACCCCGCGCGTCAGCCGGCGGTGGCGCAGTTGATCTTGACGACCGCGCCGTTGTTGTAGCTGGTTCGTCCACAGGAGTTGATAGACGAACCCGAGCGCATCTTCGAATAGATGGATCCGGGACCCGACATCGTCCGTTTGGTGCTCGTCTTGTATCCACCCATGTAGGCAGTTGCGCTGGTGACGGCCGCCGTGCCCCCTGCCGAGGAAGTGACGCGAGCCCACGACGCATTGCAGCGGCGCGAGTAACGAAGCGTGACGACCTGTCGACCGAACGTGCCTCCGGACGCGCGGTCTTCATCGACGACTCGGTTGATGCTGACGGCATCGGCTGCGCAACCCATCGTTACCGGGCTCTTGCCATTGCATCCTGATCCCCGGCATCCGGCGGCCGAAGCAGCGCCAGCGAAACCGATTGGGGTGAGGGTTGCCGCAACGACGAAGCCGAGCACAACGGTGAAACGGGTCAAACGTGATGGTTCCATGGTTGCTCCTCCGTCGGTGCGTTTCATCGGTGCACATACCAACCATGCCACACCGCGAGCTGGGCTGCGCACATCTCGGTCGATGCCGCGATGTGACTCGGAGCGCCGGTCCCGACGCAAACCGGTCGCGGGTCGTCCAGAGGGCCAGCGCCGGTTGACAAATTAGGTCGAATGACCTAATTTATGCTCCGTGGACGCAAAGGCCCCTGTTCGCCGAGCGCAACAGCGAGGCGCCCTCACGCGGACCGACCTCTTGGAGGCGGCCTTGCGGGAGTTCGCGTCCGTCGGTTTTGAAGCCGCTTCCACCAGGGCCATCGCCGCAGGGGCCGGGGTGCGCCAGGGTCAGCTGACGTATCACTTCGAGACGAAAGACGACCTTTGGCGGGCGACAGTGAACCACCTGTTCGATCTATTCGACGGCGAGTTCGCAGCGGGTCTTGCCTCGACCGTCGGCGCTGGCACCGACGGCGCCGGCACCGACGCGGTGTCAGCGTTCGAAGCGAGCGTTCGGGCGCTGGTCCGGGCCGTTTCGAAGCTCCCTGAACTGAATCGGGTCATGGTGCACGAGGCGACCGACGACTCTGACCGTCTGACGTGGATCGTGGAGACCCATGTCCGGCGGCGGTTCGAGCAACTGGCTGCGCTCTGGAACGAAGTGAAAGCGCTCCGAGCGACGCACCTCGACGCCGATCCGGTGGTGCTCTACTACTGCCTCCTCGGCGCGGCGTCGCTTCTCTACGTGAATGCGCCCGAGGCCAGAAAGCTCGATGGCGGAAGGACAACCTCGGGACCAGCTGCGGCGGCGCGAGTCGAGGCCCATGCCGACACGCTTGTCGCGATGCTGTTGGGTCCGCAACGAACACCGACGAAGCGTCGGCCCGCAAAACGAAACAACCGAACGAAGAGAACCTGAACGATGGGAATTCGAATGGCAAGCAGACGCGGCCGTGACTCTCGTCGACCCGCCGCACGTCGACCGAGCGGCGAGCCAGCGGTGACGTCATGACCGTGAAGGTGAAGGACATCGCGTTCGTGCGCTTCCGCGCTCCCGACCTCGACGTGATGGAGGGATTCCTCACCGAGTTCGGCATGCAGCGTTCCGGTCGCGACGAGTCGACGCTCTACATGCGCGGGAGCAACGACGAAGGTTTCGTCCACGTGACCCATCTCGGCGACGAGCCCGGATTCATCGGCCTCGCGTTCGAGGCCGGGGGCGAGGACGCGTTGTCGGAGTTGGCGACCCTGGACGGCTTCTCGCCCGTCGCTGATCTCGATGGGCCGGGAGGCGGTCGCGTCGTTCGCACCGTTGATCCCAACGGGTTCCAGGTCGAGGTCGTCGCCGGACGCGGGACGGTCGGTCGGCTCCCCCTTCCCGGCTCGTCGCCGCGCAACCACGCGACCGAACGGATCCGGGTCGGTGCGCCGGTTCGACTCCCATCCGGCGCGTCTCATGTGCAGCGGCTCGGGCATTGCGTGCTCGACGTGCTCGATTTCCGGGCCAGTGAGGCCTGGTACAAAGAGCGCTTCGGACTCGTGACCTCCGATGAGATCGCGCTCGATGACCGCCATGCGCTCGGCGCGTTCCTGCGGTGCGACCAAGGCCAGCGCCATGTCGATCACCATACGCTGTTCCTCATCGGTATCGGTCGTGCCCGGTTCAACCACGCAGCATTCGAGGTAGCCGATTTCGACGATCTGATGAGCGGCCACACCCACCTGAAGGTGAACAACCGCACGCCACAGTGGGGAATCGGCCGTCATGTGCTCGGTAGTCAGATCTACGACTACTGGCTCGACCCGCACGGCCACATGCTCGAACACTGGACCGACGGCGATCTGTTCAACAACGAGACACCTCCGAACATGGCGAGCCTCAGCGAGCTCCTCGCCTCGCAGTGGGGACCGACCCACGGCGGCCCGCCGGGCTGACCTCACCGGCAGTGCCGAGAGTGAAGCCACGGTCGCTTCGGGAACGACCAAACGCACATTGTCGTGAGAGAAGCGGCTTCAGGTCGGCGCCCGTTCACCCGGTGATCTGCGAGGCTGGAGGTTCTGGTGGCAACGGTCCGGGGTAGCACATGAGTCAGACAATCAACGATCGAAGCGCCGGTCACGTCGAGCGGCTCGTGCAGACCCCGCCCGACGCGTCACCGCCTGACACCCCGCTGCTCACCCGCATCCGCGAGTCGGTGATCGGCGACGACCTGGTCATGGATGGTCCGTACGGCCCTCGTCGGATCACCTATGCCGACTACACCGCGTCGGGACGCGCCCTCTCGTTCATCGAGGACTACATCCGCGAAGAGGTGCTACCGCGCTACGCCAATACCCATACCGAGTCGTCGGGCACCGGTCTGCAGACCACCCGCCTCCGCGAGGACGCGCGCCGAATCATCCATGACGCCGTCGGCGGCGACGACGAGGTGTCCGTGATCTTCGCCGGGTCCGGTGCGACCGGTGCGGTCGACCGGCTGATCGGGATCATGAACCTGCGGATCCCCGCTGACCTCGATGATCGCTACCACCTCTCGTCGCTGATCCCGAAGCACGAGCGACCGGTCGTTTTCGTCGGCCCGTTCGAGCACCACACCAACGAGCTGCCATGGCGCGAGTCGATCGCTGATGTCGTGGTCATTCCCGAGGACGCGGACGGACACATCGACCTCGAACGTCTCGATGCCGAGCTCGTCGCGTACGCCGACCGGCCGGTCAAGATCGGCTCGTTCTCGGCCGCATCGAACGTCACCGGCATCATCTCCAACACGTGTGCGATCGCCGATCTGCTGCATCGCCATGGAGCGCTGTCGCTGTGGGACTTCGCCGCGGCCGCTCCGTATGTGGACATAGAGATGTATCCGACGTGCGCGGCGCATCCGCTGGCGTACAAGGACGCGGTGTTCCTGAGCCCGCACAAGTTCGTCGGTGGGCCGGGCACTCCGGGCGTCCTCGTCGTTCGTCGGGAGCTGCTCCACAACCGCGTGCCCGACGTGGTCGGTGGGGGCACGGTGGCCTACGTGAATCCGTTGGAGCACCGCTACCTCGACGATCCCGTTCACCGCGAAGAAGGCGGCACTCCGGCCATCGTCGAATCGATCCGTGCCGGACTGGTGTTCCAACTCAAGCAGTCGGTCGGCGTGACCACCATCCGCGCCCACGAGGAGGCCTACTGGCAGCGGGCCGTTGCGAGCTGGAATGCCAACCCCGCCATGCAGGTGTTGGGCAACACCCACTCCGAACGATTGTCGATCATCTCGTTCGTCGTTCGCCGACCCGGGGGCCGCTACCTGCATCACAACTTCGTCGTAGCGCTCCTCAACGACCTCTTCGGCATCCAGTCACGCGGCGGCTGCTCGTGTGCCGGTCCCTACGGCCATCGGCTGCTCGGCATCGACATCGAACGCTCGCACGAGTTCGAAAGCGAGATCACCCACGGTTGCGAAGGCATCAAGCCCGGATGGACGCGCGTCAGCTTCAACTACTTCATCTCCGAGACGGTGTTCTCCTATCTCGTCGATGCCGTGAACCTCATCGCCGAGCACGGGTGGAAGCTGCTCCCTGAATATCGGTTCGATCCGGCATCCGGTTTGTGGCGTCATGAAAGCGGATTGGTCGAACCACCGCTTCGTCTCTCGGACCTGTCGTACGACCCGGATACGGGCGACATGGTCCGTCCGGCCGTGGCCACGGTCCACGCGCCGGAGACCGCGCTGGCCGGGTACCTTGACGACGCCAGGGCGCGGTTCGCCGCGGCGCAGGAGTGGGCCGAGGTCCCGCTGGCCGAGGGAGTGCTGTCGAGCGCGTTCGAGCACCTGCGCTGGTTCGAGCTCCCGTTGGCGTCGCTTTCGTCCTGACGCGATGACGCGTCACGGCCGAATAGCGACGTAACGTTCCGCGATGGAATCGACACGCGTCGACAAATGGCTGTGCGCGGTTCGGATCTTCAAGACACGCACTCTGGCCACCGACGCGTGTGAGGGCGGACATGTGGAAGTGAACGACAGGGGAGCGAAGCCCTCCACTCCCGTGCGGATTGGCGACCGGATCGTCGTCCGGATCGAACACGTTGACTGCATGCTGGAGGTGGTCCGCGTGATCGACAAGCGAGTCGGTGCACCGGTCGCCGCCGAATGCTTCATCGACCACACGCCGGTCGTCGAGCGAGAGCCTTATGTGCCGGTGTTCGTGCGCGACGCCGGCGCCGGTCGTCCGACCAAACGTGACCGGCGCATCCTTGACCGCTTGCGGGAGTGAGCGGAAGCGAGGCCTCAGACGAGCGAACGGATGAGGTCGCAGATCTCGAGGGTGGTGCCTTCACCGGGGTTCGGGTAGGCCATCTTGTTGATCGTCACTGCGACCCCGAGTCCGAGTTCCGGATCGGCGAAACCGGTCGACCCGCCGGCGCCGGCGTGGCCGAAAGCGGTTCCGCGAGGCCCCATCGGGCCGTGCACGAGGTTGCCGTGGAGGTCGGGTCCGAGTCCGCCGAGCATGAAGCCGGTGGAGCGCCGGATCGATGGGCCGAGCACACGATCCTTTTCTGCCGTCTGCAGTTCTTGCATCGACGCGATGCGTTCCGGCGATACCAGTTCGACACCATCGATCGTCCCTCCGTTGGCGAGCGCGCCGTACATGCGGGCGAGTGCTCGGGCGGAGAAGTGGCCGTTCGCCCCGGGCATGCAGGCGGTTCGGAACTCCAAGTCGTTGAAGTGCTGCCACATCGCCTTCGGCATGGCCTCGAAGAAGGGGCTGTCCGCCGGAATCGGCAACCCCTCGCCTGCTCCCACGATGGCCAACGAGGCCACGCGGTTCAGCACACTCGGCTCATCGGGGATGCCGACGAAGAACTCGTCGGCGACCCCGAGCGGCTCGGCGACCTCGGTGCGGATCACCTCCGAGAAGTGGCGACCGGTCGAACCGCGGACGATGCCACCGACAATCCAGCCGTAGGTCACGGCGTGGTACGCGTTGGTCGTTCCCGGCTCCCACGCCGGCGTCCCCGCGGCGACCCACTCGAGCGCCGCATCCCAGTCGGTGACGTGTTCCGGTTGGAAGTCGGGCGGCATGGCGTGCAGCCCGGCCTGATGGCTCATGGCCTGAGCAACCGTGATCGCGCCTTTCCCGTTCTGGGCGAACTCCGGCCAGTACTCGGCGACGGGGGCGTCGTAGTCGATGATCCCGCGGTCGGCGAGTTGATGGATGACCAGAGCCGACGGCCCCTTGGTCGTGGAGAAGCTCAGGAACAGCGAGTCGTTCCGGACCGGCCGATCATCGTCCGGGCCCAATTTTCCGGCGGCAACGTCGATGATCGGTCCGCCCTGGAGGTAGGCAGCCACCTGCACGCCGATCTGACGCCCGGCGCCGATCTGGGCTTGCAGCAGTTCGAGCACGGCACGGTTGCGATCCATGCGGTCGAGTCAATCAGCAGGTTGTGCGGGAGCGCCAAGACGGCGGGTCAACTTCCAAAGCGTTGGTCAGTGGTCGATTCGACGCTGCTCGGATCACCGCGTCGTTCATCAACCCCGGCCTTCTTTGAACTCGGGCATCTTGCGGAGCGCAGTGACGAGCGTGGAGATCTCGGCCTTGGAGAGCTTCGCCTCGGGGTGACGTCCGAATCGGGTGAAGTACGGCGGAGGCATCGAACGCTCGGAGATCGTTTCGATCACGTTGCCAGCAGCCTCGGTGCCTGCTTTGAAGTTCGAGAAGTTCAAGGCCTCGCGGCCGTCACTCACGTGTTCGGCCACGAGCCACGAGAACGGCGCGATGTTCGAATACGTGGGGTAGGAGACCTCGTTGCTGTGGCAGTCGAAGCAGGCGTTCACCATCAGTGACCGAACCTCGGTCGAGGGCCATGCCGGCTCTGCAATCACTGGACCGTTGGTGTGGGACCGGCCGTACGGAACAAGTTGGATCAGCACGAACACGGCCACCGCTGCGAGAGCACCGGTCGTCGAGATGTTCGAGACGCTGTAGAGGTTCCGGGGCGTCCGGCGGCTGCGCCACCGATGCACCAGGAAGGACACGATGACGAAGAGAACGAGGATCGCGGCCATGAACGCCGGGTTGAGCCCGATCAGCAGAGCGAGGAGGAACGCGGGAACGGCGAGGATTACTACGAGATAGAGCAGACCCTGGTTCGTTCGGAAGAACGAGCGTGCGCTCGTAGACGGGGTTTCGGAACTGGTCATGGCTCGACCGTACGGCCGGATTCCTTCGCTGGGCAGAGCCGAAGGTCATCTTCCGGTCGGAGCAGCGGTCGTATCGTGGGTTCCCTCCCCGGGCAACGGTCAGGGGCGTGCCAGGTAGGTGTTGCGGTCCGACGGAGTGCCCTCGCGTCCGCTTCTCCCGTCGGCCCGATCCGAGTTCAGAGCGATCTCGCGGTGCCATGCCGCGATTGACCTTGCGTCGAGTACGTCGTGCCGGGCCTCGACTGCGTCGTGATCGAGAACTTCGGTATGCACGCCTATGGATCCGTCGTCGCCGGCCACGATCTCGACGGCGCGGATCTGGCAGGGCCAGTCGATGGTCGACGACGTGGTGATCTCCCACAGCCCGGCCAGTCCGGTCGCCGGGTTGGCGAGGGGACGGATGCGGTGCACATGGCGATGGCCGGCGATCCAGGCCACAACGTTGCCGTAGCGCAGAAGGGCGGCTTCGAGGTCGGCGGCCAGCCGTCGATCGGTCGGGTCGGGGTTTTCGTAGGTGTTGTCGAGCGACACGCTGCCGTGGTGACTGGCTACGAGCACAGGTCGATCCTGCGCTTCTCGGAGGCGATCGTCGAGCCAGGCGAGCTGGGCCAGTCCGACGCTTCCCTGGTAGTGGCCGGTCGGGTGGTTCGTGTCGAGCACGATGATCCGCACGTGCTCGGTGTCGTGGACGAAGTCGGTGCCGTCGTCCACGCGCCGGGCGCCGGGTGCGGCTCCCGCTGCAGCGAGGGTGCGGACGGACTCGGCGGTGCTCACCGCTCGTCGACCAGAATCGGCGGTCAGTTGGAAACGTGGCTCGCCATTCGAGAACAACGTGGGTTCTTCGAGGTACGCCGCGAGCGGATCCGCCGGGTCGAAGCCGACTGGACCGCCGAGCGCACGCCACGACCCGACGGCGATGCGTTCGATTTCCGGTGTTGTGAACACCGTGCCCTGTCGCATCACATCGTGATTGCCCAACGCCGCCAACCAGGCCATGCCCACCCCGGGCGTCGAGAGGGGGGCTGATGCAGCGTCGAGAAGACCGTTCACTCGGGGGAATCCGAACTCGGAGTGGAACCGGTCGGGCCTGCCGCCATCAGGCAGCCAGAACGGCCAGAGACCTGACGGAGTGAGATGGAGGGGATCGTTCGACCGTGAGTCGTCCGCCCATGATGAGCGCTGTGGTCCCTCGTAGGGAAACGCGAACGAGCCGCCCCCGGCAAGAGCGATGAACGCGTCGAGTTCGTTGCGCTGCGCGTTGTCGGTGTTGTCGCCGGTGAAGATCACGGCGTCGGTGCCATCGCCGGCCGATGCGTTGATAGCTGCACAGAACGCCGCGGCTCCCCAGTTCGCAAGGAGGTCGTGGGGGCGGGCCATGTGCAAGAGCGGGTGCCACTTCTTCTCCGTGGCTCGCGCCTCGACCCAGTCGGAGCGGGCCGGAGATCCGGCGTCCATGACGTGGGTGTCCGTGACGTGGAGAAGACGCAGCAGGACCCGACCGCGACCTCGGGCCAGCGCGGCCGGATCGCCACCCAACTCCGACCGGAAGGTCTGCGTCTCTCCGGGGGCGCTCACGATCCGCGCGTACCCGCGCGGATCCGACGGGACGAGTCGGTGTTCGGTCGTCCTGACTAGAGCCGTCATGTACGTCACCGTAGCGGTGTCACCCGTGAACTGCCGGAGTGCCTTCGGCGAACGCAGGGCAAACGGCATCTCGTGGACGAGCGCCGCCGGCGCGGGTGACCCCGGCAGGGCACGGCTGCCGATCGCCTCTAGGTTGATGTCGCTTGGTCGACACTGCCCCCACCGCATCAGCCCCGCCGCACGAGGCGGTCACCCCACGTCTGCTCGGCACCGAGACGTCGGCTGCTTCGACCCGGACCCTGTTGGACCGGGTCGGCTGGGCGCTCGTCGGGATCGGCGTGCTGGTCCTGTTCGCCAAGCTCGGCGGGATCTCCAGCGCCGGCTACGGCTGGCCGTCGTGGAAGCCGTGGACGTGGCGGCCCGGTGCGCTGTTCCGCAATACGACCGCGACTGGCGGCGACATGGGTGCCCACGTGTGGACTCCCGACTTCCTCCGCAAGCACGTCCTTTCGACGTTCAATGCCACGGGTTGGTCGAAGGACTGGTTTGCCGGGTTCCCGGTTCTGCACTTCTACTTCCCGCTGCCGAGCTGGGCGATCGTGGCCGTCGGCGCGGTGATCCCGCCGAAC
>JANPFX010000060.1:0-2433 GCA_031423635.1 Acidimicrobiia bacterium | reverse complement strand
CGTGCCCTCGGCATGGACCGCAAGATCGCGCTGGGTCCGTGGACGCGCCCGGCGATCGTCGCATTGGCGAAAGGCAAGCGACTCCGCGGCACCAAGCTCGACCCGTTCGGCCGCGCCCACGTGCGCAAACTCGAGCGCGAGCTCCTGGCCGAGTACCGGACCGTCGTGGAGCGTCTCCTCCGTGGTCTCACGTCGGCGAACCACGCTGAAGCGGTGCGCATCGCCACCCTCCCCGACATCGTCCGCGGGTACGAGGAGCGCAAGGTGCTCCGATCGACGGAGTACCGTGCCGAACTCGAGGATGCTCTGGCCTCCTGGCCGAAGTAGTCGTCGCTCCTGGGTGCTAGGTGGTTCGGCGACAGGAGGTTCGCCTGCCAGGATTTTGCGATGACTCCTGCGTATGCGCCTGTGCTGTTTTCCGATCGCCGCCGGGGGGTGACCACCCGAAGGTTGGTGTCCGTACTGGTTGGGCTCGTCGTCGCAAGCGGGCTGATCGCCGCCGGACCGGCGGCGGCCAAAGGGATCACGATCCGCAAAGCGACTTTCGCCCGCGAGGTCTCGGATGATTTCAAAGCCAAAGGAGTGACGACGAAGTTCCGGGGCACCGAGACGGTGTTCCTGCTTCTCCAGGTCAAGGGGCGGCCGAAGTCGGGCAAGGTCGAGGCGAGCTGGAGCTTCCGCGGCGACCCCATCGGCAAGGCCGACGTCGATCTCAGCTCGGTCAACAAGGGACTGCTGTTCTCCTTCGGTGAGGACACGTACGTGAAGTTCAACTTCACTCCAAGCGTCAAGCAACCGCTCCCGATCGGGACGAGCTATCTGGTCAACGTCAAGACCGACGGCAAACCGGCCGGCGCGTATCCGTTCGAGGTCGTCGCACCTACGACCGCAATTCCGTCGAAGGTCACCCAGAGCATGCTGTCGAAGTCCGAGACGCCAACGGCGACAACGGCGTTTGCCCCGGCCGATACCGTCTACCTGCTGTTCACCGGTGATTTCGGCGTCGGAACCTGGGTCGAGGCGCAGTGGACCATCAGCGGCAAGGTGGCTCCGGACGCCACCCGAAGCATCACGGTGGCCGAGAACAAGAAGGCCACCGACGGAAACTTCTCGCTCCTCCCTCCTGGCGGTTGGCCGAAGGGCACGCACTCCGTGACCCTCACCATGAACGATCGCAAGATCGTCACGGCGAGCTTCACGGTCGCCTGACCTGACGACCGAACCGAGAGTCGGCTGGGTTACTTCACGGCCGAGCTGGTCTGGCTCTCCACGAAGTACCGCTGGGCGAGGATGAACACGAGGATCGGTACGGTGACTGCGAGGGCGACCGCCGCAAACACGAGCTGAGGTTTGTCGGCGGCGCGCCCACCGAGCTGCGATAGCGAGATCGTGAGCACGTGGAGCTTCTCATTTGCGCTGACCGAGACGAGCGGCCAGATGAAGCTGTTCCACGCATAGAGGAACGTGAACGTCGACAAGGTCGCGACCGCCGGCCACGACAGCGGCACCAGCACCTTCCACAGCACCTGCATCTGCGAAGCGCCGTCGATCGTGGCGGCTTCGTCGAGATCCTTGGGGATGGTGAGGAAGAACTGCCGCATCAGGAACGTGCCGTAGGCGCTGAAGATGAACGGGAAGATCAGCGACGAGAGATGGTTGTTCCAGCCCATCCAGACCATCAGCTTGAACAACGGGATGATGAGCAGCACGAACGGGATCATGATCGAGCCGAGGTACACGGCGAAGATCGCGTCGCGGCCGCGGAACTGGATGCGGCTGAATGCGTAGCCGCCCATGACCGACGTGACGACCGTGCCGATCACCACGAGCAGGGTGACCAACGATGTGTTCCACAGCGACTGGTCGATGTTCTGGAGCTTGCGCACCTCGGTGTAGTTCTGGGTGCGGAAGTACAGCGACTCATCACGCGTGGCCAGGCGCGGGTTGGCGATCACGTCAGGCAGTTTCTTGTTTGGGTCGGAGAACCGCCCTCGGATGGTCTTGCCGACCTGGGCGAGCTCGACCTCCTTGCCGTTCACGTCGACCTTGAACACGCCGACTTCTTCGCCGGTGGCCAACTTGATCTTCTTCGGGGACGAGTAGCCGCCGACGGGGGTGAGCTCGAGCGGCTTTCGTTCGATCCGCGGACCGTCCTCCTTGCCCGAGGCATCGACGGGCGCGAGCAACGCGATGTCGATGCCGGCCTCGACGAGTCCGTACGTCTTCGTGCCGTCGCCGGGCACCTTGACCTTGAACAGGGGGACGACCTTGCCGTCGATGGTGGTGGTGTTCTGTTTGCGCGGCAGCACCGTCGGAGGGTCCCGGAAGATGTCGGAGCCCTCCTTGAACGAGGCGGCGACTGCGTAGATGAACGGGAACGCCATCATGAGTCCGAAGGCGGTGAGGATCGTGTAGGCCGCGATCCGCGCCGGC
>JANPFX010000059.1:0-45161 GCA_031423635.1 Acidimicrobiia bacterium | reverse complement strand
GTTTGGGTGCCTTGGGAACGGTGGCTTCGCCGGCCGAGCGGCTCCGTCCGAAGCGGGACCGACCAGTGGTGACCGTGGCTGTGTCCCCCGCACCCGTGCCCTGCGCGGTGCGCAGCGCCGAGGGACAGACGTCTTGACGTTCTCGCCCTCGGCGCTGCGCACCGCGCAGGGCACGGGTGCGGGGGACACAGCCACGGTCACCACTGGTCGGTCCCGCTTCGGACGGAGCCGCTCGGCCGGCGAAGCCACCGTTCCCAAGGCACCCAAACCACCCAAGGCACCCAAGGCATCCAAACCACCCAAGGCACCCAAGGCACCGAAAGCACCCAAACCACCCAAGGCACCCGGGGCCGTGCCCGTTGTCGAATCTGCACCCGTCTTTGCCTCGGAGCCAGCGGTCGAGGCCGAGCACGGCACCGCCCTGGAGGTCAGCGACCCCACGTTCGATCCGGCCACCGACCTTGCGCTCGGGGAAGCCGCCGAGCGGGTGCTGGAGACGATCGACGACGACGTGACCGACGAAACGGCCCCGCAAGCACCGAGGCAGGGCATCGCCGGTCTGTTCGCGAAGGTGGAGCCGACGGACGAGTGGAAGCCGCCGAGCCCCAAGCGGGCGAAGACCCTTCGCCTGCTGAAGAACTCGAACGATGCGTCGGGTGTCGCACGCGCTCTTGCGGACCGTTTTTAGCGAGCGGGAGCGGCCAGGGCAGCTGCGCAAAAGGACGAAACGGAGGAATATACTCCGCTTATGGACCGGACATCACTGACGACGACTCGGCGAGCGACGACTAGATGAGAGCCGACGCCCGGCAGAACCGCGAGCGCATCCTCGAGGTAACGGTCGCTCTCATCCTCGAAGCAGGGGGTGAACCGTCTCGCGACGCGATCGCCGAGCGCGCCGCAGTGGGGATCGGCACCGTGTATCGACACTTCCCTGACCGACAGGCGTTGCTTCACTCGGTGGCCCGTTACGTGTTGGAACGCACCATCGACGCAGGCGAAGCAATCGTTGCCGCGAACACCGACAGCCTGGATGCGGTTCGGCACTACCTGCACGAAGCGGTGGACAGCGGGATCGGTGTCGTGAACATGATCCATCCGCTTCTCGAGGACACCGACTGGCCGGATCTCCAGGCCCGAGCGCAGTCCCTGATGGCAGCCCTCATCGAACGCAACCGAATGGATCACCAGCTGCGTGCCGACCTCTCGGTGGGCGACATCGTGTTCGCCACGATCCGATTCGGTCGACCCCTCGCGATCGGGCTCCCGCCAACCGAAGACCGCGCGATCGCCCACCGCCAACTCGACCGGTACATCGACGGTCTGCGCGCCGGATCGTCACCAAAGTACGATCCAGAAAGCAGACACCGTCATGAACACCGATCGCGTCCAAACAACGACAGCAGATCACGAGGTCTTGATCGTGGGGAGCGGCCCAGCGGGGATGATGCTCGCCGCAGAGTTGACACTTACCGGTACCGACGTGGTCGTGCTCGAACGCCGCCCAACGCAAGACCTCGAGAGCCCGCGCTCACGCGGCCTGCACGCTCGAACGATCGAGGTCCTCGACCAACGCGGGATCGCGGACCGTTTCCTGTCAGCGGGACGCCAAATGCAGGTCCAAGCGTTCTCCGGGATACCACTCGACATCAGCGACTTCCCGACCCGGCACAACTACGGCCTGGCGCTCCTGCAGAGCGATTTCGAACGAATCATGGTTGGATGGATCGACGAGCTCGGCGTGCGCGTGCGGCGCGAGCGTGACGTCACGGTTTTCGTGCAGGGCGACGACGGTGTCGATGTCACCTGTGCCGACGGCACCACCCTGCGCGCCCAGTATCTCGTCGGGTGCGACGGCGGCCACAGCCTGGTTCGCAAGACGGCTGGCATCGAGTTCGCAGGCTGGGACCCGACCGTCTGCTGGATCACCGCCGATGTCGAGATGCGCGAACAACCCGCCTTCGGCCTACGCGGTGGTGGAGGAATCGGCCCAGCCGAAGGCGGACGAATAGGCGTCACCCTCGCTGAAGCGGACCTCCACAGCCGGTTCACCGAACCCACCCTCGACGATCTCCGAGCCGCCCTCATGCGCGTCGACGGAACCGACTACGGCGCCCACAGCCCACGGTTCATCTCGCGTTTCACGGACATGACCCGCCAAGCAACCACGTACCGCAAGGGACGCGTGTTGCTCGCCGGCGACGCCGGCCACGTCCACGCACCACTCGGCGGACAAGGACTCAATCTCGGCGTCCAAGACTCGGTCAACCTCGGATGGAAACTCGCCCAAGTCATCAGAGGAACATCACCGACCGCCCTGCTCGACACGTACCACGCCGAGCGTCATCCCGTCGCCGCCCGCGTCATGCAAAACACCATGGCCCAACGAGCGCTCGGCGCGACCGACGAGCGAACCGCCGCTCTTCGCACCATCGTCGCCGACCTGCTCGCCCTCGACGAACCACGCACCCACATTGCCGCAATGATCTCCGGACTCGACATCCACTACGGAACCGACGCCGGTCACCCGATGATCGGCCGCCGCGTGCCAGACCTCGATCTCGTCACCCCCAACGGAATGACGCGCATCTACGAACACCTCCACCACGCCCAGCCGCTGCTCGTCGACCTCGACCCCGCAGCCGAACTCGACATCACGCCATGGCAGGACCAGATACAACACATCCATGCGACGCGCACCGGTCCGTGGGAACTTCCCGTGCTCGGCAAGGTCGCACCGCCATCCGCCCTTCTCATCAGACCCGACGGCTACGTCGCCTGGGCCGGGCTCAACACCGACGACGGACTCCGAGCCGCGCTGACCAAATGGTTCGGTGCGCGACCCGGCGAGACCGAATTCCTTGCCGACCTTGGGGAACACAACCTGATCACAGAACCCCTTTCTCGCAGCCAGGCTTTGGCGTCGCCCTGAACGCCGTCAGCAAACTGCGAACTCACCCGTCAGGGCTGCACACTTCACTCACTCTGAAGACAACGCCGACCCGCGGAAGAACCAGCGTTCGGCGGGTGACCACGCGTGGTGTCTCGCCACTCCGAGTCGAGAACGAGCGACACACTGGATTCGCGTTTGGGACTACCGAAGCGACGACGCGAACCGGATCCAAGCGACCACCAGAAATGCCGCCGGAGTCTGCTGACCGTCACGTCCGTCCGTAGTCCTCGCCCAAGCTCGTCACGCATGCCGACCATCGCCGAGCGGTCGCGCAGTTCCTTGACAACCAAACGGCGTCGCCGCCCGAGACACGCAAGCGCGCCCGTCGAACGCCTCGCCTACTTGCGGCCGAACCCGAAGAGCTGCTGGGCGACCTTGCGCATCTGGATCTCCTCGGAACCCTCGGTGATCCGGTAGCGGCGGTGGTGGCGGTAGATGTGCTCGAAGGGCATGTGGCGCGAGTAGCCGACGCCGCCGCAGGTCTGCATCGCCCTATCCGCCGCGTCGCACGCCAAACGGTTCGCCCGGTAGTTGCACATCGCGACGAGGTGGGTGACTTCCATGTGGTGCTTCGTGTCGAGCATCACTGCGGTGTAGCGGACGAGTTGGCGGAGCATGGCCGCCTCGGTGTGCATCTCGACCAACGGGAACTGGATGCCTTGGTTGGTGGAGAGCTTCTTGCCCCAGGTGATGCGGGAGTTCGCGTAGGCCACCGCTTCGTTGATGCAGAACTGCGCGGCACCGAGCGACGATGCGGCCTGACGGATGCGGTTCTCGTGCACGAAGTGCTGGGCGAGGTCGAGGCCTTTGCCTACGGTGCCGAACACCGCCTCGGAACCCACGCGCACGTCCGATAGCGACACCTCGGCATGATCGGTGGGCATATTGAACGTCCACCAGAAGAACTCCACCTTGAAGCCGGGCGAGTCGGTCGGTACGAGAAATGCGGTGATGCCGTTAGGGTCGCCGTTCTCTCCGGAAGTGCGGGCGAAGATGATGTCGTGGGTGGCGTGGTGGAGTCCGGAGTTCCACCGCTTCATACCGGTGATGACCCACTCGTCACCGTCTTGTACCGCGGTCGTCTCCATGTAGGTGGCGTCGGAACCGTGGTTCGGCTCCGTGAGACCGAAGGCCAGACGACGTGTTCCGTCCAGGAAGCCCGGCATCCACTCGGCTTTCTGCGACTCGGTGCCGAAGTCGCGCATCATCAGAACGGTGGGAAAATTGCCGACGATCGAGCTCTCGTTCTGGAGGTCGTTGAACAGGCCGAGACCTTTCGATGCGAGGTGCTCGCGGATGATCGCCATCGTGAGGTTCGACGCTCCCTGCCCTCCGAACTCCTTCGGAAGCGCCAAACGAAGCCATCCGGCGGCATCGGCACGCCGACGCATCTCACGGAGCAATGCCTCCCAGTCGGCGCGCGGTACCCCGCCGTTCTCGAAGTCGGTTCGGGCCCACTCCCGTCGGTGATCGAAGAAGCGCTCGTTGTCGTCCTGGGCCTGGAGCGGCTTGATCTCCGCCTCGATGAAGACGTCGAGCGCGTCGAGAATTGCCTGAATGTCAGCGGGAATGGCGAAGTCCATCCCTTGAACGTATCGACGACCGGCCCCTCACGCCCAGTCGAGTCTGCTCAGCGGTCGACGGCCGATTGTTCGCCCAGTGCCTCGATCAGGTGTCCGAGGCGGCGCAGGGTGCCCGGCTCGCCGAGGTCGACCGGTGACACGATCGCCGTACGCACCCCGAGGCCGGAAAGTGACGTGAGCCGACTCGCCTGATCCTGGACGGTTCCGGCGTTCACCGATGCCCGGTAGCGCTGGTCGCCGACTCGACCCCGGCTGCTGGCGACCCGTGTGGCGAGGTCGGCATCGTCGTCTCCGATCAGCATCGGACCGAGGTGGGTGACCTCCAGATCGTCGACGGATCGACCGGGAATGAGAGCGATGCATTTGCGTAGGTACGCAACGTGTCCCGCGACGGCTTCGGGGGAACCCTGCACGTTCACGGCGTTGGCGTACCTCGCCGCCAGGTGCAGCGTTCGCCGTCCGGACCCGCCGACCAGCACGGGCAGCGGATCCTGCAGCGGCCGGGGGTAGGCCATGGCCTTCGGCACTTGGAGGTGACGGCCATCAAAGGAAGGGCCACCCTTGCCCCAGAAGAGCGGGAGCACGCGCAGCGCGTCTTCCAGCAGTTCGAACCGCTCGCCGAGTGCAGGAAAGCGGACTCCGATCTCGGTCGCTTCCGCTTCGAACCATCCGGCACCGAGTCCGCAGACGATCCGACCGCCGCTCAGCACATCGAGTGATGCCATCGATCGGGCGAGTTGCTGGATGCTCCGTGCACTTATTGATGCGACCAACGAACCGAGCCGCGCTCGAGTGGTCACTCCGGCCAGATAGCCAAGTGTGCTTATCAACTCGGGCAGGTCTTCCCATGCCGCCCCGACCTGGGGAATCTGCCGGTAGTGGTCCATGAGCCAGATCCCGCCCACGCCGACCTCCTCGGCCTCGCCGGCGATCTCGGCGAGTCGTTGTCGGATCGAGGCCGCTCCGCCCGGCCAGGAGAAGCGCGAAACGGCGAGGTCGACGCCGATCGTCGGAGCGGCTCGGCCGAGCGCCAAGGCGGAGGGGGCGGCGCCGGTGCCGGCGAACGCCGGCGAAACGACGCGGACATCGCGATGGCCATCGCCCCTTTCGGCCCGGATGTCGATCACCTCGGCGAACCCCTCCGCTCGCAGCCCCTCGGACGCAAGTGCGGTGACCGCCGCGACCTGGGCTCGAATCACGTCCTGGGGAACCCTCCGCTCTCGTAGGGCGTTGCGGGCGAAGCACGTCTGGACTCCCGGGCGGAAGGCGATCGCCACCACGGGCACGCCGAACCGTTGACCGAGTTCGAGGTAGTGAGCCCGGCGTCCGGACTCCAGAGCCGTGGAATCGATCACGGTCGTGAGCCGCCGCCGGACTCGTGCGAGAAGCACTGCATCGAAGATCGCGAACGTGTCACGGTTCGCCCGTTGATCGCCCTCACCCTCGCCGACCAGTGCCCGCATCGCATCGGTCGAGATGACCTCACCTTCGGGGAAGTGCTTCTTCGCCCACGTGGACTTGCCCGCGCCGGCCGCGCCGATCAACACCACAAGCGTGCCGGCGACGAGGGCGGCTGGTCGGGCCCGTTCTTCCACGTGACGTTCGTAGCACGTTGGTCCGTTCATGGAATGCCGTTCGGGGGAAAGGCGCAAGCTGCTGTACTGGTCATCGTGAACGTGCCCCAGGTCGTCGTCGTCGGTGCCGGCTTCGGGGGATTGCGGGCCGCTCGAGGGCTGAAGGACGCTGCCGTCCGGGTGACGCTGATCGACGCCAACAACTTTCACACGTTCCAGCCGTTGCTCTATCAGGTCGCCACCGCCGGGCTCGATGCCGGCGACATCGGATTTCCTGTCCGCGCGGTGGTGCGACGTCAGAAGAATGCAACGTTTCGCCTTGGCCGCGTAACCGGCATCGCCCTCGGCGATCGCGAGCTCACGCTCGGCGACGGTGCGATCGTGCCGTACGACTACCTGGTGATCGCCGCAGGTTCTGTCAGCGCCACGTTCGGCGTGGAAGGGGTCGCCGAGCACACATTCGCGCTGAAGACGCTGCCGGATGCGCTTGCCATTCGCGACCATCTGCTCCGCCTCGTCGAGTCGTCGAGTGCGACGGATTCGGTCGATCGACTCGGGATCGCCGTCGTCGGTGGGGGCCCCACCGGTGTGGAAATGGCAGGTGGTCTACGCGAACTCCTTGACCGCGTGCTGCAGAAGGATTTTCCAAATCGGAACCTGGCCGACGTTCCGATCACGATCGTCGAAGCGGCCGACCACGTGCTCGGAACGTTTCACCCGTCACTGGCGGAACGGGCGCAGCGCACCTTGATCGACCGTGGTGTACGGGTGGAGGTCGGGGTCGGCGTCGACCGTGTGGAGTCCGGGGCGGTAGTGCTTCGCGACGGTCGCCGGATCGAGGCGGCAACGATCGTGTGGGCCGCGGGCGTCGCGGCCAATCCCGTTGCGGCGCTGCTCGGCGTGGAGTTGGGTCGCGGCGGCCGAATCCCTGTTCTGCAGGACCTCTCGCTCGACGGGCATCCGGAGGTCTTTGCCATCGGCGACATCGCACAGTCGCCGACCGATGACGGCCGCCCGCTGCCGCAAGTCGCTCAGCCGGCGATCCAGGGTGGCCGCCATGTTGCGGAACAGATTCGACGCCGACTCGTCGGAAGCGGGTCCACATCGTTCCACTACCGCGACAAGGGGTCGATGGCGACGATCGGTCGGAACCATGCGGTGGCAGAGTTCCCCAACGGCTGGCGGCTGCATTCGTTCCCCGGATGGCTGTCGTGGCTCGGGCTGCACATCGTCTACCTGATGGGGTTTCGCAACCGTGCGAACGTGCTCCTGAACTGGGGGTGGAATTACCTGACGTACGACCGGGCAGCCCGCCTCATCCTCCCGTCACCCGCCGAGGGGCAACCCGTCGGTCGGTCGCTCTAAGCCTTTTGTGGGCGACGCCCCACAGTCGGCAGCGAGCAACGGGGCGCGCCCAAGGTCGAACGAGCCCGACGAGCGACCAAGCTGGCCGTCGAACTTCTTGGCCCGTAGTCTTCGCCGCCGTGATCGTTGCCACGCTGGAAACCGTTCCCCTCGCGCTGCAGGACTACATGCCCGGAATCGCGACGGCGATCGGCTGCTGGTTCCTCGCTCGGTTCGTGCGGTCGGTCGCTCCGTCGTTCTACCCCGTGGCGATCGCCGGTGGAGTGTCGGTGACCTGTGGTGGATTGGCCAAGGCGACCTGGAAGCTCATCCGTGCCCTCGACGGGCCCGATCTCAAATGGCTCGACGCGTCACTGTTCCCATTTCTCGCGTGGGGTTTCGCACTCCTCACCTGGGCGCTGATCCATGTCGACTTCACCGAGACCGGCTCCACCCCACCGTTGCGCGGCCTGTGGAAGGTACCGCTCGGGATCGCTGCTTCGTTGAGCGTGCTGGCCCTCGGGCTTTCGGCCACCACCGATTGGAGCCGAGCATGGGTGATCCCCATGATCGGGCTCATGACGCTTGGTGACCTCTCCGTCATCGTGATCGGCGTGAAGGCGGCCCGTCGTCGAAGTCTCAACGCGGCAGCGTTGTTGCTTGTCGTGAACATCGCCTCGGTCCTGCTGCTCACTCGCCTCGCCTCGGTCGACCAGACGCGAGCGCTGCAATGGATTGAACAGATCGGCAACACGATCGGCAACGCCGCGTTCGCGGTGGCGTGGTGGATGATCCTGGGTCCTCCACTGATGAGGCCGGCGACGCCTCGCCTCGCCGCCAGCGTTTCGGCCTAGTCGGTCAGCTGTCGTCGCCCGGGGCGACGATGCCGTGCTCGTAGGCGAAGATCACGGCTTGCACTCGGTCCCGTAGCGTGAGCCCGCGAAATCGGGATCCGCAAAGCTCTCGGGGCCAAGCGCGGCACCCTTCTTGTGCAGTCCCTCATCGAGTCGATCGTGCTCACCGGCAACGGCGGTGGCATCGGCATGGCCATCGGCTCCGCGCTTGCCCAGATCAAGGTCGGCGACTTCTCGCCGCAGCTCCAGCCGTGGATGCTGCTCCTCGCCGGTGGTGTGTCTGTCGGTATCGGTCGGGGTCTACCCGGCGAACCGGGCGGCGAAGCTCCGGCCGATCGACGCGCTGCGCTTCGAGTGAGGACGGGCGACCGGCCTCATCGTCGAAGGCGGCGTGGCGGACCGGTTCGAGCACATTCGACGCAGCGGGTCGTGGTCGGGACGGCGAGTCGGCGTTCGTGGGGGATCGGCTCGGCGCATGCTTGGCACAGGGCGGCTTGTGGATCATCGAGCCGAGCTTCGGCCGCGTCCAGCTCGCTGATGGTCCGGAGGTAGCTGTCGCGTCGACCGGTCAACTGCGACCGCTCGAAGGCAATGGTGTGTCCCTCCGGGTCGTGTTCGTCGTCGGGAGGACTGGCGTCGGCGGCCTTCGTGAGGTCGTCGAGGTTCGCCGTCAGCGACTCGACGAGGGACTGCAGGCGACGTCGCTCGGCAATGATCTGATCTCGCACCTGATCGCGCCCCGGCTCGGTGGTGTCCACCGGGCCATTGTCGCCGAACTCCCGCCCCCGAATGCTGCGCCGCTCGGGCTACTCTGCCCAGGCCTTCACCTGTTCGAAGATCTTCAGGGGTTCTACGCCGACGACGTTGATATTGAGGTAGCTCACGCCGATCGACTTGTACACAGCAATACGTTCACGTACGAATCCCGGATCGCCGGCGAGCGTCGCGAGGTCAACATATTCGTCGGGCACTCGAGCGATTGCCTCTTCACGCTTGCCGGAGAGGAAGAGGTCCTGAATGTCTCTCGCTTCCTGCTCCCAGCCGTATCGGTGGAACAGCTCGTTGTAGAAGTTCTTGTCGCGAGCGCCCATCCCACCGACGTAGAACCCAACGAGCCCGCGAGTTCCCTCGCGCGCTTCGCGCACCTCGGGCCCGTTGCCGAGCGCCACCGTTCCGCCCGCCATGATCTGGAGCGGCGGCAGGTCCGGCGAACGCTTCGCTGCACCTGCTTTGAGTGCTTCTCCCCACACCTGCTCGAAACGATCGGGAACGAAATGGATCGGCTGCCATCCGTGAGCAACTTCCGCGGCAAGCTCGACGTTCTTCGGGCCGATCGCGGCGATCCAGACAGGTATTTCCTGACGGAGGGGCTTGGCGGTGAGTTTCAGCGCTTTGCCGAGCCCGGTTCCCTGGCCCGCCGGGAGCGGCAGCTGGATCGTCTTTCCGTCGTAGTTCAGCGGTTCTCGGGACCACACCTTTCGGCACACCTCGATGGTCTCGCGGGTCCGCTGCACCGGACGGTCGAAGGGCACGCCATGCCAGCCCTCGATGACCTGCGGCCCGGAAGATCCGAGGCCGAGGTGGAACCGTCCTCCCGAGAGCGCGTCGATGGTGGCTGCGGTCTGGGCGATGAGAGCCGGGGAGCGCGAATAGATCGGGATGATGCCGGTCATCAACTCGAGGGTGGTGGTGACTCCTGCCAGGTAGGCGAGCGACGAGACGAGATCGAAACCGTAGATCTCGCCCGACCAGACGAGGTCGACACCGGCCGATTCGAGGTCCTTCGCCTTTCGCGCATACCGAACCGGATCGCCGTCGAAGCCGAGCGTGGTGGAGATCTTCATTGCACCACCGTAACGAATGCCTGCTTCAAGCGGTGGGTAGAACTCGTTCACTCCGTACCGCCCGGAGGGACGGAGCGAACGAGAGCCTGCGGCGGAACGACCGCGGCGGAACCATCGCCGCGACGGCGCTTACGCGTTCACCGCGCCTAGCGTTGGTGCATGGTGAGCGAAGCAGACGTGAAGGCCTTCGTCGACGACGGGTATCTCGTTGTCAAACGTCTGGTCGGACCCGACGACGTGGAGGCGGCACGGCTCGAGGCCGAGCGGTTCGCCACCGGCTACTACCCGGCCGACGGCGTGCCCGACGACGGCAGGCTGCTCGCCGTGCACTTTCCGCATTGGGTCTCCGATGTGGCAATGGGCCTGGTCCGTCACACGGGCATCGTCGACGTGGTGTCGAAGATCGCCGGAGCTCACCTCGCCCATTGGAACGGCAAGGTCAAGTGCATGCAGTCGATGCTCTTCCTCAAGCCTCCGGGGCTCCAGGGGCAGGCGTGGCATCAGGACGAGCGGTTCATCCCCACCCGCGATCGCTCGCTCATCGGGGCGTGGATCGCGCTCGACGATGCCACCACCGAAAACGGATGTCTGTGGGTCGTGCCCGGATCGCACCGCGAAGGGATTCTTCACCCGTTCAAAGACCACGGGCGCCCTGATGAGTTCGACCCGTCCGACGAGGCGTACGGCTTCGATGACTCGACCGCCGTGCCGGTCGAGGTGCAGACCGGCGATGTCGTGTTCTTCAACGGGTATCTGCTGCACCGCTCGCTGAAGAACCGCAGCAACGGAACGCGACGCGCGCTCGTGAATCACTACATGAGCTCGGCTTCGCTGCTCCCGTGGATGCTCCCGAAGGAGGCGTTCGTCGCCATCGCCGACAACCGCAGGGTCGTGCAGGTGGCGGGGGATGACCCGTACGCGTGGAAGGGCTACACCGACCCGCCGGACCGGGTCTTCGTCCGCCCCACATCCGGTGAGTGGAACGCTCCGGCACCCGTCACCGAGAACAGTCCGAGCTAAAGGTCCAAAACGACGCGTCGGCTCGTACGGGTCGCGCTTGCCCGCACGATCTTCGCGTTCGGTTCGTCCACCTCTTCTACCCACCGTGGACCGTCGATCGGACCGTACGTCTGTGTGGCCCGTACCACGAGGCGGGCACGACACTCCTCGGTCGGCGTGTCCACGAACCACGTTGCGTCGAGCATCGGCCCGACCCGCTCCCAGCCGCCCGAGTCGAGCAGGAGGTAGTTCCCCTCGACGAGGATCCCTGGTGAGTCACCACGAACGGGCAACGACCCGGCGATCGGCTCTTCGATCTCGCGGACGAACCGGGGAGCGTAAACGACCCGATCAGCGTTGCTCGCGGCCCGCTGCAACAACGCGACGAACCCGTCGACGTCGATGGTGTCCGGCGCGCCCTTGCGATTTCGTCGACCGAGTGAGACGAGCACCTCGTTGGACAGATGGAATCCGTCCATCTCGATCACCGACCAGTCGGTCAACACCGCGTGCAAGGCCTTCGTGAGCGTCGACTTTCCCGAACCGGGTGGTCCAACGATGCCAAGCAAGACCGGCCTCCCCGTCGACACGCCACGCCGCAGCGCAAGAGCCGAGGTGACGAGCTCCTCGAGAGAACTCAAGCGTCCGTCGTGAGCCGTTCGATCAGGATTGCGTAGGCCTTGTCGGCGAGCACTCGCATCTCGTCGTCGGTGCGGTCCTGGATCGGGTGCTGTACGAAGACCGAGGCCGGCTCGTAGCCGAGCGACGCGGACTGCGCAGCAGCGGCTTCGATGAACACGTCAGAGGCGACGAACACGCCGATGAGGCCGCGGGATTCGAGGTCAGCGATGTCGTGCACACTGCACGACGTGCAACTGCCTCAATCGGCCAGCGCTTCGATCACCGCCTGACACTCACGGGCGATCTCATGACGGAGGTCGACGGGTGCCGGCTTCGTGAACGTCGGTTTGATGTAGCGCTTGGTTGCCAGGCCGGCACCGTTGAGCAGTGCCTCGAGCCGATCGAGGAAGACATCGCCGCGAGGCTTCGAGATATCGAGGAGAGCGACGGTGAGGCCGTCGAGCGAGGCCGGCCGTTTCGGCCGGGAGCGTTCGGCTACCGGTCGCTCGCCGGTCGGGTCCAAGAGCAGTGTGGTCACGCTTACCTCCAAGGGTCGATCTCGACGGTAGTTGCTTGGCTGCCCTCAGTCCCATTCACCCAGCCGCCGATGACCATCGAGAACATGCCGGCGTCGCCTCCGCAGTGGGTGAGCATCAGCCCGTCGGGTCGGAACTTGGGAATCGTCGCGCCGACGAGGTGCTCGGGCACGCCCTCAGCGATCCCACCAGCACCGCGGATGATCTCAGCCCCGGGAAGCTGCAGCAGCGCGAGGAGCTCCTCCCGCACCCGGGCCCGGTCCCAGCCGTCGGCCAGGAACGTGCGGAGATGCTCGGGGGAGATCGCCAGGATGGCGTCGAAGCCGACGGGCAGCTTCGGGTGAGCCACCGTTCGAAGGCACGCCGCGAACGATCGGATCAACGACTCCGATGTGCGGGACTTCTGATCGACGATCCCGCGAGGGCCTTCGCCGGCGAACAACGTCAATGCCGACGCTCCGGGCGCGATCCCACGGTCCTCGGCCAACGTGCCCCAACCGGCGGTCTCCGTCTCGGCAAAGCAGAAGCCGAGCTTGCCGGGGTTTCCGAAGGTCGCCCGGTCGACGCCACCGGGAAGTCCACCGCCAACGTTGCGAATGACCAGCTGCAGCGCCCGTCCGATCGTGGAGTTCGCCCGGTTTCCCTGACCGAAGACGTTCACGCCGCTGTTCATCCCGATGTCGCGCGCAATCGGACCGTTCACCACGATCACCGGTCCGGAGAAGTACGTCGTGGCGAGCAGTCCGTGCGCGTTGAACGCACTCGTGCACGCTGCGTTCACGGCAGCGAGGACCACCGGCAGGTATTCGGGTTTACAGCCGGCCATCACGGCGTTGACGGCGACCTTCTCGACGGTGCATGCGACGAGGTCGGGCGGCACGATGGCGACGACCTCGTCCGGGCGGCGAGAGGTGCCTGCCAACATCCGGAGCACCCGCTCCTCCGTGGGGGGAACCAACGGAAGTCCATCGGACCATCCACGCGCGTACATGGCCTCGTGCTCGTCCTCGGTCGACGCCAGCTCTACGCGCCTCGAACGAACCGCCGACACCCCGAAGGCGACCGCCAGTTTCTCCGGCATGCCGATGTCGAGGTTCTTCGATCCGCAACCGGGCCGCCACGCCGGCAACGCGCCGAACTCGGCCACGAGGTCTCGGTGGACGAACGACGACCACTCGGCGATGCTCCAGCCGAACGTTCGACCAACCTCTTCGCCGTTCTCGATGCGAACGAGGGTCGGCACGGTTTCGATATCGAGTGCGAAGCTCCGGTGCAGCGAGGTGTCGTCGGTGATGGTGCCCACCTCGGAAACCTCTTCGGGGAATGTGGCGTCGTCCTGGCTATGTACGGTCTTCACGATCGATGCGTTCACGAGCGATGCCAGCACGGGGGCGACGAGGCTGCAGGCTGCACAGTCGCGCTTCACGAACGCGTGGATCCCGTCACCAAGTTCCTCGATCGTGGCTGCACGAAGTTCAGCGAGTGTGGGCACAGGGCATTCCTCTCGGTCGGATGTTGCACCGTACCCGGACGACAGTGATCGATGCCCATCGGATCCGCTCCCTCGGCCATGGCATCGGCTTCGCCGACCCGGCACGCGGGTGTTTCTGCCGCGCTTCACGGCAGTGCTCGCGGAGCGCGAGCACTGTGCTCTTGGTCACAAGAGCTTCTTGAATGTCCAGCAGCCTCGTTACGCTTCGTCCATGCCTTTGTGCCCACACTCAGGCAACGGATCCCCGCACGTCGTCGGAACACCACAGGAGCGGTTCGTTTCGTGAAGGTGAAATTCTTCGGTGTCCGAGGATCGACCCCCTGTCCGACACCGCCGAATGCCCGCTATGGAGGCAACACGTCGTGCGTCGTGCTGTCGATCCCGGGCGAGGGGCCGATCCTGTTCGACCTCGGCACCGGCCTTCAAGCGTGGGGTCACACGCAGCCGCTCGACGGTACGTTCGCGGCAACCGCGTTGGTGACGCACTTCCACTTCGATCATGTCCAGGGCCTGCCGTTCCTCGCGGCTGCGGATCGGCCCGGATCCCGGCTGGACATCTACGGTCCGGGAGAGACCGGCACCACGACCGCTGATCTGTTCACCGGATTTGTCCGGCCACCGTATTTTCCCGTCGGTATCGACCAGCTGCGTGGCTCCTACGGTCTTCACGACGTGCTGAACGAGGACTTTCTGGTCGGCACCGCCAAGGTCATGGTTCGGCCCGTGCCTCACGTCGGCCTGACGGTCGGGTACCGCGTCGAACATCAGGGGCGCTCGGTCACCTACATCTCCGATCACCAGGCGCCCGAGTCTCTGGACACCGTCGATGACCGCGTGCTCGAACTGGCGTCCGGGACCGACCTCCTGATCCACGATGCGCAGTACACCGACGAAGACTGGAAGACGAAGAGTCACTGGGGCCACTGCACGGTCGACTATGCCGTCGACGTGGCGATCAAGGCCGGAGCGCGTGCCCTGGCGCTCTTCCACCACGATCCGTCCCGCAGCGACGCGAGCATCGACCGTCTGACCGCACAGGCCAAGGCCCGCGGTCTGGCCAGCGGTGTCGAGGTGTTCGCCGCGTCCGAGGGACTGTCCGTGAAGCCCGGGTCGCCGATCGGACCCCAACTCTCGAAGCGCCACGTCGTCGGCCCGATGTTCGCCGGCAACGCCAACATGTAACGCGCGTTCGCCGCACGCCGCACTAGCTTTCGATGCCGTGAGTTTTCCCGACATCGATGCCGCCGCGTACCGCCATGTGATGGGTCACTTCCCCACGGGAGTCACCATCATCACGGCGCTGGATCCGGAGGATGGGACGCCGGTCGGGTTGGCTGCCAGTTCGTTCACCTCGGTGTCGATGGACCCGCCTCTGGTTCTGTTTTGCGCCGGGAACAACTCGAGCACCTGGCCGCGCATCCAGCGCTCCGGGGCATACTGCGTGAACATCGTCGCAGCCGATCACGAATGGATCAGCCGGCAGTTCTCCTCGAAGGTGCCGGACAAGTTCGCCAACGTTGGATGGCGGCAGGAGGTCTCCGGTGCTCCCGTGCTCGACGACGCGCACGCATGGATCGACTGCACCATCCATGAGGAAGTGTCCGCTGGTGATCATGTGATCGTGGTGGGACGCGTGCTTGCGCTCGGCGCCGCCGAGGCCGGTGGTCCGCTTGCCTACTACCGCGGCGGCTACGGGAATTTCTCGTCCGCGACCCCCGCCGGATGAGCCGCGGCTAGCCGTGCCGTTCACGTTCCGCGAGACCGGTGTCGTCGATCTGATCGTGATCGAACCGGTGAGCTTCGCCGATGATCGCGGCGTCTTCCGCGAGACCTTCAAGGCCGCCGACTTCGCCGCTGCCGGTCTGCCCTCGCAGTTCGTCCAGACCAACCTCTCCGTCTCTCGTTCGGGGGTCCTTCGCGGGTTGCATTTCCAGACCGACCCGATGGCCCAGGGCAAGCTGGTGTCGTGTTCGGCCGGATCGGTGTTCGACGTCGCCGTCGACCTCCGCGTCGGCTCGCCGACCTACGGGGAGTGGTTCGGTGAGGAGTTGAGCCTTGCCAACGGTCGGCTCCTGTGGATCCCGGCCGGATTCGCCCACGGGTTTTGTGTGCTCGACGGTGACGCCGTGTTGACGTACAGCGTCACCGAGGTCTACTCGGGACCCGACGACGGTGGCATTCGGTTCGACGACCCCGACATCGGGGTGAGGTGGCCAATCAAGGGCCCGATTCTTTCGGCGAAAGATCAGTCGCTCCCCTCGCTCGCGGACGGTAATCCCGGCTTCCGCTACGTCTGAGTTGCGGACGCACCCGCTTCACCGTCGGCGACGACCCCGCCACAGCCGAGGGATCAACCCCAAGCTGATAAGCGCGCAGACGAGAAGAATTCCGGGAATGCTGACCATGGGACCACGCCGACACTAGCGGCGTGCCGGGGGAGCTACTCCTGCCAGCGCTCAGAACACCGCCCGCAGAGCCGCCGTCGTCGCAACGGCCAGCACGACGGTCGTGACGAACCCCGCCTTGCGCGACAGGGCGAGCCCGGCGACGATCACCCCGCCGATGCGGGCATCGGGCGCGATGCGGCGACCGTCCGCCAGCGTCGACGTCACCACCAGCGCGGCGAGCAACGCCGCCGGTGCAAACCGGGCGAGCTCGTCGAGAAGCCGGGGGAGGGGTCGTCCGCCAAGAACCAACGGGGCCGCGGCCTTGAGCGCATAGCAGCCGACGGCGACGCCGATCAGAACAACGGTGCCCTTCGACGATGCATTCACGGCGCGCTCGGAGCGGGCGGAAAGGGCGATGCCGCCTTTGTGTTCCCATGACGACGAGCACGAGCGATCCCGACGAAAGCAGCAAGACCCGCAACGAGAATCGGTATGCCGGGAGGAGCGAGAGGGATCAGGGTCGCCGCGATCACTGCGCCGACCAACGCGATGATCCGCTGCTGCTCATCGAGCAGGCGCGGCCACACCAGCGCGAGGAACGAGGCCGGGATGGCTGCATCAATACCGAAGTTCTCGATCAGGTCTCCGGCACCGTTTCCGACCATTGCGCCGGCCAGCGTGCTCAGGTTCCAGAGCACGAAGACCGAGAGCCCACCCCACCGGTAGCCGTACCGAACGTTTGCCGGGTCGCCGGCTCCGAGTCCGACGGCGACGGATTCGTCGATCATCAGGTGACTGTCGAGCGCTCGCTTCCATCGAGCGCCGGGAAGGTGCGGCGTCATCACGACGCCATAGGCAAGGAGGCGCAACCCGAGGAGGAGGCCGCTGGCGATCGCCGACGCCGGCGCACCACCGTCGCGGAGCACACCGACGGCAGCGAACTGTGAGCCCCCGGTGAACACGAGCAGGGAAAATCCAACGGCATGCCAGGTACTGAGCCCGGCGTCGGCACAGGAGATGCCGAACGCGAACGCAAACGGCATCAACGCAACGGCGATGGAAACTGCCCGCCTGCGGATCGCCTGTCGATCGGCCTCGTAGGCGGCGGCTGGCAGGTGGGGTGTCGGGGGAGTCGCGGGGCTTCCCACCGTTGACGTCGACATACCGCTGCGACCCTACCCCGAGCCTTTCAGCGGCGACGGTCGATTGTTGCGTGCATCACGTGGTCGGGCGGAGCCAGCGATCGATCGCGATCGTGATCTCCTCGATCGCCTCCGCCTGCGCGAGCGGGAACGCCGACATCACGGCGAACGCATGGATCAGGCCGTCGAAGCGGCGGAGCCTCATCTCCACGCCGGCTTCGCCGAGCCGTTTCGCGTAGGCCTCACCCTCGTCACGCAGAACGTCGTGCTCGGCGGTGATGACGAGGGCGGGGGCGACGCCGTTCGGCTCTGCCCCGAGAACGGAAACGTGGGGGTCGTCCGCCAGGCCGTCGCCGGCCAGGTACTGGGCCCAGTACCACCGCATGTCATCGGCCTCCAGGAACTTCCCGACGGCATTCTCGGCGTAGCTCTCGCTGGTGAATCGGCAGTCGGTCACCGGGCACAGCAGCACCTGCAGGCCGATTGGTGGGCCATGGTGATCCCGTGCGACCAGGCAGGTGGCCGCGGCAAGATTCCCGCCGGCGCTCGAACCGAGAACGCCTACCGGTCTTCCGGCGGCCAGGTGATCGCTTGCCCACGTCGTCGCCAGCACAGCGTCGTCGAGCGGCGCAGGGAACGGATGCTCAGGGGCGAGGCGGTAGTCGACGGAGCAGATCGTGACCCGGGCGCGAACGCTGAGCCGGCGGCAGAACCCATCGGCCATGTCGAGGTCGCCGTACACCCAGCCTCCGCCGTGGAAGAACACCAGCACCGGGTCGTCGTCGCTCGCTCGGTAGACCCGTACCGCCAACGACGAACCGTCGGCGCGAGGAATCGTCGCGTCGAGGCTGTCGACCGCCGGCGCCCCTGTATCGGGTCGGCGGGCGGCGAGCGCTTGTGCGCGGGCCTGGGTCGGCGTCAGCGACGGCCACGGCCGCGCCGGCCCGCCAGCGGCGAGGAACGCCTGCGCTTCCGGTGAGAGTGGCGTCATGAGTTCCCCCTCGCGACCTCGCGAGTCGGCGATCCGCCGGATCGTCGTTCGGCGAGGGACGCGATGTAGGCCGCCTGCTTCTCCCGGCCTTCCGGGTCGCGAAGACCCGCCACGAGAGCGTCGGCGTCGGCCCAGGCACGATCGATCCCGACCATCTGTGCGGTGACGGCGTTCACATGGCGTTTCGTCGCCAGGAGCGCGTAGGTCGCCTTCGCGGCGAGTTGGGCGACGAGACGGTCCACCTCGGAGTCGAGGTCATCCGTCGGGAGGACCCGGTTGAGGAAACCGGCCCGCAGTGCCTCGTCGGCCCCGAACGGACGGCATGTCATCACGAGTTCTTTCGTCAGCGCGGGCCCGATTTCACGGATGAGTCGGGGAATGCCACCCCACGCGAGAGGGATGCCGAGGTCGACCTCGGGGATCGAGAAGGTCGTATCGTCTGCGGCCAGTCGAAGGTCGCACGCCGCGGCGAGCACAAGCCCGCCGCCCACGCACCAGCCCTGGATGCGGGCAACGGTCACGGCCCGCATCGCCTCAACGGCATCGGCCATCCGGCGACCGGTGTCGGCGTCTTCGCGCGGACTGCGCTGGTTGACGAGAGAGCCCGTCGCCGATCCGAAGGCCCTGGTGTCAGCTCCGGCGCTGAACACGCGCCCGTTGCCGCGGACGACCACCACTTTGACCGCGGCCTGCGCGTCGAACCATCGGGCGGCCGCGATGATCTCCTCCATTGCCTCGGTCGAGAGCGGGTTCAGCTTTTCGGGGCGATTGAGGGCTAGGACGCCGACGTCGCCGTTGACCGTGAGGGCGAGGTGGGCGAAGGTCGGTGCAGTGGCCGCTTGGCTCGTCATCGTCCGCACCGTAGCTCCCCCGATCCCCCGATCGCTACTGTTGAGGTGATGGACGTTGCCGTTGTCGACTTCGAAGCCACCGATGCCCACGCGCAGTTCTCTCGTTCGCTGAAGGAGACGGGTTTCGCAGTCATCGTGAACCATCCGATCTCCCCGGCGCTGATCCAGCAGGTGCAGAACGAGTGGCTCGACTACTTCAACTCGGCATATGATAAGCGCGCGTATCTCCACTCGAACGAGGGGGACGGCTACTACCCGCCCGATGTCTCCGAGACGGCGAAGGGAGCACGTATCAAGGACCTCAAGGAGTTCTTCCACATCTATCCGGAGTGGGGCCAGTATCCGGCGGAGGTCGGACGCAGCGCGTTCGACCTCTACGAGCAGGCCACTTCCGTGGCGAAGACCCTGCTGGGGTGGGTCGAGCGCAACACTCCTCCCGACATCGCCGAGCTCTACTCGATGCCGCTCTCGCAGATGGTGCAGGGCAGTCGGCGGACGCTGTTGCGCATCCTTCGCTATCCACCGCTCCGGGGTGATGAGCCCGTCGGTGCCGTGCGGGCGGCCGCGCATGAAGACATCAACCTGATCACCGTGCTTCCCGCGGCAAACGAGCCTGGGCTCCAGGTGAAGGATTCCTCCGGGAAGTGGCACGACGTGCCCTGTGACCTCGGATCCCTGGCGATCAACGCCGGCGACATGCTGCAGTACGCCAGCGGCGGCTACTTCCCGTCCACCACCCATCAGGTGGTGAACCCGACCGGCGATTCCGCGACGCGTTCTCGGGTGTCGATGCCGTTGTTCCTTCATCCCCAGGACGACGTCGTGCTTGCCGACGGTCGCACTGCCGCTAGCTTCCTCGCCGAACGCATCGCCGTTCTGAGGGGCGAGCGTCCGGCTCCAACAAGCTGAGGGGGCCCGCGGATCTCAGTTCCGTGGAACCTTCGACCACGCGACGTCTTTGTCGACGCGTGGCTCGCCGGGCAGGCCGAGAACCTGCTCGCCCAGGATGTTCCGCATGATCTCGGAGGTGCCTCCCTCGATCGAGTTCGCCCGCGTCCGCAGGAAGGCATAGCGGGGTCCGCGGCCTCCGCCGTCGACGTCGAGCTCGGTCGCCCGGCGGAACGTGAAGTCGTAGTCGATGGTGCCGTTCATGCCCATCAGCGTGACGGCGAGCTCGTACACCGCCTTGTTGAGCTCGGCGAACGCCAGCTTGGCGACCGAACCCTCGGGCCCGGGATTCCCGACCTTCGCCATTTCTGATGCGCGCTTATTGGTGAGGCGACCGACCTCGCCGCGGACCCACAGCTTCATCAGCTCGTCGCGATGACCGGCCTGGCGCTGACCGGGACTGAGCGCCTTCCAGATCCGCACGAGATCGCCGGCCGGACCGCCACTCGACGGAGCACTTTCGCCACCGCCGATCGCGGTTCGCTCGTTCATCAGCGTGGTGAGCGCGGCGCGCCATCCTTCACCGACGGCACCGATGCGCTGCGTGTCCGGGATGCGAGCGTCGGTGAGGTAGACCTCGTTGAACTCGGCCTCGCCGGTGATCTGGCGCAGTGGCCGGACCTCGACGCCGGGGGAGTGCATGTCGACAGCGAAGTAGGTCATCCCCTTGTGCTTCGGGGCGTCGGGATCGGTTCGGGTGACGAGCATGCCCCAGTCGGCCATGTGGGCCATGGTGTTCCACACCTTCTGGCCGTTGACGATCCATTCGTCGCCGTCGCGGACGGCCTTGCAGGCGAGGCCGGCGAAGTCTGAACCCGCGCCCGGCTCGGAGAACAGCTGGCACCACTTCTCCTCCCCGGTGAACATCGGGCGAAGGAACCGGGCCTTCACCTCGTCGCTTCCGTGGGTCACGATCGTGGGTCCGGCGAGCGCCATGAAGAAGGTGGTCGGATCCTGTGCCGCGGCGCCGGCCTGACGCAGCCGCCGCTCGACGATCTTGTTCAGCTCCGGTCGAACGCCGAGGCCGCCGTGACCGACCGGGAAGTGGACCCATGCCAGGCCGGCGTCGAACCGGGCTCCCCGGAACGCGACCGGATCCGTCGTCTTGGGATCGTGAGCTGTCAGAAGCGCGTCGAGCGCCGCTTCGACGGTGGCCGTCTGGGAATCTCGAGTGATGGTGTCGGTCGTTGCGTTCACAACGACAATCTTCGCTCACTCCGGCACCGAATCGCAGATCCAACGCCGCGAACCGACCCCACTACTCTCTGATCCGCCAAACCCGACCGAAAGACCTGATGACCGCTCCAACCCCGCCGACCCGTGAACAGATCAGGCTTCGTGCCGGAGTGGAAAGGAGCGCGTCGGCCCGGATCCGCTATCGGTTCGACGCCGCACTCGCCCGCGGGCCCTGGGTGGTCATCGGTTGGTTGGGGGCGTTGACGCTGGCGATCATCGCCGTCTCCGCCGCCGTGCTCGCCGCCTTCCGGATCGGCGGCATCAACGGCGGGAAACGACTCGGACCGATCGAGGCGTTCTGGCAGTCGTTGCTCCGAGTGCTCGACTCGGGCTCGTTCGCCGCCGACGCGACGTGGCCGACACGGTTGCTCTCGCTCGCCGTTACCCTCGCCGGCATCTTCTTGGCGGGCAGCCTCATCGGTCTCATCGCCACGACCGTCGACCAGCGGATCGAGGCACTCCGCAAAGGACGCAGTTCCGTTCTCGAGCGCGAGCACACGTTGATCCTCGGGTGGTCGGAGCGGGTTCCCGCGGTCGTCCGTGAACTCACGATCGCCAACGAGAGCCGGAAGAACGCCGCCATCGTGATCCTCGCGCTCGAGGACAAGAGCGTGATGGAGGAGACCCTGCGGGACGCGCTCGGCGATTTCCGGGGCACCGAGGTCGTCTGTCGCAGCGGAGACCCCTCGTCGATCGCCAACCTTGCGGTCGCGAACTACGCCGACTGCCGTGCCGTCGTGATCGTCGACAGCGCGGGTGGGTCGTCAGCCACGGTGAAGGCGTTGCTGGCGATCCGAGCGGTCGATCCCGAACTCAGCGTTGCTCCGATCGTCGCGGAGGTCAACGACACCGCCACCGCCGATTCGCTCCGGGCGCTCTTCGGGTCTCGTCTTGCGACGGTCAACTCCGACGATGTCGTGGCCGAACTCACCGCGCAGGCATGTCGTCAACGCGGCTTGAGTTCCGTGTTCCGTGAGCTGCTCGACTTCGACGGGGACGAGATCTACTTTGCCCGACACCCGCAGACGGCCGGGCTCACGTTCCGCCAGGCGCAGCTCGGCTTCGCGACGAGCGCGTTGCTCGGACGGAAGCCGGCGGGAGGCAGGGTCGAGCTCAACCCCGATCCGGACACGGTCCTTTCGGCCACGGACGAGCTGATCGGCGTGGCCGGTGACGACTCCGAGTTCACGTTCACTGGCGTGGTCGACGTCGCTCCTTTCGACGCGCCCGACGACGTCGATGTCGCTGTTGTCGAACGTCGGATCATCGTCGTGGGCTGGAGCGCCCTGGGCCCCCGGGTCGTCCATGAGCTCGACGAGTTCCTCGGTGCGCACACGACGGTGGAGATCCTGGTCGATCCCGAACACGTCGATGTCGAGGAGGTCAGGCGGTCGATCTCGGCCGACATCATCCGGGTCGAGGTCGCGGAACTCACTGGTGGTCCGGAGCGCGTCGCCGCCTATGCGGCGCGGCATGCCTTCCACGAGGTGATCGTCCTCGGGTATCGCAAGTCGTTGTCCACCCAGGACGCCGACGCCCGAACCCTTCTGACGCTGCTCGCTTTCCATCGCGTCCGCGAGCACGAGGCCGTCGGACCGGTCCGCATGGTGGCGGAGCTCCTCGATCAGCAGCATGCCGAGCTCGCTGAGGCGACGGGAGCGGATGACTTCATCGTGAGCGACGAGCTGACGAGTCTGATGCTGGCCCAGCTCGCCGAGCGCCTCGACCTGCACGAGATCTTCACCGACCTCTTCGATTCAGGTGGGTGCACGATCGAGCTCCGGCCGGCGGCGTCCTACGGTGCTACGCGCGCGGCGACCTTCGCCCAGATCGTGGCGACGGCATCGAGCAGGGGGGAAACGGCCTTCGGCTACCGGGTCGCCGCGAGCGGCATCGTCCGGGTGAATCCGAACAAGCTCGACCCCCTCACGCTCGTCGACGACGATCAGGTGCTGGTGCTTTCATCGTGAGCCGATAGGCCGGGACGTCGGCACCTGGTGCCGGACCGAACCTTCCTCGGTGCGTCCGCATGATCCGAGGGGATCGACCAGACTCGTAGCGCATGGACGACCGGTCGTTTCCGACGCTGCCGCAGCTCTTCGCTGCTGGACGCGGCCGTCATGTCGCACCGTCGCTGATCGATGTCGCCGGTGGACGGACGTACTCGTCGTGGGGTCTGTGGCGCGAGGTGGTGCGCACCGTCGACGCGTTGAACGACCTCGGTGTGCGCCCCGGTGACCGGGTGCTGGTCCAGTGCGAGAAGAGCGTGGGTGTTCTTGTCACCTACCTTGCATGTGTCCACCACGGTGCGGTCTTCCTGCCGCTCAACACGGCGTACACGGACACCGAGGCCCAGTGGATCGTCGACGACGCAACGCCGGCGCTCGTGATCCGTGATCCGTCGCGGGCAACGCTGGCGGGTACCCATCGTTCGTTGACGCTCGCCGCTTCGGGAGCGGGCACGTGGACCGATGCTGTCGTCGGGAGCGGGAGCGGGAGCGGGCCGGGCGAGGAGTCGGTGTTCGGCGTGACGACTCGGACCGGAAGTGACCTGGCGGCGCTGCTGTACACGAGTGGCACCACAGGGCGGCCGAAGGGGGCGATGCTGAGCCAGCGGAACCTTGCCTGCAATGCCGGCGTGCTCGCCGAGCTCTGGGGTGTCGGACCGGATGACCGATTGCTCCACATGCTGCCCATCTTCCATGCGCACGGTCTCTTCGTCGCCGTGAACACCGTTCTCGCGGCGGGGGCGTCGATGATCTGGCTTCCCCGGTTCGACCTCGACACGGTGTTCGCCACGCTCCCGCGAGTGAGCGTGGTGATGGGAGTTCCGACGCAGTACACGAGAATGCTCGCGGACTCCCGCCTCACGGTGGAATCCTCAGCGCGCGTACGACTGTTCGTCAGTGGCTCGGCGCCCCTCCTCCTATCGACCCACGAGACGTTCGAAGCCCGGACCGGACACCGGATTGTCGAAAGGTACGGGATGACGGAGACGGTGATGCTCACGTCGAATCCGCTCGTCGGTGACCGCCGGGCGGGGACGGTCGGACCAGCGCTTCCCGGTGTCGAGGTTCGGATCGTCGACGATGAAGGTCGAACCGTGGGCGTCGGCGAAATCGGTTCCGTGGAGGTCAACGGCCCAAACGTGTTTTCGGGGTATTGGAACCGGTCGGACCTGAACGACACGGAGTTCGCTCCTGACGGCTTCTTCCGGACTGGCGATGTCGGGATGTTCGACGCCGACAGATACCTGTGGCTGATCGGCAGGTCCAAGGATCTGATCATCAGCGGGGGACTGAACGTCTACCCGATCGAGGTCGAGGAAGTGCTCGATGCCTTCCCGGGCGTAGCGGAGAGCGCGGTGATCGGCGTGCCCGACCCCGATTTCGGCGAGGCCGTCACCGCAGTGGTCGTGGGCAAGCCCGGTGAGGCATTCGACACCGAGTCGCTCCGCGACGCCGCACGAGAGCGTCTCGCTGTCTTCAAGGTGCCGAAACGATTCCACATCGTCGATGCCCTGCCCCGCAATGCAATGGGCAAGGTCGAGAAGGCGAAGCTCCGCGCGATGTTCGGAGGAACGGAAGGAGACTCCACATGAAACGACGTAATGCCTCCCGATCGCGGCAGTCGTGACAGGCATCGAAAAGGGCTCGCCGGTGGCGATCGTCACCGGCGCGGGATCCGGTGTCGGCGAAGCCACGGCCACGGCGCTCTTGGCGCGTGGCTGGAACGTCGTCCTCGTCGGCCGACGGCCGGAGGCGCTGGCGAAGGTGGGCGGAGGGTCTCCCCACGCCCTGATCGTGGCGGTCGACCTCGGTGTGATGGGCGCGGCCCGGGAGGTGGTCGAGGCAACACTCGAGCGCTTCGCCCGGATCGATGCGCTTATCAACAACGCCGGCGACGCGAGCGCGGTGTCCATCGCCGAGACCACGCCTGCGGTGTTCGCGGCCATGCATGCCGTGAACGTGCTCGCGCCTGCTGCCCTCATGCATCACGCCTGGGCTGCTCTCGTTGCCACCCAAGGGGTGATCGTGAACGTCTCGTCGATGGCCTCGATCGATCCGTTCGACGGCTTCTTCGCCTACGGCTCATCCAAGGCGGCGCTCAACGCCCTCACCGTCTCGGCGGCGAAGGAGGGTGCTGCCGTCGGAGTTCGCGCGTTCACGGTGTCGCCGGGAGTGATCGACACCCCCATGCACGCCCGGATGGTCGGTCCGACGCCGATGCCGGAGGACGCCAAACTCTCGGCATCGGCGGTTGCTGATGTCATCGTGCGCTGCGTCGACGGTCGCTTCGACGGCCACGAGGGTGATGTCCTCGCCGTGGTGCCAACGGCAGCCAAGGAGCGACTCCGGGCTTGGGTCCGCGCGAATCCGTCCGGCCGGGTAATCGAAGTCGACTGAGCGGTCGGCTCCGAAGTGGTTCGTGCGTCCGTCCGAGGGTCAGCGTCGGGGCGTCGTCGGCCGACGGCGGCGAGACACCGCAAAAGTAAGCATGCCTACGACCGCGGCCATCACATGGGGGAGCTCGAAGTGGAAGCCGGACTGTCCATTCGAACCATCGGCGATGAGGCCGATCATCTGCACCGCAACGATGGCGCCGACGATGGGAAGAAGCGACAACGACCACCGCGGTCGCCACGAGACGATTGCACCGATGCTTCCGAGCACGACACCCAGTGCAGCGTCTCGCGACAGGTGCGCTGCCGTCGGGCTGCCGACGATCCGACCGAAGGGAACCTCGCCGACCAGCCATGCGCCGGCCACGCCGATCTGGATCGCCGAGAGGACGCCGAGCGCGAGGCGCAGTAGCAACGATGGATCGGGTCGGATCGCCTGGACGGCCCGGAGCGAGTCCCCGGATGGCGATGCTGTCCGAATCGCTCGCAATGCCTGATCGACCGTCGGCACGGGCCGGGGACCGGACGGATGACCGAGCTGGCTCGTGCTCGACTCGCGTCGGCGGAGCTCGAAGACGTTTTCGACAGGATCGCCGTCGTCGTCACCGTGTCGACCGCTGACGGGGGCGAGCGGATCGTTCACGCCGCGCCCGCCGTACGGGAGCTGAGCTCTGCTGCGCGCAGGAGTTCGCTGAAGGCTTGCCGGGCTCGGCCGAGCCGGGATCGCACTGTTCCGATCGGGACATCGAGGGTGCCCGCCGCCTCTTCGTAGGAGAGACCGAGGACACCGACGATCACGAGGACTTCGCGATGGTCGACCGAGAGCTGATGGAGCAGTTCGATGATCTCGTGCGTTGCGTCGTTCTCGCGCGGTTGCATCATCCGGTCGAGCTCGTGAGCCGCGAAGCTCGCGGGACGTCGCGCCGCCGCGTTCGCCTGATCGATCACCACGTTGCGGCAGATGCGAAGAATCCACCCCTCGAACGAACCGCGTCGATCGAACGAGTCGAGGTACTTCCACGCCCGGACGAGCGTTTCCTGAACGGCCTCCTCAACGGACGACGGGTCCCGCGTCAGCGATCTTGCAAACGTCGTGAGCGCCACTTCGTGCGTGCGCACGAGCTCATCGAAAACCCGGTCGTTCACGTGTCCAGTCTGTCATCCCGCCAGAGCCCTCCCGACGGCATCGGCTCCCTGGGCCGTTGGTCCGCTCGACCGCCGAAACCCGGCGACGCGCTCAGCCTCGGCGCAGCTCCCACTGCAGCCTGTGCTGCGGGTCGCCGGTGGGTTCGCCTCGACGATCGAGCGGCGAGGAACCGCACTCTGGCTGCTAAGCGTCCATAGATTTCGGGTCAGGTCCACCAACTCGGGTCTCGAAGTGGGTGGCGGAGTCTGACTGGGCGAGTGTCCGCGACGAAGGTCACGCAGCTGGTACCAGTTCTCCCCAGTGGGCGGGCCGCGACTCGAACACCGACTGGTCAGTCAGCGCTACGACAGTCGCGATGAATTCGTCCTGCGCGCGAGACAGCCACGCGATCCCGGAGCCGAAGTCGCCCGGCACAGTGGCGTCATTGAGGTCTGGCCGCGTGTTGGTGAAGGGCAGACTGCCGGTAGATATCCGTGCAGGCGGCGAGATGAATGACGTGAAATGCGATCGTCGTCTCCGTCGGAAGCGGGTTGGGCGGCGGCAACGAGTCTTCATAGACGAAGGCCCGAGGCCCCAGCCCCGAACGGACAGGCTGCGCCTCCGAACCGACCAACACGGTTGCGAGGCGCAAGAAATGGGTTGACGTTTTCCGACCTTAGTTCTACCTTTGACAAACGAATCACCCTTCTTCCAAGTTATGGGGGTTACGTTGAGATACGATCAGATTCTCTCGACACCACTTGCGCGAACCAGCCAAGAGCCGCCAGGGATGTCAAGACGAACTTTCATTCATGCCACGTCTGCAGTCGTTGCGCTCGGAGCAATTGGCTCTGTTCTCGGGGAAAGTAGCGCTTCCGCAACTGCGCAATCGCCCGGTATTGGTCTCGCCATTCCGATACCGTATGGTAACGACTTCTTCGGTGATGGGCGAGTATTTCATGTCGAGGCACCACCTTTTCCGGGCTTTGGAGAAGACCCATCGACAGTGTTCAATTTCAAAGGTGCGTCAGCAGTCGGATACATCAGCGGCACTGTTCTGCGAAGGAATCGTAAAACGGGAGAGGAAGTCGAGCTTCCTTTCGTTGGTAGCGACATGAGATTCATGCAGGGGCAGTTCGAGGGGCGGGACCGACATCTACGAAACGCAACTTTCGGCTTCGTTTGAATTGACGTTTTCGACCCCAGTTCGGGGGCGCAATTGCATGACTTCAACCCTGGAATCCGCAACGACGGGCTGTTCTGGACGACGGTAGTGCCCGAGGAAAGCGTTCAGGTGGATCTGGGCGCAGGTACAGCCAACTACTCGCTTCGCAATGCGCGGATGCCTGATTTCCATGACTTCGGCAACGCTGTGAACGGCGGAGGGATAACGACTCCGGGTGTCGTCTCGTTCAAGGTGACCTGGGAAGCGCAAAGCGCACCGACCGCTGTTGCCTTCCCAACCCGTCCGCTATGGCGGAATGCAGCGCCCGCCATCGCTCGAATGGAGTGGAGCGGCCGTTCCGGCGATTACGATTTCCAGTCCCGCCCGATCGGGACTTCGTCGTCGGAAGGACAAGGTGCGCTTCTTGGCGAGGAACGCAACGGCACAATGTACTAGTCGTTCCGCTGATCACGCAGGAGCACCCGACGAAACCGACAGCACTTCAATCGCAGGGGAATCACTGACATATCAACCCTTGTCGGGTTGTCGGAATGGCATCTCGCAATCTCTAGAGAGCGGCCGTCCATCGGCCAACCGCTGGATGACCCGTTCGCGGAGGCGTCCGGTCCGTCGAACGCAATCAGCCGAACACCTCGACGCGCTTCAAGATCTCCCGAGCAAGTTCGACGAACTCCACAGTCGAGTCATGGCGCAAGCGAGTTCTCCGGTGCTCTGTATCCGGTGTACGGCAACGCGCACGAGACCGCAGGTTCGGGCTGAGTCGTGTGGCAATACGACGCCCCACGATCGTGTGTGCCAACGTGAGGCGGTGGAGTCCGATGTCGAGTTCCGAAGGCTGGGCCGGATCGAAGTGGAGCGCGTCGTCGAGATCGTCCGCACCGAACGCATCGATGTGCGCTACGAACAGCACGGAACCCAACTCGTCGCTCGGCGCGGCGAGTGGAGCGCGCCGGCATGGGACCCGGACGGTCACGGCGAACACTCCGTCGAGGTCAAGGTGCACGCACTTGAGCACTATCTCGACGTCGGTGGGACCGCGCTCGGTGCGTTCACCAGCGGACGGCTCGTTGGCATCGGTGTCGTGGTGCCACACATTCGGCCCGAGATCGCGCAGCTGGCATTTCTTCACGTCAGCGCACCGTTTCGAGCGACGGGCGTCGGCACCAATCTGTGCGACCACCTCGAGGAGGTCGCCCGCGCCGCGGGCGATTCCGTGATGGTCGTCTCGGCGACGCCATCGGAGAACACGGTGCGGTTCTACCTCGGTCGCGGCTTCCAGCCCATGGCAGAACCGTTGGCCGAGCTGTTCGAGCTCGAGCCCGCGGACGTGCACATGCACAAGGCGCTTTGAACCACCTGCCCGTTTGCGAGCATCACCCATCACCTCCGAGCGCAGAAGCCGTCGAATCGGTGCACGAAAACGCGCGCTCGCGCGTTGCCACAGACCACCCGCCTCGCTTCACGAGCTCGACGGCGTGCGCCACGGGCGATGTACCCGACGTGTGCCATCCCCGGATGCTGCGTCGCGTTCGACCACACCAAACCCCACTGTGCGGTACTTGGAACACGTCGGACTCACCGATCTCGAACACCTTCTCCCGCTGTGCTGCCGCCACCATCACTGCGCGCCGAAGGCGGCTGGCATCTCACCCTCCGACCTGACCGGACACTCACCATCCCCACCCCGACCGCACCGGCGACACCACCGGCCCACCCCTCCGACACAAAGCCGCCCGAGTGGCCATCGCCCGGGCAGCCCGGCCGGCCCCTGGCTCGTCCGCCGACCCAACGACCCTCGACAAGCGGTCACACGGTTCCTAGCCAACCGGACCCGCGCCCGGCCGACCTGTGGAGGCACCTTCGCTCGGGAGTGGTCCCCTGATCATCAACCTGGCGCACAGTGGGAGCACTGACCGAGTGAAGGTTTCTGTGCTCGAAGGGAACGTTTCGCCTTCCGGATCGGTCTACAAGTCATGAAGCTCACTATCCGGCGACCGGCCCGACGTTCTCTCTGGATGGCAACAGCGACCCTTGCCCTGCTCGTGACCACCGCGGCGGGCGCCGGAGCTCACGTGCACACCTCACCGGAGAACGTGAGGCCCGGCGCGACGGCCACCGTGTCGTTCGTCATCGGTCACGGTTGCAGCGGCTCGCCCACGACGTCGGTTGCCATCAAGGTGCCGGCGACCGTGACCCGGGTATCCGGTGTCGCTCCGAAAGGCTGGACCGCGGCGTTCAGCAACTCGGTTGTCACCTTCACCGGCGGCACGCTCGCCGACAAGGTGAAGGCCAGCTTCGGCGTGACGTTCACGGCACCGGCGAGGACCGGAACACTGCTCTTCCCGACGGTGCAGACCTGCGTGAAGGGCAAGAACTCCTGGATTGATGCCCCACTGGCCGGTGGCGCCGAGCCCGAGAACCCCGCTCCGTTCGTGGTCGTCACGAATACTCCTGCGGCAACGAAGAAGAAGACCGTGGCAACGCACTGAGCAAAGGCGCCACGGGCGGGGCGATGGCGCTTTACCGGCTCGCTGCGGACTGTCCTGACCACCACGAGCGCAGCAGCGTGAGTGCCTCGTCGTGCTCAAGCGGACCATGGGCCCGCTTGTGCTCGAGCAGCATGCGCAATGCCTCGCCAACAGGGCGCCCGGTGATGCCGAGGAGTGCCATCACCTCTTCGCCGTTGAGATCGGGTCGTTCGGCGTTTCGTTCCGCCTCGGCGGCGAGGCCGCGCACTCGCTCTTCCAGGTCGTCGACCCGTTGATGGAGCGCAGCGACTTTGTTGGCGTGGCGAGTGGTGCAGTCGCAGCGCACCAGTTCGTTGAGATCGCCTAGCAGGTGACCGGCGTCGCGTGCGTAGCGGCGCACCGCCGAGTCCTCCCAGCCGTGCTGATAACCGTGGAATCGTCCCGACAGGCCGACAAGTCGGCCGACGTCGGCCACCAACGCCGGCTCGTAGCCGAGTGCGGTGAGTCGGGCAATCGCCATTCGCTCGCCGACGGCCTCGTGGTGGTAGAAGGTCACCTTGCCGTTGCGGAAGCGCCGTGTTGCCGGCTTGCCGACATCGTGGAGGAGTGCGGCGAGACGAAGTCGTAAGCGCGGAGACGTCTTCGCCGTGACTGCGATCGAATGGCTGAGGACGTCCTTGTGACGATGGATCGGGTCCTGCTCCATGGCGAGCGCCGGGATCTCCGGCATCATGCGCTCCAAGAGGCCCGACTCGAGGGCGATGCTCAGACCCTCCGTGGGGTCGGGGGCGAGCAGGATCTCGTTCAGTCGCTCGCGATCATCCGCACTTGCCATCATGATGCGAGCATCCTACGGGTGCCTCACGTGAGGGCCCACCGACTTCGGTCACTAGCGTGTCCGTCCATGGAACCCCAGTACAGCTGCCCGACCCCTTTCGGAACGGTCCAGCTCCACCGGGCCCACGTGGACCGCACAGGGACCCTTCAGGCATGGGACGGAGCGGACCTTCTGCTTCTCGATCACGTCAAGGCGCTCGATCCGACTCCTCGGTCGCGCATCCTCGTGATCGGTGACACGTTCGGCGCGCTCACCACCGCGCTGTCGTCGTTCGGAGTGGTCGTGATGTCGGACTCTGCCGTGTCGGAGCGGGCGATCAAGGAGAACCTCGCTCGGAATCCGGAAAGTGCCACCGGCGAAGGCGTGAACTTTGTCGATGCATCGCTCCAGCGAGAGGCGCTCGTTGCGGCCGTCGGTGGTCCAGTCGATCTCGTCGTGTGGAACGTCGGGCGGACGACGGAGTCGGTTTCGCACGCAACGTCACTGCTCAGCGCGCTCGGGGGCGAAGCGACCATCGTGTTGGCGGCCGGCCTCGACAAGAACCTCCCGCCGCGCACGGGCGACATACTGCGCGGAGCTGGCGAAGTGACCACACATCCCGGGCGTCGGAAGGCGCACGTCTTTGAAGTCCGCCCGTTTGTCGGGGAGTCCTCGTTCCGATCGGTCGACCCGGCGAGGGTGCCGGAGGTCGTGGTCGCCGAACACGAATTGGTCATGCACGGCGGGCCCGGTGTGTTCTCGTCGGACCGCTTCGACCTCGGCACCCGGCTGCTCGCCGGACAGATCGCGTCGCGTGCCGAGTCGCTCGGCGTGGTGCGAAGTGTCGTCGATCTCGGTTGTGGGAACGGGGCGCTCGGCATCCTCGCGCTTCGCCACTTCCCTGAGGCTTCGGTCCACTTCCTCGACGATTCGCGCACGGCTGTGGCAACGGCCCGGCGCAACGTGCGGGCCAACGCTGCGACGTCGGCGGAGCGTGCGCACTTCCTCTGCGCCGACGTGTTCGGGGACGCCTGGACCGAACCGGTCGACCTGGTGCTCTGCAACCCGCCGTTTCACCACACCAAGGCCATGAGCGACGAAGTGGCGTGGCAGATGTTCGTACAATCGCATCGGAACCTTGCCCCGGGCGGGGAGCTCTGGGTCGTCGGCAACCGCCACCTCGGCTATCACGCCAAGCTTTCGCGGCTGTTCGGCAACGTCCGCCAACTCGACGCGCATCCGAAGTTCGTCGTCCTTGCGTCGACCCGCTGAGCTTCGTACGGACGAAGGTCCCGACGGAAAGCGGCGAAAGTCTCACGGTGTGCTCATGGCGACCTCTTCATACTTGAGCGAGGAAAGCGTCGCATCGTGAGCATCGACACCGTCACCCTGTTCTTCGCCCTGCTGGCCATTGCACTTCAAATCGCAATTGTTGCCGTGATGCTCAGTGCTGCTGCGGGTCGATCGGTGCGATCTGCCGTTGTTGACACCGTCGGCCCGATTGCCTTGTGGGCGGCGGCGGCGATCGCCTCGGTGTGCATGGCCGGCAGCCTCTACCTCTCCGAGGTGGCCAAGTTCACTCCTTGCAAACTGTGTTGGTACCAGCGCATCGCCATGTATTCGTCTGCGCTCCTCCTCGTCATCGCCGCCGCTCGGCGCGATGGCGCGGTGCGGCGGTTCGTCGGGCCTCTGCTGGTGATCGGGGGGCTGATCTCGAGCTACCACGTGCTGCTCGAGCGATTCCCCAACCTCGAGTCCGGAGCGTGCGATCCCGATAACCCGTGCTCGCTGATCTGGTTCGAGAAGTTCGGCTACATCACCATCCCGGTCATGGCGCTCACTGGCTTCGCCGGCGTCATCGCGGCACTGCTCATCCATCGTGCGTGGGCCGGGGTCGGCTCACCTGCATCGTCCTCGTCTCAGGAGTTCCGCCATGGCTAACGCCCCACAAACCTCCCCGAAGTCCCGTCGAACGTTGATTGTCGCGGTGGCGTCCGCTGTCCTGGTCGTGGCTCTGGGCGTCGTGGCAGTGGTGGCAACCAGGAAGGACTCTTCTTCCTCCGACCCGAGCGACGTGAGCGCGGTCAGCATCGAGACGGGCGACGTGTCCGTCACCGGCGCTTTGCTGAGCACTCCGCCCGACGCGCCGGCGATCGACCCCGCGATCGGTGCCAAGGCCCCAACCCTGAGCGGACTCGGCTTCGACGGCTCGCCCGTGTCGATCACCCCGGGGGAGCGGCCGACCATCGTGATGTTCGTCGCACACTGGTGCCCGCATTGCCAGCGCGAGGTGCCGCAGGTTGTCAAGTGGCTGGCCGCCGGTGTCGCCGATGGGGTCGATATGAAAGCCGTCGCGACGTCCACCGACGCGAAGCTGCCGAACTACCCGCCATCGAGTTGGCTCGCCGGTGAAGGCTTCACTGTTCCGACCCTCGTCGACAGCACGGAGTCAACCGCCGCGTCCGCATACGGGCTCGATGCGTTCCCCTACTTCGTCGCCGTCGACGCGAAGGGCAACGTCACGAAGCGGATGGCTGGCGAGCTCACCGAGGCGCAGTTCACCGACCTGGTCGCGGCGGCCAAGGCCTGACCTCTCGGAGTTGAGTCGCAGTCCCGCGGAAGTTCGGTGAGGGCACCCGAGGCCTTCCATGTGCGAACGACCTCCGATCTTCGCCAGGATGGAGCCGTGACCGATTCCTCGAACGCCACCGTGTCCGTCCACGGCCTGACGAAGCGATACGGCACGAGCACCGTGCTCGATCACGTGAGCCTCGCGGTGGCGCCCTTTGATATACGGGCGCTGCTCGGCGGCAACGGAGCCGGCAAGTCGACGCTCATCAAGATCCTCTCCGGTGTCGTGCGCGCCGACTCCGGATGGGTCGAGGTCGGCGGCGAGCCCACGGTCATCGCGACGCCTCGTGACGCAAGTGCCGCCGGGATTGCGACCCTGCACCAGGAGCTCGCCATCGTTCCCGGCCTTTCTGTTGCCGAGAACGTGCTGCTCGGGCGACCCACGCCCCACCGGCTCGGCCGGGTTCGCTGGGGCATGGTCAACGCGCGGGCGAAAGAGCTCTTCGCCCTTCTCGGCCAGGACATCGACGTACGCCAGGACGCCGCTCGCCTCAGCCCGGTCGCGAAGACGATGACGGCGATCGCCCGTGCGCTCTCGCTCGACGCGCGTCTGCTGATCCTCGATGAGCCGACGGCCTCGCTCACCGACCAGGAGACCTCACAGCTGTTCACCGCGGTGCGCAACCTCGCTGCTTCGGGCGTCGGCGTGCTCTACGTCTCGCATCGGCTCGATGAGATCGTCTCGCTGTGCGGCACCTACTCCGTCCTCCGCAACGGCCAACTGGTGGCCGAGGGTGCCGTGGCGGAAACGTCGCCCGACGCGCTCATCACGGCGATGGCCGGCCGTTCGTTCGACGCGCTCTTCCCCCCGAGGGCGTCGTTGCCGGCGGGGGAGCCCCGACTCGTCGCGCGGGGGCTCCACGGGAAGGTCGTCCGAGACGCAAACCTCGACCTCGCAACGGGGGAGATCGTGGGGATTGCCGGTCTCGCCGGTTCGGGTCGCAGCGAGCTGCTGCGATTGGTTTCCGGCGCCCAACGCAGACACCGCGGCTCGGTCACCGTCGATGGACGGCCCCTCCAGCGGGGTTCGATTCCGGAGGCCCAGGCCGCCGGCGTGGCGTTGGTCCCGCAGGAACGGCGCTCCGATGGGCTTGTGCCCGACTCGATCGCACGCAACGTGAACCTGACCCGCCTTCGGGCGCTCTCCTGGGGTGGCGTCGCCGTGGCGCGCCGCCGATCGGGTGCCCACGCCCGTGAGAACGCCGATCGGCTCGACGTCGTCCGCCAGTCGCTCCGCCAACAGGTCCTGACCCTGTCCGGTGGCAACCAGCAGAAGATCTTGCTCGCCAAGTTCCTCGCGCTCGACCCGTCGGTCCTGTTGCTCGACGAGCCGACAAGGGGCGTCGACGTCGGTACCAAGGCGGAGATCTACTCGCTGCTGCGCTCGCTCGCCGAAGCCGGTACCGCGGTGTGCGTGGTGAGCTCGGAGCTCTCCGAGCTCATCGGACTGTGCGACCGGATCGTCGTTCTCCAGGACGGCACCAAGGTTGCTGACCTCGCCGCCGACGGCCTCACCGAGGAAGCTCTCCTCAACGCCTGTTACGGCCGCATCCCGGTTGTCGCCGAACCCCGCTCGTAGTTTCGCGTACCAGCCCACGCCCCTCTCTCTTCGACCACGGTTTCCCTCTTCCCATGCATCGACTCCGACCCATCCTCGGCCCGCTCGCCCTCGGCTTCCTGCTCCTGCTGTTCGGCTCGCTCTATCCCGATCGCTTTCTCACCCGCACCAACATCCTCGTCAACATCTTCGGACAGGTGGCCTTCGTTGCCATCGTTGCGAGCGTGCAGACCATCGTGATGGTGGTCGGTGACTTCGATCTCTCGGTGTCGGGTCTCGCCGCGCTGTCCACGGTGATGTGCGCAACGATCCTCAACACCGCCACGATCGACGGGACCCCGAAGCAGGCCGGCTCGGTGTTCTTCGCTGTGCTCCTCGGGCTGCTCGTCGGTTTGCTCGGTGGGATGCTCAACGGGATCCTGGTCTCCTACCTCGGTGTGCTGGCATTCATCGCCACCCTCGGCATGACGGTTGTGTATTCGAACCTTGCTCGGTACCGGGTCGAAGGGAAGCCCGTCTACGGCCTCGTGCAGAACAACTTCGTTGCGGCGGCACAGGGCAAGACCTTCGGTGTCCCGAACCCGGTGTTCGTGGCCGTCGGCGTGGCCGCAGCGGTGTGGTTCCTGCTCGACCAGACGCCGCTCGGACGTCGCATGTACGCCGTCGGTGGCAACCCCGACGCTTCGCGGTACTCCGGCCTCAACGTCCCCCGTGTCCGCTTCACCGCGTTCGCACTGTGCGGTGTCGGCGTGGCGATCGCCGGCATCTTGCAGGCGGCGTCGAACGCGACCGCCAACAGCACGGCGCCGGACCCGTGGATGCTGCAATCGATCGCCGGTGTCTTCCTCGGCATGGCGATGTTCCGCAACGGCCGACCGAACCTGCCGGGAACAATTCTCGGTGTGCTCCTGCTGCGCACGCTCGACAACGGCCTCAACTATACGAGCATCAACGACTACCTGCAGAGCGTGATATCCGGAGCGGCGATCGTGATCGCCGTTCTTCCGCCGGCTCTTTCCCGGCGGCGGGAACAGCGGTGAGCACAACGATCCTGGCGATCGACGTCGGTACGACGTCGGCCAAGGCATCGGTACTCGTCGACGGCCATGTGGGTGTCGTGTGCGAGTCGCCGATTGCGATGAGCCACCCACAGCCGGGCTGGGTGGAGCAGGACGCCGAAGCCTGGTGGCTTGCCGCCGCCGACGCCGCGGTGCGCGCACTCGACGCCGCGGACGACGCAGTTCCCGGCACGCGCTCGGCAGTTGCGGCCATTGCCGTGACCGGACAGATGCAGGATCTTCTCTGCATCGGGGACGACGGCCCGCTCCGACCCGTGATCCTCTACGCCGACGGCCGAGCCGCCGTTCAGCATGAGGAGCTCCTCGGCCACCTCGGCCAGGCGTGGTCCGTTGCCGCCGGTGCGGAGCCCGATGGGACGAACGTCGGCGCGAAGTGGGCGTGGCTGCAGGCCAATGAGCCCGAGATCGTGCAGCGGACCACTGCGGTCCTGCTCGGCGCGGCCGGGTACGTGGTGTGGCGTCTGTGCGGTGTCGCCACGTCGGATCCCACCACGGCAGCGACCACAGGGCTCTACGACCTGCACCGGGGAGCCTGGTGGGCACCTGTCGTCGAGCATCTGAGCATTCCGGTGCCGGCGCTGTGCTCGCCGACGGGTGCCGCAGCGACGCTCGGCACATCCGTCTGGGGGCTTCGACCCGGGTTGCCCGTGATCCACGGGTGCGGCGATGCCGTCTCGACAACGATCGGCATCGTGGGCGACGCTCCGGGTCGACCGTACGCGTACATAGGAACGTCGGGTTGGGTGGCGACCGTTGTCGGTGACTCTGAGCCGCGCGAGGGCGTCATCCTTCTTCCCGCGCTCGGACCGGAGTCCTTTGTCGCGATTGCCCCGATCCTCACCGCCGGCGGCGCGGTCGACTGGATGCGTGCAGTGCTCTTCGACGTCGCAGTGACCGGAACGTCCAGTGCCGTCGACGCCGACCCGGCACTCGACGCAGGCGATGCGTTCGGTGCGTTCGACGCTCTCGCCGCTGAGGCATGTGCCGCCGCCGAACAAGTCCTCTTCCTGCCCCATCTCGACGGTTCGCGTGCCCCGCACCCGAACCCGAACGCCACCGGCGTGCTGATCGGTGTCCGCCGTTCGACGACTCGGAGTGTGCTCGCCGCGGCCGCGTACGAAGGAGTCGCTCACGCGTTGCGGGCCATCGCGGTGTCGGTCGCGCCCGACGCGACGGAGCTCCTCCTGTGCGGTGGGGCCTCCCGATCGGCGGTGCTCGCGCAGGTCGTCGCCGACGTGTTCGACCGACCGGTGGTGGTGGCCGACGACGCGCATGCATCGCTTCGTGGTGTCGCCAGCATGGCCCGCGCTGCGCTCGGCGAAGCTGCGTTCGTCCCCACGATTGCCGGACGCCGCTACGTCCCGCGCCCGTCGTTTTCGGCCGCTCATCGCCAGATCGCACCAATCATTGATTCGCTGAACCAAGGCCTGACTCCTACACTTTTCGCCTTGGCTGGCCTCCGGCAGACGTCTGTGCGCTGACCACTACGGGAACGTCGACGATCTCGACGCGTTTCTCCGACCCACGCAACACCACCTCGACCTCAGAACGACACAGGAGACACTTCATGACTGGTTCCACGCGACGGCTGGCTGCTGCCGGCCTGGCGGCGATGTTCGTCATCGCCGGCCTGAGCGCATGCGGCAGCGACAGCGCAGACACCACAGCAGCGCCGGCCGAGACCGAGGCCCCAGCGGCAGAGACCACCGCGGCACCGGCCGCCGAGACCGAGGCAGCGGCCGCGGCAACCGAGGCAGCGGCCGCGGCGACCGAAGCAGCCGCCGCCGAGACCACGGCCGCGGCAGCAGCAGCCGCAGGCGGGGGCAAGAAACTCGCCATCGTTTCGCCCTACTACTCCAACCAGCCGGCCACGAAGGAAGTCGTCGACGCGTTCAAGTCGGCGGCCGAAGCGAATGGCCACACGGTCACGCTCGTCGATACCAAGGGTGACCTGCCCACGGTCAACAACGAGATGCAGAACGCCGTGTCGCAGAAGGCCGATGCCATCGTGCTCGGCATGGGCGATCCGAAAGAGTTCTCCGCCGGCCTGAAGGCCGCCAAGGAGGCGGGCATCCCGGTGTTCGGACTCGACGCCGGTGCAGCTGACGGCGTGACTGCCAACATCACGTCGGACAACGAGTTCCTCGGCACGACCAGCGCCCAGGCGATGCTCGACGCGATCGGAGGGAAGGGTTCGGTCATCATGATCCACTTCGATCCGTTCGAGCCGGTTCGCCTGCGCGACGCCGCCGCCAAGAAGCTCTTCGAGGAGAAGGGCATCAAGATCATCGAATACGTGCAGGGTGACCCGGCCGACTCGACCGGCTTCGCCAAGACGACGGTGAAGGACTTCCTGTCCAAGTATCCGAAGGGTCAGGTATCGGGCGTATGGGCCGGCTGGGACGCTTCTGCACTCGGGGCCTACCAGGCCACCCAGGAGACCGGTCGGACCGAGGTCATCGTGACCGGCGTCGACGGGCAGGACTTCGCCCGGGCCGAGGTCAAGAAGGGCGGCAACTGGGTCGCCACCGTCCGCCAGGACTGGGGCGCCATCGCCGCGAAGGCTCTTGAAGTCATCGAGGCGAACTTCGGCGGCACCGCTCCGGCATCGCAGACGATCGTCGTCCCGGGCGAGCTCATCACCAAGGCCAACGCCTGATCCGAGACACGTCGAGCCGTTGACCGGCTCGAGCGCTGTTCGCGCCGCCTCCCGTCCAACCCGTCCCGGGTTCGCACGGGAGGCGGCTTCGCGTCGTTGCGAGGTCGATCGCTGAGACCCGTGTGACCCCGGGCCTCGTGCCGTCATCGGTGCGTCCGGAACTATCGTGCCCACATGACGAATGACGGACGTCTCGACGTCGCCGAGTCCATCCTCGATGTGGTCGGGAACACGCCGATCGTGAAGGTCAAGCGACTCGCCGCCGCGCACGGCGTCCGGGCGACGATCGCCATCAAGATGGAGCCGCTCAACCCCGGGGGGTCGGCGAAGGACCGCGTGGCGGTAGCCATGATCGACGCGGCCGAACGCGATGGCCTGATCAAGCCGGGCGGCACGATCGTGGAGCCGACATCGGGCAACACCGGCGTCGGCCTCGCCATCGTCGCCGCGCAGCGCGGCTACAAGTGCGTCTTCGTGGTGACGGACAAGGTGTCACCGATCAAGGTCGATCTTCTGCGCGCATATGGAGCGGAGGTCGTTGTCTGCCCCGTCTCGGTGCCGCCCGAGGACGACAACAGCTACTACTCCACCGCTGAGAGGCTTTCTCGCGAGATTCCGGGTGCATACCGCCCGAACCAATACGCCAACCCGAACAACCCGCTCGCCCATGAGCACTCCACGGGTCCAGAGATCTGGCGGCAGACCGCGGGAACGGTCACCCACTTCGTGGCGGGCATGGGCACCGGTGGCACGATCACCGGCACGGGGCGCTACCTGAAGCAGAAGAACCCCGACGTGGTCATCATTGGGGCGGACTCGGAGAGCTCGGTCTACACCGGTGGCTCCGGTCGCCCGTATCTCGTCGAGGGAATCGGCGAGGACTTCTTCCCCGACACCATCGACCTTTCGGTCGTCGACCACGCCTACCCGATCTCCGACGAGGACAGCTTTCTCATGGCCCGCGAGCTCGCCCGCGTCGAGGGAATCCTCGTCGGCGGTTCGGGCGGAAGCGCCGTCGCGGCCGCGCTGCACCATGCGAAGATCGCGGGTCTCGGGCCAGAGCATCTGATCGTCGTGCTGGTGCCGGATTCGGGTCGCGGTTACCTGGCGAAGGAATTCAACGACACGTGGATGGAATCGTTCGGTTTCCTCCGCCGGGACGGCATCACGGTGGAGACCGTGCTGACGGCTCGACGTTCGTCGACGCCGAGCCTGCTCTACGTGAACCCGGAACAGCCGGTGAAGGACGCCATCGACCTCATGCGCACACACGAGATCAGCCAGCTCCCGGTCATCAAGAACGAGCCGCCGTTCGCCAATGCCGAAGTGGCGGGCTCGGTGGACGAGGTCCGGTTGATGCATCTCGCGCTGGCGGACCCGTCGTCGCTGGACAAGCCCGTCGGCCTTGTCATGGGTCCGAAGCTCGCGACGGTCGGCATCGGCCAATTGCTCGAGCACGCCGTCGCCCAACTCGGCGAGGCGAGCGCACTCCTCGTCCTCAAAGGCGGCCGTCCCCACACCGTCCTGGCCCGAGCCGACGTCCTCCGCTACCTCCGCGGCTAGCGCGGCAAAAGCGCATTGGGAGAGAGGTTGCCCCTCCGCTGTCCGCCGCTGCGCCGCTCACTTCGCTCGACCGCTCGCAACACGAGTGGCGCCGCGGAAGATAGGAGAGAGGTTGCCCCCATATATGGGGGCAGAACACCTCCCAACGCCGCTGGGAGGTGACCTGCCGCAGCGCGCCCCGGCCGGCAGACGGTCGACGGAGGCCGGTCGGTGGGCGAGACTGCTGAGCATGGGAGAGATCGAGGAACAGCTCGGCTGGGGCTTTGAGACCCGGGCCATCCACACCGGTCAGGAGGCCGATCCCCGCACCGGCGCGGTCGTGCCGCCGATCAGCCTCGCCACGACGTTCGCCCAGGACGGCGTCGGCGGCCTCCGCGCCGGTTCCTACGAATACTCACGGTCGGGCAACCCGATGCGGACCGCGGTCGAGACCTGCCTGGCCTCCCTCGAGGGAGCCGACCACGGGTTCTCCTTCGCCAGCGGCCTTGCCGCCGAAGACGTCCTTCTGCGGTCGATGCTCGGCCCCGGCGACGGCGTGATCCTCGGCAACGACGCGTACGGCGGGACCTTCCGTCTCATCGACAAGATCTTCAAGCCGGCCGGCCATCCGTGGTGGGCCTTCGACCTCACCGATACGGATCACCTCGCCGCCGAGTTCCCGCCGACGGCAACGGTCGTGTGGCTCGAGACACCGACCAATCCACTGCTCACCTGCTTCGACATCGCTGCCGTCGCTGCGGTTGCCCATGCGAACGGAGCGCGCGTCGTCGTCGACAACACCTTTGCCACCCCGTATCTGCAGAACCCGCTCGCCCACGGTGCCGACGCCGTCGTGCACTCCGCGACCAAGTACCTCGGTGGTCACAGCGACGTGGTCGGCGGTTTCGCGGCAACCAGCGACGAAGCCCTGGCGACCCGTCTGCGCTTCCTCCAGAACGCCACCGGAGCGGTACCGTCGCCGTTCGATCTCTACCTGCTCCTGCGCGGTGTGAAAACGCTAGGTGTACGTATGGATCGTCATTGCTCGAACGCGAGAGCCATTGTCGATCTCCTCGTGGGCCACGACCTCGTCGAGAGGGTGCTTTACCCGCAGCTGCCCGACCATCCCGGTCATCAGGCGGCGGAGCGGCAGATGAGCGGCTTCGGCGGCATGGTGAGCTTCGTCGTCGAGAACGAAGAGCTCGCACTCCGCATCGTGGAGCGGACGAAGGTGTTCACGCTCGCCGAATCACTCGGGGCGGTGGAGTCGCTGATCGAACATCCCGGACGAATGACCCATGCGAGCGCCGCCGGGTCGGAGCTGCAGGTCCCGGCCGGCTTGGTGCGCCTGTCCGTCGGGATCGAGTCAGCCGACGACCTGCTCGACGACCTCGCCCAGGCACTCGACTCCGTGACGCACTGAGGGTTCGAACACGATCCCGGTTCCGGTCGGCCGCGCATCGTGAGCTTCAGCCGAGAAGCTTGGCGATCTCGAGGTAGAGCGGGATTCCGATGACGAGGTTGAACGGGAACGTGATGGCCAGTGCCGCCGTGAGAGGCACCGCAATGTCCACGTCGGGAAGGGCGACGCGCACGGCCGCCGGCGCGGCGATGTAGGAAGCGCTCGCCGTCATCGCGCCGAACACGGCGGCACCACCGACGCTGAGCCCGGCCAGAGTTCCCACCGTGACACCGAACGGGCCGAATACCAGAGGGGCGGCGAGCGCAAACGCAATCACGGCCGGTCCGCTGCGGCGGAGTTCACCGAGTCCGTCGCCGGCACGTGCGCCGAGGTCGAGCAGGAACAGGACGAGGATTCCCTGGAACGGTGTGACGAAGAACGGGGCGATGCGCTCGGCGCCGTCGGCCCCGGAGAGCGCACCGATGACAAGCCCACCGCCGAGCAGCAGGATGCTCCGGCCGGTGAGCACTTCGTGCAGGGCCGGCCCGAGCTTCATGTTCGCGCTGTACCGTGCGGCGAGCAGGAGCGCCACGATGATCCCCGGGATCTCCAAGATTGCGAGGAGTGAGGGCAGGAAGCCTTCGACCTTGTAGCCGCCCCGCTCCATGAAGGTCATCGCCGCGGTGAAGGTGACGGCCGAAACGGAGCCGTAGAACGCCGCCATCGCCGCGGCTGCAGTGATTGGCATCCGGGCGATGCGTTGCAGAACGAAGAAGGTGACGGCCGGAATCAGGCAGCCGATGGCGATGGTGGCAAGTGCCGGCAGAGCGAGGTCTCCGACGTCGGCTTTGGCCAGCGCCGCGCCACCCTTCAGCCCGATGGCCAGCAGGAGGTAGGTGCTGAGCAGCGTCGGGAGTGGACTGGGGAGCTTGAGGTCGCTCTTGACCCGGGTGCCGAACATCCCGAGCCCGAAGCTGAGGACCGGGGGTGAAAGCAGGTTGGACCTGGCCAGGGTGAGGACGGACACCCCTTGATAGTAGAAGGAGAATTCTGGTATTGGCCATCCGGAATCGAGATTCTTGTGTGAATAGGGATCCTCCGCCGGAGAGTTGGGCGGGTGGGGCCCCCGTCCCACGCGCTATGGTCAGCAGCGTTCTGGTGAACGGGAAGTCGGTGAGAGTCCGACGCGGTGCCGCCACTGTGAGCAGGGAGCAGGTCCCCGAAGTGCCACTGGCCGTCTTGGCTGGGAAGGCGGGGACACGCGTTGATCTGCGAGTCAGGAGACCGACCGGGACACACATATCCACGAAACAATCCCCACGTCGCATGGGGAAGGAGCCTTACCAATGTCTGTTCTGCACCGCCGCCTCGGCGCGGCTGTCGTCGTCACCCTGCTTGGCGCAGGGACGATCCTCACCCCGGCGGCCTCCGCCGCCACTGCAACGGTCGGATCGACCTGCAAGTCCGTCGGAGCGACGGCAACCTCGAAGTCTGGCGCTGCCCTTTCCTGCGCAAAGACCTCGTCGGGCAAGAACCGCTGGGCAGCCGCCGTGCTACCGCCCGTAGCGGCGCCTGCCACGCCGGCGGTCTCCGCTCCGTCGAAGAACCTGACCGACGGTTGTGCCGCTGCAGGGTCCGATGGTCTCGACCTGTTCCCCGACAAGGCCACGATCAGCGATGCCAAAGGTCTCGTGATCACCTATGCGAAGTCCTACAAGGTCGTGAAGGTGACCAATCCGTGGCGAGGGGCGAAGAGCGGTTTCACCTACGTGCTGTCGCAATGCGGAACGAAGATCCCGGCCCTCACGGGCGACCTCGCTGATGCCACCGTGATCCAGATCCCGATCAAGTCGGCTTCGATCATGTCCACCAACCTCGCACCGCAGTTCGACGCCCTCGGCCAGGCCGACAAGATCATCGCCGTCGACACGCCGTCGTTCTACTCCACGGTTTCCGTCGTGAAGCGCATCACCAGCGGAGCCGTCAAGGGAACCGGCGGCGGAGCGAAGGCGAACGTGGAACTGCTGGTGTCCCTGAAGCCCGATGTGGTCATCACCTACGGCACCGGTTCCGGTTCCTTCGACGGCATCGACAAGCTCCTCACTGCCAAGTTGCCGGCGCTCGTCGAAGCCGGTTACATGGAGGAGACGCCTCTCGGTCGCGCTGAGTGGGTCAAGCTCATCGGTGCACTTACGAACACCGAAAGCCGCGCAGAGGCTGAATACGCTCGGTGGAAGGCGGACTACCGCGCTCTCGCGGCCAAGGTGGCCAACGTGAGCCAGCGCCCGTCGGTGATCAGCGGTTCGATGTTCCAGGGCACCTGGTACATGCCGGGAGGCCGGAGCTTCGCCGCGCAATACATCCGTGACGCCGGCGGGTCGTATCCGTGGTCGAGCGACACGTCGACGGGTTCGCTCTCCCTCGATTTCGAGGCGGTCCTCGACAAGGGCTACGACGCCACGGTGTGGGTCAACGCCGGGTTTCAGTGGAACACCCTCGGTGATGCAACGGCGGAAGACAGTCGATATGCACGCCTACCATCGTTTCGTGCCGGGAACGTCTTCGGGAACGACAAGCGGGTCAACGTGACTGGGGGTTCGGACTACTTCGAGACAGCGGTCGTCCGCCCCGACCTCGTGCTCGCCGACATGATCTCGGTCATCCACCCCGAGATCGACCTCGGTCGTGGTTCGACCACCTGGTTCCGGCGGATCTCGAAGTAATTCGATCGTGATGACGAACCCGCGCATCGCCAGCCTCATTCCTTCGGGAACCGACCTGTCCGCCGCGCTCGGGTTCGCCGATTGTCTCGTCGGGGTGTCGCATGAGTGCGACCACCCCGACGCGGACGATCTCCCCGTACTGACCTCGAGCAGCATCCCCCCGCCCACCGTCGACGGACCGTCGATCGACCCGGCCGAAATCGACCGGCTGGT
>JANPFX010000058.1:0-4727 GCA_031423635.1 Acidimicrobiia bacterium | reverse complement strand
TCGAAGGTATTGGAAAACTGTTATACAGTTTTCCAATGCAACTGGTTGGAACATCTACGGTCGTCGATGCCGCCGCCGAGACGCTGCGAGAGCAGCTTCTCGGCGGCGCCTTCGCGCCCGGGCAGGTATTGCGGGACACGGCTTTGGCCGAGGAGTTCGGCATCGCCCGCCCGACACTTCGCGCCGCGGTGCAGGCACTCGTGGCCGACGGCCTCCTCGTGCGCACTCGCGGTCGCAGCGCACAGGTTCGGGAGTTCTCTCCGGCCGACATCGCCGATCTGTACGACGCCCGGACCGTCGTTGAGGTTGCGGCGGTCGATCGCATCGAGAGAAGTCCGTCGCTCATCCGTCTCGTCGATGACACCATGCGGGCGTTCGAGAAGGCGGACACGAACTCATGGCGCGCGGTCGTCGATGCCGACGTGGCGTTCCATCGTTCGATCGTCCAGGCAGGAGGAAGTCCTCGCCTCCTGGCGATGTTCGATGCGCTCGCCGCGGAAACGCGACTTGCGATCGCGCTTCAGCGATCGCTCTACGAAGACGCCGAGGAGTTGCTGCGCGAGCATCGCGGCATCGTCAACGCCCTGAAGCGCCATCGCTTCGATGCTGCCCGGAAAAAGCTGCGTGCGCATTTCGAAACGACCATCGAGGCGATGCGTGCACCGGCGTCGTCGAGGACCGCAGCAACCCGGAGGACGTCATGACCGACGAACACCGTTCCGTCTTCAACGATTGCCGGGCCTTGAGCTTCGATTGCTACGGCACCCTGATCGACTGGGAGACCGGGATCCTCAACGCGCTCCAGCCCTGGTGCGCGTGGCGCGGTGTCGAGCTGTCCACGGAGCAACTCCTCACGCTCTTCAGCGCCACGGAGCACCTGGTTGAAGCCGACATGCCGACAACGCGGTACCCCAAGGTGCTGGCCGAGTGTCTGCGCCGGATGGCCGACGAACTGGGCTACGCGGCAACGGCGGACGAGTGCGAAGAGTTTGGCGCCAGTGTGGGTGCGTGGCCCGCCTTTGCCGACACGGCCTTGGCGCTCCGACGACTCCAGGAGCGTTTCCGACTCATCATCGTGTCGAACGTCGACCGGGCATCGTTCGCCCACAGCAACCGCCGGCTCGGGGTCGAGTTCGCCATGGTCGTGACCGCCGAGGATGTCGGCTCCTACAAGCCCCGGCTCGACCACTTCCACTCCATGTTCGCCCGGCTGCCCGACGTCGGCGTTGCCCGAAATGAGGTTGTCCACGTCGCGCAGTCGTTGTTCCACGACCACGGTCCGGCCCGGGAACTCGGTCTTCCCTCGGTGTGGATCGACCGACGTCATGACCGAACGGGAACGGGGGCCACGCCACCGATCAACGTCGAGGTTGCTCTTCGCTTCCCGTCGCTCGCAGCATTCACCGACGCTGCACTCTGACGCCACCGGTCTCGGCGGTCGGAACAACGGAACGGTCCTCCGGGCCGACGTGGCATCCGAACCGTGGAACTCCCCCTACCCTGGAGGTCATGAGCGATTGGAATACCCAGGTCATCAACGAGTTCCGGGCAAACGGCGGCAAGGTGGCCCAGTTCGGCGACGCGCCACTGGTCATCCTGCACACGATCGGGGCGAAGAGCGGCGCGGTCCGTGAGATCCCGCTCGTCGCCCTTCCGCAGGCCGACCACATGGTCGTGTTCGCCTCAGCCGCCGGGTCGCCGAAACACCCGGACTGGTACTTCAACCTCCTTGCCAATCCGGAGATCACCGTCGAATACAAGACGGATACCTTCACGGCACGCGTCACCGAGCTCCCGGCCGACGAAGCTGCTGCCACGCTCAACGCGCAGGCCGAGATCATGCCGCAGTTCGGCGGCTACATCACCTCTGCTGCTCCCCGGGTGATCCCGGCCTTCGCCATCACCCGCGTTTGACCAACGCAACCTTCGGGGCCGCTGCTACCTGTAGCCCGACGCGCGTTCAGCTGAGCCCAGCGAGCGAATAGACCCCGATGGCACGGAAGCAGGCCACCGACGAACCGACACTGGCGCAGGCATGGACCATGCTCGGCCAACGGTTGGGGTTGTCGGTCGAGGAGCGCGGTGAGCGTTCCGTCCGCGCCCATGGGTCGGTGCGCGGCCGCTCGGTCGCCGTCGAGATCGAGGGTGACCCAAGCCGGAGCGAGTTCGCCCGGTTCTTCTTCGGCCTGAACACGCTCTCCAGCCGCAATCGCCGGGAGAAGTGGCACACCGTGCTCTCCGTCAGCTGCGCGAACCCCGCTGGCGTGACCGGCACGATCGAATCGGCCGTTGACGTCCGCGACCCCGCATGGAAGCCGGGACACTACGACCCGCGCAACGGCCGAAGGGTGAACACCGACCCGGTGTCGCTCGCTCGTCGCGTGCTCACCGCCGACACCGACGAACGTCTGATGAGCATCACCGATGACGTCCAGATCGTTGTGCAGCCAACGACGATCCGCCTCGAGCATCGAAACACCGCTCTCCCCGGACCCGGAGCCACCTACGTCGCGGGAAGCATCATTCACCACTACCAGGGCGAGCCACCGCCGTGGCCCGAGCGCGCCCTTGTCGGACCGGTCTGGTGGATCGACCTCCTCTGCGATCTCGCCGACGCCGTCGACCGCTGACTCCGACAGTGTCGGGGTGATCACGCGGTCTCGGGCGCCTGGAGCGTCCAAGCCGACGGGCGCGCGGGGTCGGGTTCGTACCGACAGGTGACACCCGTGCGAATCGTGTCGCGCAGGAGCCGTGCGAGTGACGCATCCAGGGCCTCGATGCGCGTCAGTGCAGTGGCGATCGACTTCCGAACGGCGACCCGCGACCGCTCCGCGGTGGAGCCCACCGGTCGCATACGCCCTCCGAGTCCGGCCGCCGCGACGAGTTCGGCCACCAGTGCATCGCGTTCAGCTTCCATACGTTCCAGTCGGACCGGATCGGCCCATGACCGAGCCTCCTCGATGTCCTCGTCGAGCTGCTGCATGCGCATTCGATATGCGCGCTTTGCATTCGCGTCGAGGACCTGGTCGAAGTCCCGCTGGATCACACCGACACCGGCGTGCCCCGACGCGGCATCGGACAGTTCGTGGGCGAACACCTCGATGCCAGGTCTCGACAGCAACAGCCGGAGATACTGCATGCCGCGGAGGTCGGGCATCGAGGAGGTCGAGCCATCCGCACCGATCGTCCAGAAGCCATCGGCGCGGCGATAGAAGCACAGACGTCGAAGGCTGTCACTGCGTTCGAGGGAGGTCGGGACGACGTAACCGCCGAGCTGTCCGGCCCACCACGTAGCCCCGATGCGCCGGTAGCTGCTCAGCGCACGGTCACGCCACTTGTCGAGATCGCGCGATGTTCGGGCACGGCTCGCTTGGAAGAGATAGTCATCGACGACGCCGTGGAACGTGACCGAACCGGCGTTGATGACCGCCCGCCCGGCATACGGCTCCAGAAGCGACGCGCCCTGCTGGGCCATGTCGGAAAGACCGCATGAGGCAGCGACGGCGGTGAGCGATGTGACGGTGAGCAGGAAATCCACATCGCGGGCAACTGCACCGAGGTCGTCCCCCGCTGCTTGGAGGGCGAGCTCCCGCGCCCGTTCCGGCTCACCGGCGCCGAGCCAGAACACCGCGCCTTCGGCTTGGATCGACTGGATGCCCTCGGCCTTGCCAAAGCCTTCGAACGACTCGGCCTGCTCCCGCAGCGAGGAGACGTCACGAGTTTGACGCGCCAAGTCGGCGGCCAGGGCACGCTGCACACCTTCGAGATCGGGCTCGGCGATCCGGGCGCCGATCTCGTTGACCTCTGTCATCAGCCTCTGCGCCGCGTCGAGATCCGAAACCGCGAGCAGATACATGGCGCGTCGGGATGTCGCATAGAACGCCGCCCGATCGGACCCGGACTCATCGGCGAACACGTCGAGCGCGCGCAACTGGCGCTGGACGGCCACGAGATCGAGGCACTCCCATGCCGTCGTGAGACGCCAGAGGTGCGCGTGCATCACGAGCTCCGGGTCACTGAGGTGGGCAACCGCGTTGACGAGGCGACCCGACAGACGAACACGATCGTCGAGCTGATCAGGTCCCCAGCTCGACGCGAGCAGCGCTTCCAAGACGTCGGCAAGCACCACCGAGTCATTGCTTCCCACCGCGACGCGCTCCGCCTCGAGGGCGAACGGCACGGCGCGCTCCGCATCGCCGCCGTACACCCACGCCCTCGCGAGTGCCGCGCCGAGTCGGGCCCGCAGCAGCGGATCATCAGCGGCGAGGTACGCCTCGTGCAGCAGCGCCGGAATCTGCCCCGGCTCACGACCGAAACCTTGGCTCGTGGGCAATGCCAACGCAGCGCGGACCATCGAGGCGGTGTCACCCGATGCTCGGGCGACACGAAATGCCTCGACGAGTTGCGCCCGCCGTGCCGTCACGTCGCCTACGGCTCCCGCGACTTCAGCACGCCGAAGCAGTTCCGCAGCGCCTTCAACGGTGCCGTCGTTGGAGCCAACCATTCCCCGAACGTACGCCAGTGAGGGTTCGCTCGCTCAGCGTCGCGTCAGTTGCACGGTCGCGGCATGACGCGCCACCTGTGCTTCATCCCAATCGCCCGTGCAGTAGACGCTGATCGCCGAGATCGCGCCCGAATCGGCGACGTCGCAGCGGATCAGCTCCCGGCAGTACCAGGAGTGGCCGCCGTGGTCCCACTCCTCTTCGAGTTCGAGGAGGAAGCCGTTG
>JANPFX010000057.1:0-1557 GCA_031423635.1 Acidimicrobiia bacterium | reverse complement strand
GTGCCGGCCTTCCTGACCTTTGCCGTGATTCCGCTCGGGGGCACCGCGAAGATCTTCGGGCACGACACGATCCTGCAGCTTGCTGATCCGCCGATGGGCGTGCTCTTCTCCCTTGCGATCTCGTCCATCGCGGTCTACGGGATCATGCTCGCCGGCTGGTCCTCGGGTTCGAAGTATCCGCTCATGGGGTCTGTCCGGGCGAGCGCGCAGATGATCAGCTACGAAGCGGCGATGGGCCTGTCGCTTGCCGCCGTGGTTCTCGGCGCCGGATCGCTCTCCACGCAGTCCATCGTCGCCGCCCAGGCCGGTTGGAACTGGAACCTCTGGCAGCTCATCTTCGTCCCCGCGGTGGTGTTCGCCATCGCCGGCACAGCAGAGCTCAACCGTCCGCCGTTCGACCTCGTCGAGGCGGAGTCGGAACTCGTCGGCGGTTTCCACACCGAGTACTCGTCGGCGCGTTTCGCGATGTTCTACCTCGCCGAGTTCATGAACACGATCACGATGTCGGCATTGATCACCACGTTGTTCCTCGGCGGCCCGACGATGCCGTTCAACCTGGCGAAGGCCCTCCGTCTCGACGACGTGACCTTCATCGGCGCCCTGATCGGTGAGTCGAGCCCGCTGTGGCTGCTGCTCAAGGTGATGGGCCTGTGCTTCACCTACATCTGGATCCGAGGAACGCTGCCCCGGTTCCGCTACGACCAGCTGATGGACCTCGGCTGGAAGAGGCTGATCCCGGCTTCTCTGCTGTGGTTGTTGATCCTCGCCGCGCGTGAGGCCGGTGACACCCGGGCCGAGAAGTTCCGCAACGTCCTGCTTGCGTTCATCGTGGCCACGGCCGTGGCCGGTCTACTGTTTGCGGCCATGCGTGTTGGCCGCCGGACGAGCGAAGAAGAGTTTGCCGCAGCCACGTCGCATTCCGACGGTCTTCGCCCGGGGAGGTTCTGACCGTGGGATACCTCGATGGCTTCAAGGTCACCTTTGCCGAGATGTTCCGGGATCGGCTCACCGAGGCCTATCCCGACACGATCCGCCCGAAACCGGAGCGCTTTCACGGACGTCATGTCCTGAACCGCTACGAAGACGGCATGGAGAAGTGCATCGGCTGTGAGCTCTGCGCCGGCGTCTGCCCGGCAAAGTGCATCTACGTGCGCGGGGCCGACAACGATCCGATGGACCCGACGTCGCCGGGGGAGCGCTACGGCTTCGTCTACGAGATCAACTACCTGCGCTGCATCCACTGCGACCTCTGCGTCGAGGCGTGTCCGACGGAAGCGATCACCGAATCGAAGATCTTCGAGTTCGCGTTCACGAATCGTCGTGATGCGATCTACACGAAGGACGAGCTTGTCGTCGGCAACGACGGTCGTCCGAAGGTGCAGCCGTGGGAGGACGCCAGAGGAGCAGAGTCGCCGATCTCGGGCTGGATGCGCGCAACCTCTCCGGGCGGCGACGCCGCGTACCGCGGCAAGCCTCTGTGGTCCGGTGACCTCGGTGCCGGAACCCGGGCCGCCGAACCGGGCCAGGAGGTCGAGGATGCCGAGCGGGCTTCCCGAC
>JANPFX010000056.1:0-23886 GCA_031423635.1 Acidimicrobiia bacterium | reverse complement strand
CGCCGTCACCGACGGGGCTGTTATGCCCTGAAAGCGAGCCCCCCCCCCCCGTTCCGCGCGATTACTTCGACTGGGGTGGCATGCGGACCCCCCCCTCGACTCGGATCGTCTCCGCGTTCATGTAGGAGTTGCCGATCAGCTCGCCCACCATCGACCCCAACTCGCTCGCATGACCGAGGCGCTGCGGGAAGAGGACGTCCTTGCCCAGTGCTGCCTTGAACGCCTCGCTTGCCTCGCCGGTGCCGTAGATCGGCGTATCGATGAGCCCCGGGGCGATGCAGTTGCACCGGATGCCCGACGCCGACAGGTCGCGGGCGACCACCAGCGTGAGGGCGACAACGCCGCCCTTCGACGATGCATAGGCGGCCTGGCCGATCTGGCCGTCGAACGCTGCGACGGACGCGATGTTGACGATGGCGCCGCGGCCACCGTCGGCATCGGGCTCGTTCGAGTTCATCGCAGATGCCGCGAGACGGATGCAGTTGAACGTGCCGATGAGGTTGATCTCGATGACCTTGCGGTACACGTCGAGGTCATGCGGCGAGCCATCCCGGCCGATCGTGCGCGACGCCCAGCCGATACCGGCGGCGTTCACGAGTGCCCGGAGCGAGCCCATCTCCACCGCAGTCGCCACCGCCGCGCTCACCTGGGCCGTGTCAGCCACGTCGCACGGCACGAACGCGCCACCGATCTCCTTGGCGAGAGCCTCGCCCTTCTCCGACTGACGGTCGAGGTCGGCGACGACGACCTTCATCCCCTTCGCAGCGAGAATCCGAGCGGAGGCTTCGCCGATACCCGACGCCCCTCCGGTGACGATGGCAGTGAATCCGTTGAGTTCCATGAGGCATCAACGTTAGGACGCCGAACGACCCCAATCACAACCGACCGCGCACCCGACCAGGCACACAACAGGCTCAGCCCAGTCGAACCTTCGCCGCCCATCGCCCGTCCTCGTGCGAGAGACGCACGTCGAGGTCGAACGCGGCGCCTACGTTTGCATCGGTCAGCACTTCGTTGATCGGCCCCGACGCCACGGCCCGCCCTGCCCCCAACAAGAGTGCATGGGTGAATCCGGGCGCGATCTCCTCCACATGATGGGTGACGAGCACCAACCCGGCAACCCCGTCGTGACCGTCCGCAGGCGTAGACGCCACCACAGAGAGGCGGGCGATCAGGCGCTCGCGGTTCCCGAGGTCGAGTCCGGCCGCCGGTTCGTCGAGCACCAGCAGCTTCGGTGGGCGCATCAGCGACCGGGCCAGCAGCACCTGCTGACGCTCCCCCTCCGACAGCACTCCGAACTCACGCTCGGCTATGTAGCCGTACGCCGACGCGTCGAGCAGCCCGAGGGCACGAGCACGATCGGCGTCGGTGTACTCGTGCCACCACGGCTCGAGAGCCCCGTAGAGCGCGGTCATCACCACATCGACGGCACGCACCTGCGGACGCATCTGCTTGGCCAGCGCCGCACTCACGAAGCCGATCTGCGTCCGATGCACTCGCCAATCCACCCCGGCACCGAGCGATGCACCGAGCAGTGAGTACGACCCGCGTGACGGATGGAGGAAACCCGACAGCAACTGCACCAGGGTCGACTTGCCGCAACCGTTGGGGCCGATCACCACCCATCGCTCCCCGGTCGAGATCGACAGGTCCACCCCATCCAGTGCGTAGGAACGGGCGTCGTAGGACACCGCAACGTCTCGGAACGACACCAGATCACCCATCGGACCGACCACTGTACGAAATGGTCGACACCATGCCTTCCGCTCTAACGTCGACAGTTGCGCGAGCTCTGCGAGTTCGGGGCTGCGCCGTTCCGCCCCGCTGCACCGCCCGAATCACCAGTCACGCAACCACGACCAGGTACCAACGATGAGCGCATCACATTTCGACGAAGACACTGCGTTGGCACCGCCATCGGGCGGGGCAGGCGCAGGACGGTGGACCGGAACGTTGTCGGACCGGTGGGACATCGGCGACAAGCCCAACGGCGGCTACCTCCTCGCCGCCGCGATCCGGGCGATGGGCGGGGCGCTCGGCCCCGAACATCCCCATCCGTTCTCCGTCAATGCGCACTACCTCCGCCCCGGTGAAGCCGGCCCGGTCAGCGTCGATGTCGACATCGTCCGCCAAGGACGCACCCTCTCGACCGTCACCGGATCGCTCGTGCAATCCGGCAGAGAGCGGCTCCGGCTGCTCGGCTCGTTCGGCGATCTGACCCGCAACGGCGGACCGAGCGTCGTCGCCGGCTCACCTCCGGACATTCCACCACCCGAGCAATGCGTCCGCCGGGACACGAACGTGATGCACTACAAGCCATCTCGCATCGCCCAGAACATGGAAGTGCTCCTCAACCCGGCAACGGGCTGGACCAAGGGAGCACCGAGCGGAGTTGCCGACATCTCCGGATGGCTGCGCTTCACCGACGGCCGCCAACCCGACGTGCTGTCGCTCGCTCTCTTCGCCGACGCCATGCCGCCGGCGGTGTTCGAGGTGCTCCCCAACTCACAATGGGTTCCGACCGTCGAGCTCACCGTGCACTTCCGCGCGTCGCCGGCGCCGGGGTGGCTGCGCGGACGATTCGTCACCCGTTTCCTCGTCGGCGGTTTCTTCGAAGAAGACGGCGAGCTCTGGGATTCGACCGGCCAGCTGGTCGCCCAATCCCGTCAGCTCGCGATGGTCATCCCCGCTCCGTCGCCGTAACCGTTCACACCATGGCGTCGAGCACTGCATCCATCAGCCGCGACGCGCCGTGGCGGACCACATCGACGCACACCAGTCCGGTCTCCGCCGCCACGGCCTCGCACGCTGCCGCGGCCTCGCCATCGGACGCAAGATGCCCGCAGTTCAATGCGATGCCCCGCACCTTCGCCGGCGGGAACCCGACTCCCGCACCGGCCACCGACTCGTACAGCGCCACCACATCGCATAGCGGCGGGATGACGAAGCTGTCCAGTCCGTTGAGCAGTGCATGCTGCCCGGCCCGGTGCACGAGGATCAAGTCGGTCGGCATCGAGCCGCGCAGCAATGCCACCCAGGCCGTGGAACCCGGATGCAGCGCCGAGCCCTGACCCTCGATGTGCAAGATGTCGTGCCCAGGCCCGTGCTTCATCACCTGTGCCTCGACCGAGCCCGATGCGAAGTCGACCCGCACGGCATCGAGCGGCACACCGTCGCCGGTGATGCAAATGCCGATCTGACCGGTCGCGATCATCCTTGAACGCATGCCGCGTCGCCGACACTCCTGGTCCATCTCGAGCGATGCCGTCATCTTGCCGATCGCCATGTCGGTCCCGACGGTGAGCACCCGCCGACAGGCGAGCGTGGCGGCGAGACCGCGGCCGCTGGTGAGCCCGGTCGGCTCCTGACGGACGTCCCAGATCCATGCGCCTTCGGCGCGGCTGGCGGCGTACTCGGGGTCGTCGGCGTACCGACCGTGCAGCCCGTTGACGAGCGACATCCCGCCTCGCAGCGCCGTGAGGATCTCATCGCGATATCCAGGAGGGAGGATGCCGCCACTGGTCGCCACGGCGACGACGAGGACGTCGGCACCGAGCGCCAACGCGTCGGACGCGTTGCGAACGATCGGAACGGACGTCGCGATCCCCGTGATCTCCAGCAACGAACCACCCACGTGGTCGGCGTCGATCACGCAGGCGATCTCCGCGTCGCTGTAGCGGAGCAGTCCGAAGCCCATCTTGCCGTGGCGGTCGCGCAGATGTCCGTGCATGAGCAGGGCGAGTCGATTGAACGGCTGAATCACGGCGAATCCCCAGAAAGCTAAGTGAGCAGACGATCGACGACACCGAGTCCGGGAAGGTCGTTCGGGATGATTCGTCCGTCCACATACGACGCGCCCACGAATGGATCATCGAGCAGGTTGAGGTGACTGTCGAGGTCGACCGCGTCGACCAGTGGCGCCAACTGCGCGCCCGCCGAAATGGCCAGCGATGACTCACCCATGCACCCGATCATCACTCGGAGCCCATGGGCTCGGGCGGTGTGAATGATGCGGAGGCCCTCACGGAGCCCGCCGCACTTCATCAGCTTGAAGTTCACCCCGTGCACCCGATCGGCGATGTCGGCAACATCGGCCGCGACGCGGACGGATTCGTCGGCGAAGATCGGAATCGTCGTCGTTCGGAACACCAGTGGCAGCTCATCCTCGAGACCCTGCGCAAGCGGTTGCTCCACCTCGATCACCCCTCGTTCGGCCAGCCAGTGGATCATTCTCTGTGCGTCAACGAGATCCCAACCGCCGTTTGCGTCGACGCGCCACTTCGGTGCGAATCCCGCACGCTCCGCCGCATCCTGCACCGCGACGAACATCTCCTGATCGGCAGCAATGCCCGCCGCTTGCCCGAGCTTCACCTTCAGATACACAGCGCGCGTACGGTTGAGGATCTCCGGCACGATTTCGCGAATCACGCTCGGCGCATTGATCCCGATCGTGAGCGATGTCGCAGGCGCACGGGTCGGATCGAGGCCGAGCAGCCTCCACACCGGGCGGCCCAGAGACCGTCCCCACCAGTCGTGGCACGCCATGTCGAGAGCAGCCCGGACAGGACCGCGGTCCGGCGCGCCGATCCCTCGGAGCGCGTGATCGATGCGATCGAACTCGTCCGGCGCATGGTCGTCGAGGACGCTTGCCCACTCCGTGAGATCCAGTTCCGCCGATTCCGCTGAATCGCCGGTCACGTCGGACGGCGCCATCTCGCCCATGCCCGACAGGCCATCGTGCGAGACCGTGACCACGACGTTGGTGGAACCGCGGATCGTTCCACGACTGATCGTCAACGGGTGCCGCTTCGTGAGATCGATCCGACGCGACGTGATGAACACCGCGGCCGACGTTAGCGGCGCCCGACCACACCTTCGATCGCCGACCCGAGCAATATCGGTGCGACACTGGCGGCGTGGATCCGAGCAACGGCGAGTGGGACGTCATCATCGTCGGCGCCGGAACCGCCGGTTGTGTCGTCGCCGAGCGACTCAGCCGCGACCCTGCCGTACGCGTGCTGCTGATCGAGTCGGGGCCGAGCGGACCGACCGCCCCGGCCGATCTCTTCGGCGCCCTCAGCGCACCCGGGCGCCTCTGGCCGGACGTCACGGCCCGCCGCAGCCCGCTCGGACCGGTGCGGGTCTACCCACGGGGTCGGGGGATCGGTGGAAGCGGTGCCGTCAATGGCCTCCTCGACCTCCGTCCGACGGGCGGAGACCTCGACCGGTGGGCTTCCGTCGGACTCGCGCTCGACACCTCCGTTCAGCGAACCGTGGCGCAACTCCCGACCTCGAAGTGGGGTCCCGCCGACCGTGTGCTGGCCACGGCTGGCCATGCCGCCGGCCTTCCGCTCATCCGCCGGGCCAGGGTCGACCAGGCGGGCATTGGCGCCGCCCCGCTCCACGCCCGCTTCGATGTCGGCGGCGAGCTCCTCCGGGCGTCGACCGACGTCACCCACCTGGGCCCGGCGAGGCACCGGCCGAACCTCGCCGTGCTGGCCGACACCGACGTGATCGAACTCACGGGGGCGGCCACCGGGGCAGTCGGCGGAGTCCAGGCAGAGACGGCGGATGGTCCCCGGACGATCAGCGCGCCTCTCACCGTCGTCTGCGCTGGTGCCATCCACTCCCCGGCCCTGCTGCTGCGCAGCGGTCTCACCCGGCCCGGCATCGGCCGGAACCTCGCCGATCACGCTGCCGTCGGCGTCACGCTTCACCTCCACCGGCCCGCCCCCGCCGACACGCCGACGACGTGCGCGCTCGGACACACCGTCGGGGGCCTCCAGCTGCTCCCGCTGAATCGGCTCGGCACCGCCGGCGAACTGCGGATGCTCGGAGCGCTCCTCGTCGGCGTGCTCGACAACCGGGGTCGGGGTTCTGTCTACCTCGACGCCGCGGGCCGACCGGTTGTCGACTTCGAACTCCTGGGCGATCCGCACGATCGTGCGGAGATCGTCCGCGCGGCCCGGTTGCTCTTCGACATCGCTTCGCGCCCGGAGGTCCGGGCCGAGACCACCCACGTCTCGATCGACGATCGCGGGACACCGCTTGCCGACGCCATCGGCATGGACGACCGGACACTCACCGGGTGGATCGAGCAGAATCTGGCCGACTACGTGCACGCCACAGGAACGTGTGCGTTCGGCTCGTCGGAGGACCCGTCCGCGGTCGTGGGCGACGGCGGTGTCGTGCACGGCACTGCGGGGGTCGCAGTCATCGACGCGTCGGTGTTCCCGACCCCACCGCGGGTGAACCCGTGGCGAGCCACCGTCATGTTGGCGTCGGCGTTGGCCGACGACCTCGCCGCTTTCCAGGGCGGCCACCGCTGAGGGTCTAGGGCAACGGCCGCCAGCCGGCACCGGGACCCGTGAGCGGGAGCGGCGGAGCCAACGGCGGAGGGTAACCCACGCTCCACAGGCACAGTCCATCGGACGGAGCGAGCGAGTTGTGCCGTGTGCGCGCCGCCATTGTCTCGAGCACCGACCCCGCCGACCGACGACCCCGCCCCACGTCGACGAGGAAGCCGACGATCGATCGGACCATCTGCTGGCAGAACGCCAGCGCCTGGATCTCGAACTGCAGCACGCCCGAACCGGAATCGACCCACTTCGTGTCGGTCACCACGCGTTTCGTCGTCGCCCCCTCGACACCGTCGGGCGCTCGACAGAACGCGGCGAAGTCGTGATCGCCGATGAACGCGTCCGAAGCCAGGCGCATCACGGAGAGGTCGAGCGGTTCGATCACGTGCCACGCCAGCCCGGCCAGGAACGGATCCGGCGTCGGCGTGTTGAGCACTGAGTACCGGTATCGACGCCACGACGCCGAGAAGCGTGCGTCGAACTCCGGCGGCGCGACATCGACGCCGCGAACCGCGATGTGCGGTGCCAGCATCCCGTTCAGCGAACGTTCCACCCGGGCACAGTCGATCCCCTGGACCAATCGGGCCGCGTCGAAGGGCTCACGACCAAGCCCGCCGGCCGGGGGCGTCACGTCGACGTGGACAACCTGCCCCCATGCATGCACCCCGGCATCGGTACGTCCACTTACGACCAACGCAAGAGCATCGACGCCGCCGGGCTCGCGAAGTACCTTCGCCAACGCGTCGAGCAGCACACCGCCGACCGTCCTCAGACCGGGCTGGGGAGAGATGCCGTGAAACGCGTTGCCCCGATACGCCACCACCAGTCGGAGGCGAACGCGACCGGGGGCGGGCGGGCGGATCCGCTCCTCCTGCGTCGTGACCCAGCCGACGCGCGGGGCTGCGGTCACCGGAACCCGGACGCGCCGCGAGGCGCCCGAAGGCGCCTCGCGAAGTTCACTCATGGACTAGTCCTGGCCGTCGGACGACAGACCAAGTTGCGCAGGCTCAGACGAGCTCAATACGCGCCATGGGGGCGTTGTCCCCGTGGCGCGGGCCGAGCTTGAGGATCCGGGTGTACCCGCCATTGCGCGAGGCATACCGGGGACCGATCTCGGTGAAGAGCTTCGACGCCATGTCCTTGTCGCGGATGAACGCGACGACCTGGCGCTGATTGTGCAGACCGCCCTTCTTGGCCTTCGTGATCATCCGCTCAGCGACCGGACGAAGAGCCTTCGCCTTCGCCTCAGTAGTCACGAGGTACTCGGCCGCGACGAGCGACGACACGAGGTTGGCCAGAAGCGCCTTCTGGTGCGATGCGTCGGAACCGAGACGGTGGCCGCGCTTTGGTGTCATAGGCATAGCTGTGACTCCCTTCGACTAGTTCTTCGTGCGCAGCGACAGACCGCGCTCGTCGAGTTTCTGGATGACTTCGTCCAACGACTTCTGGCCGAAGTTGGTGATGGCCAGCAGATCGTCTTCGGTCTGCATGCACAGCTCGCCGATGGTGTTGACCTGGGCGCGCTTCAGACAGTTGCGCGGGCGTTCCGACAGCTCGAGATCCTCGATTGCGAGATCGAGGTCGGGCGAGCCCGAGCCGAGCGCCGAGGTCTCACCGAGCGAAAGGCCCTGAGGCTCTTCGCTCATGTCGGCCACGAGGCCGAACAGCGAACGCAGGGTGTCACCGGCCGAGGCCAGCGCATCCTTCGGGCTGATCGAACCGTCGGTCTCGATGTCGAGGGTCAGCTTGTCGAAGTTGGTCGAGTGCTCGACGCGAGTTGCCTCAACGTTGAACGCGACACGGCGCACTGGCGAGAAGATCGAGTCGATCGGCACGACGCCGATGACCGACGACTTCTTGTTGCGCTCGGCCGACACGTAGCCACGGCCGCGCTCGACGGTGAGGTCGACGGCGAGCCGTCCCTTGCCGTTGATCGTGGCGATGACCAGATCTGGATTCATGATCTCGACACCGGTCGGCAGCGGAATATCGCCCGCCGTCGCCGTGGCTGGGCCACGAACATCGAGACGCAGCTGAACTACGTCGTCGCCCTCGACCGAGATGACGATGTCTTTCAGGTTCAAGATGATGTCGGTGACATCTTCCTTGACGCCCGGAATGGTGGCGAACTCGTGGAGGGAATCGTCGAAGCGGACCTGCGTGATCGCAGCACCCGGGATCGACGACAGGAGCGTGCGCCGAAGCACCGCGCCGAGCGTGTTCCCGAATCCTGGCTCAAGAGGAGACACCGAGAACCGCTGACGGCTCCCCTCCTCGTCGCCGATGGCCTCAACTGTGGGTCGTTGAATGATGAGCATGCGTAGACCTACTTGTTGTAGAGCTCGACGATGAGCGACTCGCGCACCGGCAGATCGATGTGTTCGCGCAGCGGGAGGTCACGGACGGTGATGGACTTGCCTTCAGCTGCCTTCTCCAACCACGCCGGGACAGCCCGGTCGATCGTGTCGAGGTTGTGCTGGATGACGATGAACTCACGAGCACTCGGACGAAGTTCGACGATGTCGCCCTTGCGAACCTGGTAGCTCGGGATGTTGACGCGACGGCCGTTGACGTTCACGTGACCGTGACGCACCAACTGACGGGACTGCGCACGAGACGCGCCCCAACCGGCACGGAACGCCACGTTGTCGAGACGGACCTCGAGCATGCGCAGCAGGTTGTGACCGGTGACGCCGGCCTGACGGTCGGCCTCCTCGAACATGTTCCGGAACTGCTTCTCCAGAACGCCGTAGATGCGCTTGGCTTTCTGCTTCTCACGGAGCTGGAGCATGTACTCCGACTCACGGATACGGCCGCGGCCATGCTCACCTGGCGGATAGGGCCGCTTCTCGATCGGGCACTTCATCGAGTCGCACTTCGGACCCTTCAGAAACAACTTGGTCTTTTCGCGCCGACAGAGACGGCAGACGGGACCCGTATAACGAGCCATGACTAGACCCTCCGCCGCTTGGACGGGCGGCAACCATTGTGGGGGATGGGGGAAACGTCTTTGATCGACGTCACTTCGAGACCGACATTCTGTAGCGCTCGGAACGCAGAGTCACGGCCGGAGCCGGGACCCTTGACCAACACTTCGATGCGGCGGATGCCGTGTTCCATGGCCCGACGCGCACACGCTTCGGCAGCCAACTGGGCGGCGAAGGGCGTCGACTTGCGGCTGCCCTTGAAACCGACGTTGCCCGACGAGGCCCAGGCAAGCACGTTGCCCTCGGCGTCGGTGATCGAAACGATCGTGTTGTTGAACGAACTCTTGATGTGCGCAACGCCAGCGACGACGTTCTTGCGCTCTCTCTTGCGGGGGCGACGGCCACCCGGCTTCGGTTTTGCCATGACCTATTTCCTCGGGGTCTTCTTCTTGCCAGCCACGGTCTTCTTCGGACCCTTACGTGTGCGCGCATTCGTGTGCGTGCGCTGACCGCGGACCGGAAGGCCACGGCGGTGACGGATGCCCTGATAGCAACCGATCTCCATCTTGCGCTTGATGTCCTGGGACACGTCGCGCCGGAGGTCGCCTTCGACCTTGAGATGCTGATCGATGTAGGCGCGCAGACGAGTGACCTCATCCTCGGTCAGGTTGCGAACCCGGGTGTCCGGGTCGATACCGGTATCGGCGAGGATCTTCTGCGAGGTCGGACGACCGATGCCGAAGATGTACGTCAACGAAATCTCCACTCGCTTCTCGCGAGGGATGTCAATGCCAGACAGACGGGCCATGAACTAGCCCTGCCGCTGCTTGTGTCGGGGATTGGTGCAGATGACCATCACGCGCCCATGGCGACGAATGACCTTGCACTTCTCACAAATGGCTTTCACGCTGGGCCGCACCTTCATGCGCGGCCTCCATTGAGAAGGTTCACAGTGTCTCTTTACTTGTAGCGATAGGTGATCCGACCTCGGGTGAGGTCGTACGGGGTGAGCTCGACTTGCACCTTGTCGCCGGGGAGTATTCGGATGTAGTGCATCCGCATTTTCCCGGAGATGTGGGCAAGCACCTTGTGGCCGTTTTCCAGTTCGACGCGAAACATCGCATTAGGGAGTGGCTCGATGACCACGCCCTCCAGCACAATCGCATCTTCCTTTGGCTTAGGCAGAACGGCTCCTCAGGTCAGACCGCCCCACGTTCGGGGCGAAATGGATGGTCGGCTGGCAGCGTGGGGCGTTGGAACTGCCGTGCACACGCTCGAAACCAGACGAGCGAGGAGCACACCCCAGGGGCGTAAAGCCGACCGGCAAGACTAGCGCAGGTTGGAAGTCCCGATTTCCGCCCCGGACGGTCCCGTTTCGTCCGCTTCCGGGGTCCGATCCCGGGGTCCTGTCACCTAGCCAGTCTCGTTGCTGGTGACCGCTCCTGGGGTCCTGTCACCGGGATGCTTCCCACCTTGCGGTACTCGCCCGTTGTGCTCCTCCGTCGCACCGGGTCTCCGTTCCTCGGCGGGCCCCCTCCCGGCGCCACCCCTCCCACTCACGGTGCATGCCATGGCCGTTCCCGTCGGTTCGTGTCTTCCTGTCGCCAGCGGTCCCCGCATTGCGGTTTCGCCAATGCCGGCCAGGGCAGGGTTGAGCCGTGTGCGGCAGAACACCTCCTTGCGACGTTCGGAGGTGTTCTGCCCCCATATATGGGGGCAACCTCTCTCCCAACGGGTCCTACTGGGCGAGTCGGGCGTCGTTCGCTGCGGCTCGGCGATCGATCAGGGCGACGCATTGACCGAAGACGGTGTCCATTGGTAGAGAGCCGTCGATCGTCTCCAGCAGGCCCCGGGCCGAATAGAACTCGATCAGGGGCTTCGTCTGGCGTTCGTAGGCGTCGAGCCGGACCTGGATCGCTTCTTCCCGATCGTCATCCCGCTGGATCACCTCCCCGCCGCAGTGGTCGCAACGCCACTTCGAGGCGGGCGGATTCTGCACGGAGTAGTTCGACCCGCACGCGCTGCAGACCCGCCGGCTGGCAAGGCGCTGCAGGACGAGTTCGGTCGACACCTCGAGATCGATCACCGCGTCGATGACCATGGGCAGAAGGATCTTCTCGAGCGCCGTGGCCTGATGCGTGGTGCGAGGGAATCCGTCGAGGATGAAGCCCCGGCTGCGGGCGTCGCGCTCGGCGAGACGTTCGGCGACGATACCGATGACGACCTGATCGGGGACGAGCTTGCCGTCATCGACGAAGGTCTTGGCCAGCTTGCCCATCTCGGTGCCCGCCTTCATCGCGGCGCGGAACATGTCACCGGTCGAGATATGCGGCACGACGTAGTGCCGGGAGAGCTGCACGCACTGCGTGCCCTTTCCGGCGCCCTGCTTGCCCAAGATGACGAGGCGGCTGCCCCTGCTCATCGGCTACCCCACCAGGATCGCCCACATGCCTGAGGCTGCTGCCCCCAATACATCGACGCGACGTGCGATCTTCAGCGACCGGCGAGGCCGGTCTTCTGCGGCTTGAGGAACCCTTCGTAGTTCTTCGTCATCAACTGACTGTCGACCTGCTTCATCGTCTCGAGGGCGACGCCGACGGCGATGAGGATCGACGTGCCGGCGAAGCCGAAATTGCTCACGTTGAACAACACGATGAACAGCGACGGCACCAATGCGATCGCCGCGATGAAGAATGCGCCGGGAAGCGTGATCCGATCGAGGATGAACTTGAAGAACCGTTCGGTTGGCGGGCCGGGCCGGATGCCCGGGATGAAGCCGCCCTGCTTGCGCAGCTGGTCGGCCTGTTGCACGGGGTCGAAGGTGATCGCCGTGTAGAAGTAGGCGAAGAAGACGATCAGCACGGTGTAGAGCGCGACGTGCGGAATGGTGTCGCTGCGCACGAGATTATCGGAGATCCAGGCCTGCCAACCCGACGGGAGCACGCCCTGGAGAAGCACGGGCAGGTACAGGACGGAGCTGGCGAAGATGATCGGCACGATGCCGGCCTGGTTGACCTTCAATGGGATGAAGCTCGACTGGCCACCGAACATGCGCCGTCCGACCACCCGCTTGGCAAACTGGACGGGGATGCGTCGCTGCCCGTTGTCGATGAAGATGATCGCCACGATCATTCCCAGCACGACGATCAGGATGACGAAGAAGATCGCCCAGCCCTTCTCTGCTCGGATACGGCCACCTTCCGCAGGAAGACGACTCACCACGTTGGTGAAGATCAGCAGCGACATGCCGTTGCCGATCCCGCGTTGGCTGATCATCTCACCCAACCACATCACCAGAGCCGTGCCCACGACGATGGCGAGCACGCCGAGAGCCACGCGAGGGAAGTTCCAACGCCCGCCCGAATACAGGTCGAACGACGACCCACCGGCCGTGGCCTGGAAGATGCCCCTTCCGCCGTTGTGGAAGATGAAGACGTAGCCAACGGCCTGGATCGTGGCCAGGAACATCGTCAGATAGCGCGTCCATTGCGTGATCTTCTTCTGGCCGGTCGCGCCATCCTTCGACCACTGCTCGAGGCGCGGGATGACCACCGTGAGGAGCTGCATGATGATCGACGACGTGATGTACGGCATGATGCCGAGCACGAAGATCGAGAACTGCGTGAGCGCGCCGCCCGAGAACAGGTTCAAGAACCCGAGTACGCCGTTCTGGGCCGACTGCTGGCGCAACAGCCGCAGCTGTTCGATGTCGATCCCCGGAACCGGGATGTGGGTACCGAGGCGAAACAGGGCGATCACCGCGATGGTGAACAGGATCTTCCCCCGCAGCTCGGGCACCCGGAACATGTTCTTCAGCGTCGACACGAGGTGGTTGCTTCCTTTGACGAGTTCACGACGGGACAACCGCCGGTACCCGAGGGCGGCCGGCGGTTGGCACGAGTGAGACGGCGAATTCCTGCGACGACGCCACGATCAGATCGTGGCGTCGTGTGGGTCGTCGAATCGACGACTAGCGGTTGGCGAACTGGTTGCCCTGGGCGGCCGGACGGACACCGAACGGCTTCGAGAGAAGCTCCACGGTACCGCCTGCTTCGGTGATCGCCGCGCTCGCAGACGCCGAGAAGGCGTGAGCCTTCACGTTCGCCTTGCCGGTGAGCTCGCCCCGGCCGAGAACCTTGACGAGAACGTTCTTGTGGATCAGGCCGGCCTCGCGAAGCACGTCGACATTGATCTCGGTGTGGCCACCGTCGATCAGCGCCTGAATGGCATCGATGTTGACCGCGTAGTACTCCACCCGGAACGGGTTGTTGAAGCCACGCAGCTTCGGGATGCGGCGGTGCAGCGGAGTCTGGCCGCCTTCCATGCCGGGCTTGACGTTGCGGCGGGCCTTCTGGCCCTTCGTGCCACGGCCGGCCGTCTTGCCGCCCTTGCCGCCGATGCCGCGCCCGACGCGCTTGCGTCGGTGCGACGAGCCGGGAGCCGGCTGGAGGTCATGGATCTTGATGGTCATTGCTTCACGTGTCCTTCGCAGTGTCCGCCACGTACTCGACCTTGATGAGGTACGGCACCCGGGCGATCATGCCCCGGATCTCCGGACGGTCGGGCAGTGTGTTGGTGGAGCCGATCTTGCGCAGGCCGAGCGCCCGCATGGTGCCGCGGTGCTTGGGGATGACGCCGATCGTGGAACGTACCTGGGTGACTTTGATCTCCGACATCAGTGACTCGCCTCCGCACCGAGCTTGGCCAGCCGCTGGGTCTCGCGGTAGGCACGCAGGACGCCGCCCGGCGTGACTTCCTCAGCCGACAGACCACGCCGTTCAGCGACCTGGTCAGGGCTGAACAGCGCCTGGAGGCCCTGGATGGTGGCCTGCGCGACGTTGATGCGGTTCGACGAGCCGAGCGACTTGGCCAGCACGTCGTGCACGCCTGCGGCCTCGAGCACGATGCGCGCGGCGCCACCGGCCACGACGCCCGTACCGGGAGCTGCGGGCTTCAGCAGCACGCGTCCGGCGCCCTTCTCCCCGATGATCAGGTGGGTGATCGTCGAACCGGCGAGCGGCACGTTGAACAGATTGCGCTTCGCCTCCTCGACACCCTTGGCGATGGCCGCGGGGACTTCCTTCGCCTTGCCGTATCCGAGACCGACGCGGCCCTTGCCGTCTCCGACCACCACGAGGGCGGTGAAGGAGAACCGACGACCACCCTTGACGACCTTGGCAACTCGGTTGATGTGGATGACCCGCTCTTCGAGGTTCGGGTCTCCGGTGCGACTCTGCGGTTCGCGGTCGCGTTCGCGTTCGCCGGCCATGTCAGATCCCTCCCTCAGTGGTGTGCACACTCAGGCGACGATTCAGCGCAGCCATCTCAGAACTCCAGTCCTGCTGCGCGAGCAGCTTCGGCGACCGCAGCAATGCGGCCGTGGTAAATGAAGCCGCCACGATCGAAGACAACCTTCGACACACCGGCGGACTTGGCGCGATCAGCGATCAACGAACCCACCTTGGCGGACGCCGACTTGTTGCCGGTGGCGCCGTCGGTCTTGATGGCCGCTTCGTGCGACGAAGCGGCAGCCAGCGTGACACCGGTCGAGTCGTCGATGATCTGGGCGACGATGTGCTTGTTGGACCGGAACACCGCGAGGCGGGGACGATCGGGCGAGCCGTGCACCTTCTTACGGGCACGGGCATGACGCCGTATGCGTGCTTGTTGTTTCTTCTGCGTTGCTGTGGGCATGTCGAGCTCGCTTCGTTACTTCTTGGCGGCCTTGCCAGCCTTGCGGCGGACAATCTCACCTGCGTACCGGACACCCTTGCCCTTGTAAGGCTCAGGCTTGCGGATCTTTCGGATGTTGGCGGCGACCTGGCCGACGAGTTCCTTGTCGGTTCCCTTGATCACGACACGCGTGGCCGCGGGAACCTCGAACTCGATGCCTTCCGGGGCGTCGACGTAGACGGGGTGGCTGAAGCCGAGCGCGAGCTCGAGCTTCTTCGGACCCTGCGCAGAAGCGCGGTACCCGACGCCGAGGATCTCGAGTTCCTTGGTGAAACCGGTCGAGACGCCCGTGACCATGTTCGACACGAGCGTGCGGGTCAGACCGTGAAGAGCCTTCGCCATGCGCTCGTCGTTCGCGCGCTCAACCACGAGGGTTGAACCTTCTTCGCGAACCGAGATCTGGGCCGGAATGGTGCGGGCCAGAACGCCCTTGGCGCCCTTCACCGACAGCTGATCGCCGGCGATGGTGACGGTGACGCCACCGGGAACTGCGATTGGTGCTTTGCCGATTCGGGACATGGCTACCTCACCACACGTAACAGAGGACTTCGCCGCCGATGCGACGCTTGTGCGCCTCACGGTCGGTCAACAGCCCCTGGCTGGTCGAAAGAACGGCAACGCCCATGCCACCGAGAACCCGCGGGAGGTTGTCGGCAGGCTTGTAGACGCGCAGACCCGGCTTGCTCACGCGCTGGATACCCGAGATCGTGCGGACACGAGAGTCGGAGTACTTCAGGTTGATCAGCAGGGTCGAGCCGGGCTTGCCCTCGTTCGGCTTCACCGAGTACTCGCCGATGTAGCCCTCGCGGGCCAAGATCTTGGCGAGTGCCTCTTTGAGCTTCGAGGAGGGGATGGACACCGTGTCGTGCTTGGCCGTGTTCGCGTTGCGAATACGGGTGAGCATGTCGGCGATGGGGTCAGTCATTGTCATGACAGGCCTCCGAAGTTGGAACGAGACGGGGGACGCACAACAAGCAAAGTCATGACGCACCTCCGAAGTTGGAAGCGAATGAGGCGAGGTCAGTGAACACAGTCATGGGATCACCAGCTCGCCTTGGTCACGCCCGGGATTTCCCCGGCGTGCGCCAAATCGCGGAGACAGATTCGGCAGAGGCCGAACTGCCGAAAGACGGCACGGGGACGGCCGCACTTCTGGCAGCGCGTGTACGCACGCACCTTGTACTTCGGCGTGCGGTTGGCCTTTTCGATCAACGCTTTCTTAGCCATGTCAGATCGTTCCTTCAGTGGCGGTGAGGCTAGGGAAAATGTTCAGCACAGCCATCTCAGATCAGCTCTGTCCTTCGCGCTTGAACGGGAAACCGAAGGCGTCAAGCAGGGCGCGTCCTTCAGCGTTGGTGCGGGCCGTGGTGACGATGGTGACGTCGAATCCACGAGCCGTGTCGATCTTGTCGTATTCGATCTCCGGGAAGATCAGCTGCTCGGTGATACCGAACGTGTAGTTGCCACGTCCGTCGAAGCTCTTCGGGTTGAGGCCCCGGAAGTCACGGATGCGGGGGATGGCCAACGACACGAGACGGTCGAAGAACTCCCACATCCGATCACCGCGAAGCGTCACCTTCGCACCGATGGCGTTGCCCTCACGGAGTTTGAATCCGGCGATGGACTTCGTCGCCTTGGCCACGGTGGGCTTTTGGCCGGTGATCTTGGTGAGGTCGGTGATCGCACCCTCGAGCAGCGAGGGCTGCACTGTGGCGCGGCCGACACCTGCGTTGAGCACAATCTTTTCAAATCGCGGCACTTCCATGATGTTGGAAAGCCCGAGGCTCTCCTTCAGCTGGGCACGCAGTTCGTTGTTGTACTTCGCCTTCAGGCGAGGCATCGTCGAGGTCGTGGTGCTCATGGCAGTTCGGCTCCGGTGCGCTTCAGGACTCGGACCTTCGTCCCGTCCGCCTTGATCTTGTAGCCGACCCGCGACGGCTTCCCGTCAGGCGTGACGAGGGCGACGTTCGAGGCGTTGAGCGGCATCACCTTGTCGACGATGCCACCCTTCTCGCCGGCTTTGGTCGGCTTGGTGTGGCGTTTCGCGATGTTCACGCCGTCAACGACAACCGAGTTGGTCGAGGGACGGACTTCGAGGACCGAACCGGTCTTGCCCTTGTCCTTGCCGACGAGAACAACAACCTGGTCGCCCTTCTTGATCTTCAGACCAGCCATTTCAGATCACCTCGGGTGCGAGCGAAACGATGCGCATGAACTTCTTGTCACGGAGCTCACGGCCCACGGGGCCGAAGATGCGCGTGCCGCGGGGTTCAAGCTTCTCGTTGATGATGACGGCAGCGTTCTCGTCGAAGCGGATGTAGGAGCCGTCCTTGCGACGACGCTCCTTCTTCACCCGAACCACGACGCAGCGAACGACTTCGCCCTTCTTGACGGTGCCGCCGGGAATGGCGTCCTTCACCGCAGCGATGAACACGTCGCCGATCGATGCATAACGGCGACGGGTGCCACCGAGCACCTTGATGCAGAGCACTTCCTTGGCACCGGTGTTGTCGGCCACGCGAAGGCGGGATTCGGTCTGGATCATCGGGCACGCTCCACAACTTCGACGAGGCGCCAGCGCTTCGTCTTCGACAACGGACGGGTCTCCTGCACGCGGACCCGATCGCCCAACTTGGCGTCGCCGGTCTCGTCGTGGGCATGGAGCCGCTGCGTGCGCTGGATCGTCTTCGAGTAGGTCTCGTGGCGAACGCGCTCGACGACGGTGACGATGATCGTCTTGTCCATCTTCGTGCTCACGACGATGCCCTCGCGGACCTTGCGCCGGTTCTCACGAACCTCCGTTGAGGATGCTTCGGTGGTCTCAGTCATGGAACTCACTTCTTCCCTGCCGCAAGAGCCTCGGCGGCGGCGATCTCTCGGGCCCGCAGCACGGTGTTGACCCGCGCTACGTCACGCTTCAGAACACCGAGGCGGGCGTTGTTCTCCAACACGCCGGTCGCTGCCTGGAAACGCAGGTTGAACAGTTCTTCTTTGAGTTCTCCGAGCTTGGCGACGAGTTCGGCGTCGGCCAGTTCGAGGAACGGGGTGATCCGCTTGCTCACAGTGCTTCCTCCCGGGAAACGACGCGGGCCTTGATCGGCAGCTTCTGGATGGCAAGGTTGAGCGCTTCACGGGCAAGCTCTTCGCTCACGCCGCTCATCTCGAACATCACGCGTCCGGGCTTCACGACGGCGACCCAGCGCTCCGGGTTGCCCTTGCCGGAACCCATACGGGTTTCGGCCGGCTTCTCGGTGACGGGCTTGTCGGGGAACACGCAGATCCAGATCTTGCCGCCACGCTTCACGCGACGGGTCATGGCGATACGTGCGGCTTCGATCTGACGGGCAGTGATCCACGCCGGCTCGAGGGCCTGGATTCCGTAGTCACCGAAGTTCAGCTCGCTACCGCCCTTGGCCTGACCGGCCATACGGCCGCGCTGCTGCTTGCGGTGCTTCATTCGGCGAGGCATCAACATGATTCAGTCCCCCTCACACGGGTCACGGGGGCGACGATCGCACAGAGCATCAACATGGTTCAGACCCCTCTCACTCGTCACCGCTACGGAAATGCGGCGTCTCGCTACCCTGACGGGCGCGACGCTCCATTTCTTCTTCTTCGTTCAACCGACGCTCGAGTTCCGGATCGGCCTCACGGAGCAACGGCGCTGCGGCGACCGGAGCGGTCTCGTCGACTGCCGGAGCGGTCTCGTCGATCGCTTCGGCCCGGCGAAGTCCGCCACCGGCGGAGATGACCCGCTTCGGACGAGGAACGCCTACCGTCTCGCCGGCGGCAAGGGCGGCCTCGCGGGCGGCCTTGTCGTCTTGGACCGAGGTCTTGTAGGGCAGGATGTCGCCCTTGTAGATCCACACCTTCACGCCGATGCGGCCGTAGGTCGTCTTGGCCTCACGGAAGCCGTAGTCGATGTCGGCGCGGAGCGTGTGCAGCGGCACGCGGCCCTCGCGGTACCACTCGCTGCGGCTCATCTCGGCGCCACCGAGGCGCCCGGAGCACTGGACCTTGATGCCGATCGCGCCGGCCTTCTGCGCTGTCTGCACCGCACGCTTCATTGCACGACGGAAGCTCACACGGCCGGCCAACTGATCGCCGACTCCCTGCGCGATGAGCGCAGCGTCGAGTTCAGGCTGCTTGATCTCGACGATGTTGAGCTGCACCTTCGGGTTCGAGGTGATCTTCTGCAGACCGGCGGTGAGGCGCTGCGACTCGGCACCTTTGCGACCGATCACGATGCCCGGACGTGCGGTGTGCACATCGACGCGCAACCGGTCACGGGTGCGCTCGACTTCCACACGGCTCACGGCGGCCCGCTCGAGTTCGGTCGTCAGGAAATGACGGATCCGGTAGTCCTCGATCAGGTTCGACTGGTAGTCCTTCTCGCTGAACCAGCGGGACTTCCAGTCGGTCGTGACGCCGAGGCGGAAACCGTAGGGGTTGACTTTTTGACCCATGGTTCGTCTCTCGTCTCAGCTGTTGTTCTTTGTATCGCGGTCCCAGGTTCCGGCGAGGATCTCCTGGGCTTGCTGACGCCAGTCGGTGATCTGGTCGGCCGAGCGGCTGACCTTCTCATCGAGGGCGGTGATTTCGTCGTCGGACAGGTCGGCCAGCTGCTGGAAGGTGGTGATACCAGCGGCGTTGAGCTCCTCGTGGAGCTTCGGACCGATTCCGATGATCAGGTTGAGCGCGGTGGGGTCGGCGGCGAAGTCGGGCTTGTCCGCGGGAGCAGCGGCGGCGAAGCCCTGCACCTCGGACGTGTCGACCGCGTCGTCTGCCGGTGCGGCGAGCGTGGCGCCGGCGATGACTTCCTCGGCTCCGGCAGCGCTGCGACGGGCGTCAGCGCTTGCCGCTTCAGCGGTTGCGCGGGCGCCGGCGGTACGGCGGGCACGGTTGGCTGCAGCCTCGGCGCTCTGATTGCGAGCGGCGGTGAGAAGGGAATCAGGCAGACGGCCGACCACGATGGTGATGTGGCAGGTTCGCTTGAGGATCTGGCCGGTGCGTCCCCGGGCACGGGGGCGGAACCGCTTGATCGTAGGACCCTCGTCGGCGAAGCAGGCCGATACATACAGTTCCTCGGCCGGGACGCCGTCGTTGTGTGAGGCGTTGGCCACCGCGGAGTGGAGCACCTTGGCGATGTCGTGAGCGGCATCGCGCTCGCAGAGACGCAAGATGTTCGCCGCTTCGGCGACGTCGTGGCCACGGATCAGGTCGAGTACCACACGGACCTTCCACGCCGACGTGCGCACGTAGTGGGCATAGGCGTGGGTCGTCTGATCGGCCGGACCGCGCTGGCCGGTCTTGCGGGCCTTCGCCGGCGACTCGTTCGTCTTCACTCCGGGCATGTCAGCGCCTCCCCGACCGTTCCTGGCCGGCGTGGAACTTGAACGTGCGGGTCATGGCGAACTCGCCGAGCTTGTGCCCGACCATCGATTCGCTGATGTAGACCGGCACGTGCTTGCGTCCGTCGTGGACGGCGATCGTGTGACCGACCATGTCCGGGATGATGGTGGAGCGGCGCGACCAGGTCTTGATCACTCGCTTCTCGGTCTTGGCGTTGAGATCGTCGACCTTCTTCAGCAGATGGTCGTCGACGAACGGCCCTTTTTTCAGGCTACGAGGCATGTCGTGGTCCTCAGTTCCGATCCGGGCTCATCGACGGCTGCCGCGGGTGCGGCGACGACGGACGATGAGCTTTGCGGATTCCTTGTTTTTGTCACGGGTACGACCCTCGGGCTTGCCCCAGGGAGAAACGGGATGGCGACCACCGGAGGTGCGGCCTTCGCCGCCGCCGTGGGGATGGTCGACCGGGTTCATGGCGACGCCACGGGTCTGCGGGCGCTTGCCCATCCAGCGAGACCGGCCGGCCTTGCCGATGGTGAGCAGCTCGTGCTCGGAGTTGCCGACTTCGCCGATGGTGGCGCGGCAATCGATCGGCACGCGGCGCATTTCGGTGGACGGCAGACGCAGGGTGGCGAAATCGCCCTCCTTCGCAACGAGCTGCACGCTCATTCCGGCGCTGCGAGCCATCTTGCCGCCGCCGCCGGGCTTGAGCTCGACGTTGTGGACGGTGGTACCGACGGGGATGTATCGAAGTGCAAGGGCGTTGCCGGCCTTGATGTCGGAACCCTGTCCGGACACGACGGTGTCGCCGACGCTGAGCTTGGCCGGGGCGAGGATGTAGCGCTTCTCACCGTCGGCGTAGTGCAGAAGGGCGATGCGGCACGTGCGGTTGGGGTCGTACTCGATCGTGGCGACTCGGGCGGGAACGCCGTCCTTGTTCCGCTTGAAGTCGATGATGCGGTACTGGCGCTTGTGACCGCCACCGCGATGGCGGGCGGTCTTGCGGCCGTAGACGTTGCGTCCACCCGACTTGGTGAGCGGAGCCAGCAGGCTCTTCTCGGGTCGGTCGGTGGTCAGTTCAGCAAAGTCCGACACCGTCTGAAAACGGCGACCGGCGCTGGTTGGCTTGCGTTTGCGGATACCCATGGCGCTACTTCGTTCAGTTGTCGAACAGAGCGATGCGGTCGTCACCGGAAAGAGTGACGATCGCCCGCTTCGAGTCGGGGCGGGTAGAAGTGATGCCGGTTCGGCGGTTGCGAGCTGCCTTGCCCGGCCGGTTCAAGGTGTTCACCTTGGTGACCTTGACGTTGAAGATGGCCTCGACGGCCTGACGGATCTCGATCTTGTTGGCGTCCTTGGCCACCACGAAGGTGTAGACGCCGCTGTCGACGAGCCCGTAGGACTTCTCGCTGACGACCGGCTTGATGATGATGTCGCGTGGATCTTTCACGATGTGCTCCTCGTCTCAGGCACTCACGCCGGGAAGCGTGGCTTTGGTGAACACCACGTAGTCGTTGCACAACACGTCGTAGGCGTTGAGCTCACCGGCTTCGATGATCTGCACCGACGGGATGTTGGCAAAGCTCTTCGCCGCGATGATGTCGGCTTCGACCGTTGCGTCGATGACAATCAGGGTGCGACCGCTCACGCCGAGCGCGTCGAGGGTCTTCACACCGTCTTTGGTCTTCGGGGCACTGAACGCCCAAGCTTCGACGACGATCACCCGGCCCTCGCTCGCCCGGTCCGACAGCGCCGAACGCAATGCCAGGTTGATCATCTTCTTCGGGGTGCGCTGGCTGTACTTGCGCGGCTTCGGGCCGAGGGCCACGCCACCGCCGATGAACTGCGGAGCACGGAGCGAACCTTGACGGGAGGTACCGCCGCCCTTCTGGTTGCGGCTCTTCTTGGAAGTGCGAGACACCTCGGAGCGGGTCAGCGTGCTCTGCGTGCCGGCACGACGATGCGCCAGCTGAGCGACGACGACCTGGTGCATCACCGGGCCGTTCGGGGTGATCGAGAACCAGTGGTCGTCGAGGGCCACGGAGCCGGACGCAGCACCGGCGGGGGTGCGGACAGAGACGTCAGCCATGATTACTTGGATCCCTTCTTGGCCGCAGCCTTGATGATCACGGTGCCGCCCTTGGGGCCCGGAATGGCACCCCGCACGAGCACGATCTCCTGCTCGCTGTCGGCCTTGATGACCCGCAGGTTCTGCGTCGTCACCTTGTCGCCGCCCATGCGACCGGCCATCTTGAGGCCCTTGAACACACGGGCGGGCGTGGAGCAGCCACCGATCGAGCCCGGCGCACGGTGGGTGCGGTGCACACCGTGGGAGGCCGACATGCCGCTGAAGTTGTGGCGCTTGATCACACCGGCGAAGCCTTTGCCGCGGCTGATGGCCGTGACGTCGACGAAGTCGCCGGCGGCGAATGCGTCGGCGGCGATCTCCTGGCCGATGGCCCAGGCTCCGGCGTCATCCACGCGGAACTCGAGGAGCTCGGCGCCCGGCGCCACACCCGCCGACGCGAAGTGACCGGCCTCGGGCTTGGTGAGGCGGCTCGGCTTCACGGTGCCGTAGGTGACCTGAATTGCGGCGTAGCCGTCGCGGTCCGGGGTTTTCACCTGGACAACACGAGCGGGCTGCACCTTGACGACGGTGACGGACACGACATTGTTCTGGTCATCCCAGAGCTGTGTCATGCCGACCTTCTCGCCAACGATGGTGGTTCTTGCCATTGGAGTCTCGGATCCTCGAGCGTGTTCGAATACTGGGTACAGCGGCCATCTGCGCAACGGTTGCACAACTCGCTCGTCCGGAGGCCGGACACGCAAACGCTCCGCACGGTAAGAGACCGTGCGGAGCGCGCACTCGGGTTGTGCTGCTTGGTTCCTCGAAAGGCCTTGGCAGACGTCACTTGGGTTGGGCGACCCACAACTGCTCCGATCGCTTGGCAGCGCTCGGCGGTTCGTCGTACGACACCCGTCGATCAGTTCCCGTTTCCGGGGCCTGAAGAAGATAGCAGCGTTTCGCAGGGCGCGAAACGCCGCGGTCGGCGGCGTTACGCCGTCTGGATCTTGATTTCGATGTCGACGCCGGCCGGGAGGTCGAGCCGCTGCAAGGAGTCGACGGTTTTGGCCGACGGCTCCAAGATGTCGATCAACCGCTTGTGGATCTTCATCTGGAAGTGCTCGCGACTGTCCTTGTGCTTGTGGGGGCCGCGGATGACGGTGTAGACGTGGCGCTCCGTCGGCAGGGGCACCGGACCGCGGATCTTCGCCTGGGTGCGAATGACCGTCTCGACGATCTTCTTCGTCGACTGATCGATGATCTCGTGGTCGTACGCCTTGAGGCGGATGCGAATCTTCTGCTTTGACTCAGCCATGTCAGTTCACCAGTTCACTTGAGAATCTTGATGACGCGGCCGGCGCCCACGGTACGGCCACCCTCACGGATAGCAAACTTCAAGCCTTCTTCCATCGCAATCGTCTTGCCCAACTCCACCGTGACCTCCAAG
>JANPFX010000055.1:0-5818 GCA_031423635.1 Acidimicrobiia bacterium | reverse complement strand
GATGGGGCCCCCGCCCCGAGGAACGGAGACCCGGCGACGGAGGAGCACGGGCGAGTACCGCGGCGGGTGGGGAGGATCGGCGACAGGACCCCGCAACGCCGGCCGGAGCACAACACAGAGGCCGCATGCCGATGGGGCCGGGCCGCGCGGTTGGAGGGCGCGTCGGCTGTCTAACCTCACTGGGGTGACTACCGGGAACACGTTGTGGCATGGACGATTCGACGAGGGTCCGGCGGCGGAGCTGTTGGCCTTCACCGAGAGCCTGTCGTTCGACCGACGAATGTGGCCCGACGACCTGGTCGGCTCCCGAGCGCACGTCAAGATGTTGGGGCACGTCGGAATCCTGGCCCCCGAGGAGGTCGAGTCCATCGTCGAAGGACTCGACGCGGTCGGGATCGAACTGGCCGAGGGCCGCTTCGTCTTCGTCGAGAGCGACGAAGACGTCCACACCGCTGTGGAACGCCGACTCACCGAGATCATCGGGCCCGTCGGGGGGAAGCTGCACACCGGCCGTAGCCGCAATGATCAAGTCGCCACCGACCTCCGGCTGTTCGCGAAACGTGAGGTGCTCGACCTGATTTCCCGGGTCATCGTCCTCCAGGAGACGTTGCTCACCCGGGCGGTGGAGTCCGGCGACGCGTATCTGCCCGGCTACACCCACCTCCAGCGCGCCCAGCCGGTGCTGCTTGCCCATCACCTGCTCGCCCATGGCTGGGCACTGAGCCGCGACGTCGACCGGCTCTTCGACGCCCGTGATCGGCTTGACGTATCGCCGCTCGGCGCCGGGGCGCTCGCCGGATCGTCGTTGCCGCTCGACCCCGACTGGACCGCCGCCGAACTCGGTTTCGCCGGCCGTTTCGAGAACTCCCTCGACGCTGTCGGCGACCGTGACTTCGTCGCCGAGATCCTGTTCGGCATCTCGCTGCTGGGCATCCACCTCTCGCGCCTTGGTGAGGAGATCGTGCTGTGGACAGCGGAGGAGTTCGGCTTCGCCAAGCTCTCCGACGCGTATTCGACCGGTTCGTCGATGATGCCCCAGAAGAAGAACCCCGACATCGCCGAGCTCGCCCGCGGCACCGCCGGCCGCCTCATCGGCAACCTGACCGGCGTGTTGGCGACCCTGAAGGGCCTCCCGCTGGCCTACAACCGGGATCTCCAGGGTGACAAGGAGCCGCTGTTCGACGCACTCGACCGCATCACATTGGCGTGCGGTGCGATGACCGGCCTGATCCGTTCGCTCACGTTCAACATCGCCACGATGCAGGCCGCCGCCGATACGCCGTTCGTCGCCGCCACGGATCTCGCCGAGCACCTGGTGGAGAACGGCATGCCGTTCCGAGAAGCCCACGCCGTCGTCGGCTCGCTCGTCCGCAACGCCGTCGACCGGCATGTCAATTTCGGCGAGCTGGTCGAGAACCACCCGGCATTGGGGCCAAAGGCGGTCGCCCTCCTCGAACCCGGGGTGTCGGTGCTTCGTCGGTCGAGCCCGGGCGGTGGCGGACCCGGCCCTGTCGCCGAGCAGATCAGGCGATTCGACGACTCTCTCGGCCGCGTACGTCTGCAGGTCGCGGCCGGTTGAGCTCGAGCCACCCGGCCGGTGCGGAACTCCTGACGGCTCGACCATTGGCGCATGCGACGCGACTCACGCGGTCCTTCTTCGGTCGATCGGCCGTCGAGGTGGCGCCGGACCTTCTCGGCGTGGAACTTCGGGCGGGCACGTGCTCGATCGTGATCACCGAGGTCGAGGCCTATGTCCAGACGGATCCCGCGTCACATACGTTCCGTGGTCGGACTCCGCGCAACGCCGTGATGTTCGGGCCACCCGGGCGGTCGTACGTGTACCTGAGCTACGGGATGCACTGGTGCCTCAATGTCGTGACCGGTCGCGTCGGTGACGGTGAAGCCGTCCTCCTCCGCGGGGGAGTGGCGACCCGCGGCGATCTGCTCATGCGCGAGCGTCGGCCGAAGGCGACATCGCTCGCATCCCTCACGAACGGGCCGGGAAAGCTGACGGCCGCTCTCGGCATCGATCGTCGGCACAACGATGTCGACATGTTGAGCGGCTCCTCGCCGGTCAGGCTCATCGGAACACCGATCACCGGGACAATGGAGTGGTCGGCGACCCGGCGAGTCGGCATCTCGGTCGCGCAGGACCGTCTGTGGCGCTTTGTCGTGGACGATCCCGCGGCGATCTGCCGCTGACCAGCGCCATCCTCCCGAGGTGAATCCGAACAACCCCGACCAACATGGCCCGTCCGGTATCGTGATCGGTATGACCTTCCCCGGGTTCGGCACCTCATCCTCGAAGGCATTCCGCAGCGGAGCGTTCGGCCTCGCCGGCGTGCTCGTAGTCGCGTTGCTGGCGTCGTCACCAGCGCCGTCGGACGCGGCCACGAAAACGACGAAGAAAAAAACGTCGGTGACCACAACCACGAAGAAGAAGACGTCGGCGACCACAACGACGAAGAAGAAGTCCGACACCTCGAGCGGTTCGGCCACGGCGAAGGCGACGACGACCACGATCGAGACGTCGCCGGCCTCGGCGTCGACCACCGCAAAGCCCGGTGCCTCGACCACCACGATCGCCGGCGCGGCGGCCAAGCCGCCGGCCCGGGCAACGGTGTTCATCCCCGGCGCCGGACGGGTGATCGACCTCGGCGCAGCCGAGGTGGCCAAGCTCGCCGCCGGAGGCAAGGTCGAAGCTGACGTACGAGGGGCCGTCGGCCTCGCCGCATCCGGCACCGGCACCGTCATTCTCGACGTCACCGCGGCCAATCCGGCGCAGTCCGGCACGATCTCGGTGAATCCGGTCGCTCCCGACTACGCCCGCTCCGTCGTCGGCGCCACCGTCGGCTTCGTGGCCGGCGCCACCACGGTGTCACGAGTGGCCGTTCCCGTCGGGTCGAACGGCCTCGTGCGGGTGACGACCACCGCCGGTCCGGCCGGGCTTGCCATCTCCGTCGTCGGATGGGTCATCAGCGCACCGGGTGCAGCCACCGAACCGTCTGCCGTCGTGCTCGAACCGTGCCGTGTCCTCGACACAGTGAGCGGTCTGGGTGGCCTGAAGGACCTCGTGACCGCGGCTCGTCCGTTCGACATCCCGACGACCGGCATCGCGAAGGTTCCACCGGCGATCGGCGCGGCCCAGACCCCGACCGGGGTCATCCTCGCTGTCGGCGCGACCCAGGTCTCGGGCCCGCTCGATCTGACGGTCCTGCCCACGGGCGGGCAAACGCCGTCGCTCGCGATCAACCTCGTGGCCGGACAGACCGGTTCGGCGCTCTACCTCGTACCCGTGGGGGCCGACGCCCGGACGGCGTTCTACGTGAGCGCCAACGGGGCGCAGCTCACCGTCGACGTCGTGGGGTGGCTCGACCGTGACGGCATCGCCCGCTCGGGCGGGCCCTGCTGACGTTTCGTTCGAAGCCGTCTCCGCCCCGCCCGGAGCCTCCCCTTCGTCAGCCCCAGAGCGTGGCGTGCCAGAGCTTCTTGCCGCGACGCAGGAGGATAACGTCCCCCGGTAGACGGTCCTCCTGCGACAGCTGCCGATCGGCGCCGACCTTGTCACCGTTGACCGAGATCGATCCGTTGTCGAGGAATTCGCGGGCCTGACGGCGGCTCTGGGCCAGTCCGGTCGTCACGAGGACGTCGACGATGTCCGTCTCGCCCGGAACGGCGCCTGGAAAGCCCGTGGACGGCATCCCCGGAAGAGCCTCGGCGAGCGTGGCGGCGTCGAGGCTGCGGACGTCCCCGGTGAACAGGGCCCGGGCGATGGCTTGCGCCCGAGCGCAGGCGTCGGCGCCGTGCACGAGCGTCGTCACATCGTCGGCGAGAGCGCGCTGCGCAGCACGCTCACCGGGGGCGGCCGCGAGAGCCTCCTCAAGTTCGGCGATCTCTTCACGGGTTCGGAAGGTGAAGATTTTCAGGAAGCGGATGACGTCGGCGTCGCCCGCGTTGAGCCAGAACTGGTGGAACTGGTACGGAGACGTCCGGTCGGCCGTGAGCCACACTGCGCCGCTCTCGCTCTTCCCGAACTTGGTGCCGTCGGCCTTGAGGAGCAGGGGGCAGGTGAGCGCGAACGCAGTGCCGCCATGTAATCGCCGCACGAGATCGACGCCCGACACGATGTTGCCCCACTGGTCCGACCCTCCCATCTGCAGCGTCACGTCGTGCGTCGCGTAGAGATGAGCGAAGTCGTAGGCCTGGAGCAGCACGTACGAGAACTCGGTGTACGTGATGCCGTCACCCTCCATGCGGTTACGCACGGAGTCGCGTTTGACCATTTCGTTGACGGAGAAGTGCTTGCCGACGTCGCGCAGCACTTCGATGAAGCCGAGGCCGGCGAGCCAGTCGGCATTGTTCACGACGAGCGCATCACCGAAGAGGCGTTCGTAGATCGACATCTGCGCGGCGATGTTGGCCCGCACCTCGTCCGTGGTGAGGAGTGGTCGTTCGGTGCTCTTGCCGCCCGGATCACCGATCAGGCCGGTACCGCCGCCAGCCACGACGACAGGCTCGTGGCCGGCGCGCCGGAAATGGGCGAGGAGCACGAGGGTGACGAGGTTGCCGATGGTCAGGCTGGGCGCGCTGGGGTCGAGACCGACGTATGCTCTCCTGGACGTATCGCGTAGGTGCTCTCGCAGGCCTTCGAGATCGCTGGCCTGGTGCAGGAGACCACGCCACTGGAGTTCGTCGAGGAAGTCGTTCACGGTGGAAATCGTAGAACCTGAAAGATTTCCTTGACAGACGAATATCGTTCGTCTAACATTCTCCCTCGCTTCGCACGGCCAAACGAACCGGACGACCTCGAGTCTCACGGAACGAAGTAGCCAACGAAACCTTGGGAAACCGGGTTCCGGACACCGAAAGGTGTGCTAGACATGAAGCCCGCTCCGCTGAGGCCTACACGGTCGATATGAGCGAATGCAGTTCCTTGAAAACGAGACAGAGGAAGCTAAAAGCAAGTGCGGTTAGCTCTGCTTTTGTGGAGCGCCAAACAAGTAGTGCAAATGCACAAAACGGACAAATAAACCAGTCTGCTTGTGCCAGTTGGTGAAGCACCTACTCGGGTGCACACACCGACTCTTCACACCTAGTCGATTCGCTTGGAAACGAGCGGACACGATTTCGATGGAGAGTTTGATCCTGGCTCAGGACGAACGCTGGAGGCGTGCTTAAAACATGCAAGTCGAACGGATGTCTCTCGGGTGCTTGCACCTTGGAGGCATTAGTGGCGAACGGGTGAGTAACACGTGAGAAACCTGCCCTGAAGACGGGGATAACAGTCGGAAACGACTGCTAATACCCGATGCCCTCGGATGGTCGCATGGTCGACCGAGGAAATGGATTCCGCTTTAGGAGGGTCTCGCGCGCTATCAGCTTGTTGGTGAGGTAACGGCTCACCAAGGCGACGACGGCTAGCTGGTCTGAGAGGACGACCAGCCACACTGGGACTGAGACACGGCCCAGACTCCTACGGGAGGCAGCAGTTAGGAATCTTGCGCAATGGGCGAAAGCCTGACGCAGCGACGCCTCGTGGGGGATGAAGGCTCTCGGGTTGTAAACCCCTTTCGGCAGGAACGAAATTGACGGTACCTGAAGAAGAAGCACCGGCCAACTACGTTCCAGCAGCCGCGGTAATACGTAGGGTGCAAGCGTTGTCCGGATTTATTGGGCGTAAAGAGCTCGTAGGCGGCTTCGTAAGTCGGGTGTGAAATCTCCACGCTCAACGTGGAGGGGCCACTCGATACTGCCATGACTCGAGTCCGGTAGAGGAGTGTGGAATTCCCGGTGTAGCGGTGAAATGCGCAGATATCGG
>JANPFX010000054.1:0-5486 GCA_031423635.1 Acidimicrobiia bacterium | reverse complement strand
TCCCACTGCTTCGTGCGAGCAGCGATCCGAACATCGTGAACATCACCTCGGTTGCCGGCATCCGTCCGATGGGCAGTTCCATGGCGTATTCGATGACGAAAGCGGCCCTCAATCAGATGACGGTGCTGCTCGCCAAATCGTACGGACCCATACGATGCAACGCCGTTGCGCCCGGCCTCGTCGCGACCCCATGGACGGAGGGCTGGGACGCCATGCATGCGGGAGTGGCGGCGATGGCGCCGCTGAAGCGATCCGCAACCCCCGACGACTGCACGGAGGCCGTGCTGGCCTGCCTCCGCAACACCTACATGACCGGCAACGTGATCGTTGTCGACGGCGGCCTCACCAAGGTGGTGTAACCGGGGTATCGCGTGGCTGTGGTCGGTTGTGTGGGTGCGCGGGACGCGGCTGCAGCGACGTCGACGTCGGCCGCGGTGCCTTCCGGAATGGTGGCCATCAAGGCTTCGGTCGACGCGTAGATGACGTCGATGGATCCTCACCCCGTGAGGATCGTCCTCGTGGGCCAGCTGGCTCGCTCGGGCCGGGAAAGAGCCGAAAAGGCATGCCCTGCTGGCCCTAGATCGTCAGCTGGCCCACGAGACCTGGGCGGCACGGGCTCATCGCGCCGACGAACACGAGGGACCCTTCGGGCTGGCGTCCCTTGACGCGAGGAGGTCGGCTCGTCAGCCCTGGACGCCGAGGAGGTCGACGACGAACACAAGCGTTTCGCCCGGCTTGATGACGTTGCCGGCGCCGCGGTCGCCGTAGCCGAGGTGGGCCGGGATGGTCAGGCGACGCTGCCCGCCGACCTTCATGCCCTGCACGCCACGGTCCCACCCGGCGATCACATGACCGGCCCCGAGGGGGAAGCGGAACGTCTCGCTGCGGTCCCACGACGAGTCGAATTCCTTCCCGGTGGACCAGGACACGCCGACGTAGTGCACGTCGACGAACGACCCGGCCGTGGCCTCGGCGCCCTCGCCAACGGTGATGTCTTCCATCACGAGATCGGTCGGTGCGGGGGTGGACGGAATGGAGACGGCAGGCTTGCTCACGGCCGAAGACCGTAGTCTCTTGGCGAACGCTCGTTTGTACGCCCGGTCGCGGAACCACCAGTCGAAGTACACCGTCGCACCGGACCCTCAGGTAGCGGGGGACGTATGCCGCAGGTCGGAGCAGATCACGGCCGAGACCCCGTCAGATCGTCTCGAAGCGGCCGGATGATGCGGCCCGGAACACGGCGTCGAGGATGCCCATGTTGGTGATCGCATCACGTAACGGCCCATCGGTCGGTGCCTCTTCTCGGACACGGCGGGAGAAGGCTTCGCCCTGGCTCGTGTACTGGTTGTTGGTGGCGACCACATGGCGTTGGGCGTCGAGACCGTCGACCGATTCGCCGCGATGAGTGAGATAGACGACCGGTGCGTCCTCGAGCTGGTTGAATGGGATGGTGATCTCCAGCCGCCCCTCGGACCCGTAGATCTGCATCCGTTGGTGGTACACGGCCTGGGTCGAAACGGAGAAGGTGCACGAGCGCCCATCGCCGAAATCGAAGATCCCCGACGTGAGCCGATCGGTGCCGAAGGTGGGGTCGATGTCCATGAGCGCGGCAACCCGGACCGGTTCGGCGTCGAAGAACCAACGGGCAGCGACGACGGCGTAGCAGCCGATGTCGTAGAGCGCGCCACCCCCGTTGGACGCGATGTTGCGGATGTTGGAGCCGTCGACGTTGACGTAGGAGAACGCGATATGGCCATGCGAGACGGCGCCCAGGGAGCCCGAGCGCACGAGCTCGCGGGTCTCGTGCCACTGGGGATGGAAGCGCACCATGAACGCTTCGGCGATGTGGACCTTGCCGGCGAGCGGAAGCAGCGTTGCCACTTCGGCGGCGTTCAGGCCCATCGGCTTCTCGCACATCACGTGCTTGCCCGCTTCCGCCGCCCGGCGCGTCCACTCAACGTGGAGGTCGTTGGGCAGTGGGTTGTAGATCACGTCGATCGAGGGATCGGCGAGGAGTTCCTCATACGACCCGTATGCCGTCGCGATGCCGTTGCGTTCGGCGAACTCCGTGGACCGAGCGAGGGTCCGTGAGGCGACGGCGGCGACGGTGACCAGCGGGCTCTGGCCGATGCCCGGCAGGAACCTCCGTTCGGCAAACGATGATGTCGACAACACGCCCCAACGAACCGGTTCCATGACCGGAGGCTACCGGGCAGGGCTCGTCCGGCAGAGACGCCCTTCACGATCGGCGAGCGTCGTCGGGCATCCCAGATCGGCAAGTTCGGCATCCCCGATAGCCCAAAATCGGCGCGGAATGGACGGTTCCAGGCGGTGTGGGATGCCGAGACCCGGGTTCTGGGATGGCGGGCCGGAGGCGTTGTCGCACCCCGGGCGTACCCTGGTCTCCGTATGGTTGCCCGAACCCGCAGCGTCGCAACGGGTCCGAGCCCCGCCCCGCCGCCGGCCGACGTGCTCGCACGGTTCTCCGAAGCCACGAGGTCGTGGTTCACCACCACGTTCGACGCTCCCACGTCGGCGCAGACGCAGGGCTGGGACGCCATCTCGAAGGGGCAGCACACGCTTGTGCTCGCTCCCACCGGATCAGGGAAGACGCTGGCCGCGTTCCTCTGGGCGCTCGATCAACTGGCGGCGCGGCCCCGGACCACCCGGGCGAAGACCGGCGTGCGGGTCCTCTACATCTCCCCGTTGAAGGCGCTCATCTACGACGTGGAGCGCAACCTGCGCGCCCCGCTCGTCGGCATCGCCCGAGAGGCGCAGCGACGTGGGCTGCCGCTGCCCGACATCACCGTCGCCACTCGTACGGGCGACACCGGGGCGAAGGAGCGTCGAGAGATCGCCAAGCGACCGCCCGACATCCTGGTCACCACGCCCGAGTCGCTCTACCTCCTCCTCACGAGCCAGGCCCGCTCGATCCTGAGCACCGTCGAGACGGTGATCATCGACGAGATCCACGCGGTCGCCGCCACCAAGCGCGGTGCCCATATGGCCCTCAGCCTCGAACGACTCGAAGCGGTCGTCCTCGCCGGCGGAGGGCCGCCTCCCCAGCGCATCGGACTCTCTGCAACGCAGCGTCCCTTGGAAGAAGTGGCCCGGTTTCTCGCCGGCCGATCCTTCGACGACGCCACGCAGAAGTGGAGGGCGCGCGAGGTGCGCATCGTCGACACCGGTGTGCGCAAGACGCTCGACATCGAGATCGTCGTCCCGGTCGAAGACATGGGCGAGCTCGGCAAGCCGGTGCTCGGCGCCGACGGTGAACCGATCCTCATGGGGGCGGCCGCGGGCGACCCGGAGTCGCGCAAGTCGATCTGGCCGGCGATCTACCCGCAGCTTCTCGAACTCATACGCACGCATACGTCCACCCTGATCTTCGTGAACTCCCGCCGGTTGGCGGAGCGGCTCGCCAACAAGCTCAACGAGCTCGCCGGCGAGGAACTCGTCCGTTCGCATCACGGCTCGATCGCGCGCGAGCAACGGCTGGAGATCGAGGAGTTGTTGAAGGCTGGACGTCTCCCGGCACTCGTGGCCACGAGCAGCCTGGAGCTCGGCATCGACATGGGGGCGATCGATCTCGTCGTGCAGGTCGAAGCGCCGTCGTCGGTGGCAAGCGGTCTGCAGCGGATCGGCCGCGCCGGTCATCAAGTGGGCATGCCGTCGAAGGGACGCATCTTCCCGAAGTTCCGTGGCGACCTCATCTCCGCGGCGGTCGTCGCCCGGCGCATGGTCGACGGGCTTGTCGAGGAGACACGCGTTCCTCGCAATCCCATCGATGTCCTGTGCCAGCAGATCGTGGCGCTCGTGGCTACCGACGATGCCGGCACCACGGTCGACGACGTCGCCCGGATGGCGCGGGGCGCGTATCCGTTCGCCGACATCTCCGACGACGTGCTGCACGGCCTGCTCGATCTCCTTGCCGGTCGCTACCCCTCCGATGAGTTCGCCGAGCTTCGTCCCCGTATCACCTGGGATCGTCTCACCGGCAAGCTCACGCCTCGGCCGGGTGCCCGTCTCCTCGCCGTCACGAGCGGTGGCACGATCCCTGATCGCGGGCTGTATTCCGTTGTCACCCCCGAGGGCACCAAGGTCGGTGAGCTCGACGAGGAGATGGTCTACGAGTCACGCGTTGGCGAGGCGTTCCTGCTCGGTTCGACGACGTGGCGAATCGAGGACATCACGCCCGACCGTGTCGTGGTCACGCCGGCACCCGGCGTGCCGGGCAAGATGCCGTTCTGGCATGGCGACAAGATCGGACGTCCATTCGAACTGGGACAGGCCATAGGCGAGTTCGTCCGCACCGTCGAGCACATGGAGGACGATGTTCTCCGGGAGCGGTTCAATCTCGACGCGCTCGCCACGCAAAATATGCGCGCCTACGTTGCCGAGGAACGCGAAGCCACGGGCGGTCATCTGCCCACGGACCGTCAGATCGTGGTGCAGCGGTTCCGCGACGAACTCGGCGACTGGCAGCTCTGCCTGCTATCCCCCTTTGGCGCCCAGGTGCACGCGCCGTGGGCAATGGCCATCGAGGCGCGTATCCGTGACCGGCTCGGCATGGAGGCGCGGGCGATCTGGAGCGACGACGGCATCATGGTCCGCCTCCCCGAAGCCGACGAAGCACCGCCAGCCGACTACTGCCTGATCGATCCTGACGAGCTCGACGACCTGCTCATGAACGAGCTCGGCAACTCCGCGCTGTTTGCCGCACGGTTCCGGGAGAACGCCGCTCGTTCGCTCTTGTTGCCGAGGCGTCGGCCGGGTTCACGCACGCCGCTGTGGCGGCAGCGTCAGCGGAGCGCTGATCTGCTCAAGGTGGCCTCGCGCTATGCCAGCTTCCCGGTGATGTTGGAGACGTATCGCGAGTGTTTGCGCGATTCCTTCGACGTGCCCTCGCTGATGGGCCTGCTCCACGAGATTCGGGCGCGCAAGGTGCGGGTGGTGAGCCTCGACATGGCTCACCCGTCACCGTTCGCGTCGTCGCTGGCCTTCGGCTATATCGCCAACTTCATGTACGACGGCGACGCTCCGCTGGCCGAGCGCCGAGCCGCCGCACTGGCGCTCGACCGCGACATGCTGGCTGAGCTGCTCGGCTCGGAAGAGCTGCGCGAGCTCATCGACCCGCGTGCCCTTGCCTCGGTCGAGGACGAGCTTCAGTCGCTGGATCCGCGTCGCCATGCCCGCACGGTCGATGCGGTGCACGACCTGCTGCGCAAGCTCGGCGACCTGTCGTTGCTCGAATTGGCAGCGCGGTGTGAGGGTGGTGCGGCGTTCGCCTCGGACGCCATCGGCGTTCTGGTGAAGGCCCGCCGCGCCGCGCTGGTTCGCATCGCTGGCGACGACCGGTACGTCGCGGCGGAAGACGCTGGCCGCATCCGTGAGGCGGTGGGCGCGAGCGTGCCGCCCGGCTTGCCCGACGCGTTCCTCATATGGGAGGGCGGCGACCCGGCCGATCCATCCGACCCGGCGGGCGC